>CAJTMS010000030.1 GCA_910577155.1 uncultured Mailhella sp.
TTTGCCTTTTAGGCATAAATTCTGTGAGGAAAATAAAATGAAAAAACTTACCACACTTGTTTTAGCTGCCGGTTTACTTGTTTCATCTTTTGCAGGCTCTGCTTCTGCTGGTGAATTCAAACCTGTATTGCAATTTGCAGAAGAATTCACCTATGGTGACGCTGGTGCATACGGACCAGAAAACTTCAACGCAACAAGCCGTATCCGTTTCGGTTTCGACTATGTAGCAAGCGAAGACCTTTCTGCAACCATTTTGTTCCAATACCGTAAAGGTTCTTGGGGTCACAATGGTAACGATTTCACCGCTGACCCAGAAGCAGCAATGTTAGACGCTGGTGACCACTTCCGTATGCGTTTAGCTTACATCGACTGGAACATTCCAGGAACTGATGTAAAAGTTCGTATGGGTCGTCACGCTGTTGTAGCTCCCAGCTATGCATTTGGTTCTGCTATTCTTGACGGTCGCGGAGACGGTATCACTGTTTCTTCTGCTGTCAACGACAACATCAATGTTGGCTTCACCTGGGTACGTGCTTATTCTGAATATGCTAATAGCGATAAACTTGACGCATGGGAAGCTAATAATGACTATTATGCACCATTGGGCGATGACGCAGATCTCGTTATGCTTAACGCAGAATTTGCTTACGACGGCTTCAAAGTAGCTCCATGGGTAATGTATGCTCACTTTGATAATGATGCAATTGACCCAACAGGCTGGAGAGGCAACGTTCCAACCAAATCAAACTTAGATATTGATCCTTCATCTGATTCTTTTGTAATCGGCGTTTCTGCTGAGCTCAACATGTTTGACCCGTTCGTATTTGCAGTTGATGCTTTGTACAGCAACACCAAATACCACAATGCCAACGCATTTAGTACTCCGTTCTTGGAAGACAGCTATGACGGCTTCTATATTGCGGCAAAAGGTTCTTACAAATTCGACAACGGTACTGCAAGCTTAGGCGCTTGGTATGCCAGCGGTACAGATTATTATGAAGAAGATTCTCCTCTGTACAGAAACGACAAAGCATTCATGCTCTTGGACGGCGGATTCTCTGCTTCCACCATCCTCTTCGACGGCAACATCATCGGTTCTGACGGCTTCACCAACATCTCCAACGGCGGCGCTGACAGCCCGTTCGGTACATGGGGTATCATTGCTGAATACGCTAACTTCTCCTTCCTTGAAAACCTCTCTCATACTGCTCGTGTCTTGTATGTAAAGGGTACAAATGAAAATGAAACCGCTAAAGTAGGAAATTTATACAGAGATGCCTCTAACCTCTTGGTAGGTACTCTTACCGAAGATGACAGCGTAATTGAAATCGACTTCGATACCACCTATCAAATCTACAAAAACCTTTCTGCTACCTTGCAGCTCGGTTATGCTATCTTCGATCAATCAAAACTTGATCCTTTTGATCTTACAGCAAAAGAACAAGATGACGTATTCCGTTCTGCTTTGACCTTTGTTTACAAATTCTAATTTGAATTTGCTGCAAAGCACAGCATAAAATTAAGCCCCTTGTCAGGACTTTCCTGCCGAGGGGCTTTTTTTTGCTGTTAAAAATCGGAATATGGCAGCGGCTGCTGCGATAGTGCTTTCACATTGGCAGCAGGCGATTTTTTATGCCTTATTTTCAGTTTGCCGTGTCTTTTCCCGATTGTCCCCTACACAGCGTGTCTAAAAAACTGCCCAAAATAACGGCTGTTAGGATTGATATGTTTTACTTCTTTTTCCAAAAGGGCAGTCACTCTCAAAAATTTATTTCTCAATTTATTTCCAGTTTTTGTTCCAGCGGTTATGCATCCAGAACCACTGCTCAGGATTATGACGGATTTGTTTTTCCATTGCCTGCGTATAAAAAAGCGTCGTTTTCTTGATTTTTTCTTCCGTTGTGCCCGTCAGGAGTTTTGTGTCAAGCGGTTCCTGCACATGGAGCATAAAGCGCTCATTCTCAAGGCGTTCAAGGAAAATTGGCCAAACAAGAGCTCCCGCCCGAACCGCCAAAAGAGCAGGTCCCATATTGACATTTGCCATATCGCCTAAAAAAGAAAGGGTATAGGCTTCGTGATCCTTGGTTTTATGGTCAACAAGAAAAGCCACGATGCCATTTTTGTGCAAAGCCCGAATCACAGCGGTAGCAACTGCCCTGTGCCCTATCATGCAGGCTCCTTTTGCTTCCCGCTGTTTGGAAATATAGGCAGTGACAGCAGGATTGGGATATTTTCGCACGACAACCAAGCGCGGACGGGGTGCTTCATAGACCTGTCCCAAAAGACATGCCAGAAGTTCCCAAGAACCGTAATGTCCCGTAGACGCCACAATGGGGCGCGGACACTCCTGAAATTTTTTCCACAGCTTAGGATCCGCAATAAGAAGCTTTGTTCCCTCCAGTTCCCTGCCGAATTTTTGGGTCAGCGTGATTTCCGCAAAGGAACGAAAGGTGGATTGAAAACTTTTATAGGCAAGCTTTTGCGCCTCCTCTCTGTCCGTTTTTAAATGTTCCGTAATGCTGTTAATCGTATTTCTTCGGCGTGAACGAAGGATATGCCAAGCAAGATACGCCAGTCCGTCAGCCATTTTATACGTCCTGCGAAAACCAAGCGAACGGATAAGAGAACCCAGTCCGCAAAGGAAGGAATACTGGGCTTTTTGAAGTATAGTCCGCATTTCTGTAAAATTTACATCTTCGCTGTGTCGTTTTGCCATAATCTGTTCTCTCGTACAGAAAAATAATAAAGTTAAAAAGAAGCAATTGTCAAAGTTTAATTTGGTATTATTCTTTTTAAAACGAAAGTTATAACTTGCTAAGTATAGGGAAGTTCTGTTATAGAGTTCTTTTATGGAATAACATACTGTTCGTACTTTCTTTGATATGACTGACAGTTTATATAGCAAATTATGAAGCGGAGGAGCCTTGAATACGAATTTTTCTAAAAATCTTTTAGTTTGGGTCGTTATCGTGCTTGCAGCAATGACGGTTTTCAATATGTTCAATAACCCCCTTGGCGGAAGTGCCTTTTCTACTTCCTATAGTGAATTTCTTAATTCCGTGAACCGCGGGGAAGTGGTTGAAGTTAAAATTCAGGAACAAAATATTACCTATAAAACGCAGACGGGGGCGGAACTTTCTACCTATGCTCCCGATGACCCGGGACTTGTGGAACATCTTATCAGCAAAAATGTGCGCATTGACGCGGTTGCACCGGAAGAACCTTCTTTGCTTGTTTCCGTGCTGATGTCTTGGTTCCCGATGATTTTGCTGATCGGGGTATGGATTTTCTTTATGCGCCAAATGCAGGGAGGAGGCGGCAAAGCCATGAGTTTTGGACGCTCCCGCGCCAGAATGATTGACGCTAATCAGGCAAAAGTAACCTTTGCCGATGTGGCGGGTGTTGACGAAGCAAAAGAAGAGCTTTCCGAAGTGGTGGAATTTTTGTCCAATCCTAAAAAATTTACCCGTCTGGGCGGACGTATCCCCAAAGGCGTTCTTTTGGTCGGTCCTCCTGGAACGGGGAAAACCTTGCTTGCCCGTGCCGTTGCAGGGGAGGCAGGCGTTCCGTTCTTTTCCATTTCCGGTTCTGACTTTGTGGAAATGTTTGTGGGGGTCGGTGCGTCCCGCGTGCGTGACCTCTTTATGCAAGGCAAAAAAAATGCCCCCTGCCTGATTTTTATTGACGAAATTGACGCTGTCGGACGGCAGAGAGGCGCAGGGCTTGGCGGAGGACATGACGAAAGAGAACAAACGCTCAACCAAATGCTTGTGGAAATGGACGGCTTTGAGTCCAATGAAGGCGTTATTTTGATTGCCGCCACAAACCGCCCCGATGTCCTTGATCCTGCATTGCTTCGCCCCGGTCGCTTTGACAGGCAGGTTGTCGTTTCAACCCCCGATCTTCGCGGACGTCAGCATATTTTGGCTGTTCATACCAAGAAAACGCCCATTGCTGATGATGTCAATATTGAAGTGCTTGCAAAAGGTACTCCGGGATTTTCCGGTGCCGACCTTGAAAACCTTGTCAATGAGGCTGCACTGCAGGCTGCTAAGAAAAATAAAAATCAGCTCAATATGTCCGATTTTGAATATGCAAAAGATAAAGTCCTTATGGGCAAGGAACGCCGCAGCCTTGTTTTGAGCGATGAAGAAAAACGCATCACTGCCTATCACGAAGCAGGACACGCCCTTGCCGCCATGTGTCTGCCCGGTTCCGACCCTGTGCATAAGGTTTCCATTATCCCCAGAGGCCGTGCTTTAGGGGTTACCATGCAGCTTCCGGAAGAAGACAGACACGGCTATTCCAAAAATTATCTGCGCAATAATCTGGTTGTGCTCTTGGCGGGACGTATGGCTGAAGAACTGGTTATGGACGATATTACCACAGGCGCAGGCAACGATATTGAACGGGCAACAAAAATGGCGCGGAAAATGGTTTGCGAATGGGGTATGAGCGATAAGGTCGGTTTGCAGGCTATCGGCGAAAATAACGGTGAAGTATTCCTTGGCAGAGAATGGACGCATACGGATTCCGTCAGCCAGTCCACTGCACAGCTCGTTGATTCCGAAATTAAATTCTTTATCGATGAAGCCCATGAACGGTGCCGCAAAATTCTTGAAGAAAATATGGATACGCTGCACCGCATTGCAGATGCTCTCCTTGAAAGGGAAACCATTACAGGCGACGACATCAAGCGTATTATGGAAGGCAAGGAACTGGAACCCTTTGTGCTTGACGAAACCAAAAAGGCTGATGAAAAAGACAGCTTTACGTGGTCAGAAGAAAGCAAACAGGCTGTGTCTGCCGAAAATAACGGACATGAACAGACAGAAAATACGGATGATAAGGATAATTAATGCAATATCCGCTGCAATACAGGGGTGAGGCGATAAAGCCCGCCCCTTTTTATGTTTGGGGCATAGTCAATACCACGCCGGATTCTTTTTATGACGGCGGCTGCTATGAAAAAGTCGATCATGCCGTTGCCCATGCCCGTGCCTTATGGGAAGAGGGGGCATGGATATTGGATATCGGCGGGGCGTCCTCAAGACCGGGGGCGCAGGATGTCAGTTCTCTTGAAGAATGGCAGCGCATAGCTCCCGTTATTTCTGCCGTGCAGAGATTTTCCGCTGAGAAAAAAGAGAGGGAGGCAAGCCGCGGAGCAGGTGCTGTCCGCAGGGATATTGTTCCCTTGCAATTTGCGGAAAAACCCCTTATTTCTATCGATACATGGCGTGCGGAAGTCGCAGAAAAAGCGCTTGAAAAAGGTGTTGAAATTATAAACGATATTTCTGCCTTTAACTGGGAGAAAAAACTCCTCGATGTTGTTGCCGCGTACAAGCCCCTGTATGTGCTTATGCATTGTCAGGGAAGACCGCAGACAATGCAGGATACGCCCGCATATAACAATGTTGTGCGGGACGTCTATGCTTTTTTTGAGCAAAAAATGAATATCCTCGTGCAAAAAGGTTTGCCGGAAGAAAATATTATCCTTGATTTCGGCATAGGTTTTGGGAAAACTCTGGAACATAATCTTGCCCTTTTGCAAAATATTGAATTTTTTGAAACGCTGAAACGTCCGCTTTTGCTTGGTTTGTCGCAAAAATCCTTATTCGGGCATTTGCTGGGACAAGAGAAAAACGAACGCTCCGTAAGCACACAGGTTTGTACAGCCCTTGCCATGCAAAGCGGGATTATCCATCACAGGGTGCACGAAGTGAAAAAAACAGTGGAAACGTTAGCGTTAACCTATGCTTTGCAAAAACACCGCAAGGGCAACGGTTAATATTAACGGTTATTGAAAGCAGGTCAGTATGCTCACATTTGAACAATTCCCCATAACAATAAAAGATATTTTAGATATTCTTGTTGTCACAGGCTGCTTTTATTACCTTTTGCGTTTAGTAAAAGGGACAAGGGCAATGGCTGCCATCAACGGTTTCTTTTTGCTTTTTATTATTTACGTCGCTGCCAAATACGTGGGATTATTTACGCTTTCATGGCTTTTAGAAAACTTCTTCGGATCTTTATTCCTTGTCATTGTCATTTTATTCAGTGCTGATATCCGTCATGCCCTTGCGGGAATCAGTCTGCGTTCTCTTTTCCGAAAAAAAGAAAAACTCAGTAATAATACTATTCAGGTTTTGGCTGATGCCTGTGAACTCTTTGCCGGAAAACGCATAGGCGCCATTATTGTTATTGAACGGGATATCAAACTGGGGGATTTGCTGAGCCGCGGCGTAAAACTGGATGCGCTGCTTTCCATTGAGCTGCTGCATACCATTTTCTTTCCCAATACTGCTTTGCATGACGGGGCTGTGATTATTGATAAAGCAGGCAGAATTGTTGCCGCAAGCTGTGTGCTGCCCCTGACACAAAATCAGGAACGGCAGCATTACGGCACAAGACACCGCGCCGCCCTCGGACTTTCAGAAGTCAGTGACAGTGTTGTGCTTGTTGTTTCGGAAGAAAGAGGAGAATTTACGGTTGCACAAAACGGCAGGCTTTCTAATCCTTTAAATCGTGAACGTTTGGAAAGGATTTTAAATAATGTTATCGTTTAAAACTCTTTTATTAAATAAAACCATTGCAGAAAATATAAAAATACTTTTGTTTGCTTTTTTGCTTTCCTGTGCACTGTGGTACAGTATTGTGGGTACATCACAGGTGGAGGCAGATGTTTCTTTTCACGTGGAGTATACGCAGCTGCCTGAGAATTTAATGATTATCAAGGGCATGGAGGATTTTCTCCATGTGCGGGTGCGTTCTTCCGGGCAGCGTTTGCGCAGCGTGATGAACAATGATTATGTTTATCATGTGAATTTAAAAGATGCCGTCAACGGAGCAAATGTCTATCCTGTTGAAATTGATAGCTCTTTTTCTGATTTTAAAGGCATGGAAATTTTGAGTACCAGCCCTTCCTATATTATGATTGAAACCGATACCGTGCTCGAAAAACGTGTTCCCATTGAAGTGGAATTTTCTGAGCGGGAAAATGAAGATTTATATATCAGAGATTTGGATTTAAGTCCGTCTGAAGTCCGGCTTAAAGGTCCCCGCGAAGTGCTGGAAAATATGTATTCCATAAAAGTGCCCTTCGATATTAATCAAATAGAATCAGCAGGCGAATATACGAAAAATATCCCCCTTACCTTGCCAAAACTCGTGGAAGCTGATATACCTGTAACAAGAGTAAGCTTTGAAGCGTGGTTTGACTTAGTGCCTGTTAATTTGACCCGGCTTGTCCAATTGGAAAAAGAGGGCGGTGAGTTCAGGACAGAACCGCGGACAGTCAATATTGATCTGGAAATACCCCAAAGCAAGCTGATTTCATATAATATTGATCCTGCCTATATGGCACAGGTTCGGGCAACGGTACAAAATGAAAAACCCTATGAACAGGGACAGGTTCTGCCTGTACGGGTAATACTTCCCAAAGGCGCAAATCTTCTTTCTGTGACGCCTCAAACAGTAAAAATTATTGCAAAAGAACAGGAATGACCATGAAACGTTTTTTTGGAACTGACGGAATACGCGGCTATGTTAATACCTATCCCATGACAGTGGATATGGCTCTTCGCTTAGGACTTGCGGCAGGAACTTATTTCCGTGACGGCAAACACAGACATAAAGCCATTATCGGGAAAGATACCCGTCTTTCCGGGTATATATTTGAAACAGCTCTTACAGCCGGGCTTTGTGCCGCGGGCATAGACGTATATCAGGTCGGTCCCATGCCGACTCCTGCCATTGCATTTTTAACAAAAAATATGCGGGCTGATATCGGTGTTGTTATTTCTGCCAGTCATAACCCTTTTCATGACAACGGGATTAAATTTTTCGACAAAAACGGCTATAAACTTCCGGATAATGTGGAAGATGAAATCGCCCAAATGGTTCTCAATACAGACTATGAATGGAATTATCCCGAAGCTGATAAAGTGGGACGGGCAAAACGTATTTTTGACGCTCCCGGGCGTTATATTGTGTATTTGAAAAAAAGTTTTCCGGATCATTTATCTTTGAACGGTCTGCGTATTGTTTTGGACTGTGCCAACGGGGCAAGCTATAAAATTGCTCCCCTTGCTTTGGAAGAGCTGGGAGCAGAAGTGGTCACCCTTGCCAATGAACCTAATGGAACGAATATCAATCTTCAATGCGGTTCGCTCTATCCTGAAAAAGTTGCCGATAAAGTACGGGAAGTCCGTGCGGATTTGGGGCTTGCCCTTGACGGAGACGCGGACAGGCTCATTGTGGTTGACGAAACAGGCACTATCCTTGACGGTGACCAAATCATGGCTATCTGCGCCGAATACCTCATGGAACAGGGAAAATTGAAAAACAATACGCTGGCGGCAACTTCCATGAGCAATATGGCGTTGGAACATTTTATGGAAGAGCACGGCGGTACGCTTATCCGCACCAATGTGGGGGACAGGTATGTTGTGGAAGCCATGCGGAAATTTGATTTGAGCCTTGGCGGGGAAAAGTCCGGACATCTTATTTTCCATGATTTCAGCACCACAGGGGACGGACTTCTTGCCGCACTGCAGGTTTTGACTATTATGTGCGAATCAGGAAAAAAACTTTCGGAACTTGCCCATAAACTGGAGCTCTATCCACAGGAAATGGAAAATGTTTCCATTACCCAAAAGCCCGATTTAATGTCAGTTCCCGAAATCAAAGACGCAGTCAGCGAAGCGGAAGAAAAACTGGGAAAATACGGACGTGTTCTGCTGCGTTATTCCGGTACGGAAAATCTTTGCCGTGTCATGGTGGAAGCAAGGGACGAAAAACTTGTAAAGCAGCTGGTAAAGGATTTGGCAAAAGTTGTGCATACTGCCTTGAATAAATAGAAAAATAGGGGAAATAAGGAAAATGCAAAATATCAAAAAAGTTGTCATTCCTGTGGCGGGGCACGGGACACGGTCTTTGCCCGCAAGTAAAAACGTACCGAAGGAAATGCTCCCTATTTATAATAAGCCTGTTATTCATTATGTGGTTGATGAAGCCGTAAATGCAGGCATACATGATGTTGTTTTCGTAACCAGTAAAGAAAAAACAGCGCTGGAAGATTATTTTGACCACCATTATGCTCTGGAGGATGTGCTCGAGAGGACAGGCAAAAGCGCTTTGCTGAAAACGGTGCAGGAACTCGCCCATTATGTAAATGTTATCAGTGTGCGGCAAAAATGCCAGCTGGGCTTCGGACATGCTGTTTTGACGGCAAAAAGCGTGATTGGCAATGAACCCTTTGCCGTTATGGTTGGTGATGATATTTTGCTGGGCAAAGATTGTGGTTTGAAAGAATTAATTGCTGTTGCGGAAAAAGAAGATAAGCCTGTTATAGGGGTTATGGAAGTCGACCAGAATATGGTGGACAGATACGGGATTATTGCCGGTAATAAACGCCCTGACGGTATTATTGAAATTACCAAAATGGTGGAAAAACCAAACGTGGAAGAAGCCCCTTCCAATATGGCTATTATTGGGCGTTATGTTTTGCCCCCTGAAATTTTTAACTATTTGGAAAATGCAAAACCGGGACATGGTGGAGAAATCCAATTAACAGACGCGCTTAATTTATTGGCAAAGGATCGGGGCATGCTTGCCGTTCCTGTAAAGGGACGCCGTTTTGACGCAGGAGATTTACTCGACTTTTTATCCGTTAATATTTATTTTGCACTGCACGATGAAAAAATGAAAGACCGAATTATCAAGCGGCTGAAAAAACTTATTGCGGAATTTGAATAAGAGGAGAATATATGGCTTTAAGTATTGGTATTGTCGGACTTCCCAATGTAGGAAAATCAACGTTATTTAATGCCCTGACCAAGGCGCAGAATGCACAGGCTGCAAATTATCCTTTTTGTACTATTGAGCCGAATAAAGCAACCGTTGCTGTGCCTGATAAACGGTTAAATGCTTTGGCAGAGCTTGTCAATCCGCAAAAAATTGTCAATGCAACCGTTGATTTTATTGATATTGCAGGACTTGTGAAAGGTGCAAGCAAAGGAGAAGGACTTGGCAACCAATTTTTAGCCAATATCCGTGAGTGCGCTGCCATTTTGCATGTTGTGCGCTGTTTTGAAGATGAAAACGTGACCCATGTGGACGGTTCCGTCAATCCTGCCCGTGATGCGGAAACCATTGAAACGGAACTGATTATTGCTGATATCCAAACTGTAGCCAGAAAAATTGAACGGCTGACAAAACAGGTCAAGGCCGATAAGGAAGCCGGCAAAAGTTTGGAAGAATGTAACCGTCTGGCGGAATTTTTGAATAATGGCAATAAAGCCTGTCAATTTGATATTCCTGAACACAATGAACACTTTAAGCAAGTTTGGCACGATTTGAGTTTGCTGACGGCAAAGAAAATGATTTATTGCGCCAATGTGGATGAAAAAGGACTGGAAGAAGAATCTGTCCACGTAAAAGCCTTGAAAGAGTTAGCCCAAAAACAGGGTAATGAAGTTGTCATTGTCTGCGCGAATTTAGAGGCAGAACTGCAGGGGCTTTCCGATGAAGAGCAGGCAGAAATGTTGAGTTCCTATGGAATTTCCGAAAGCAGTCTGGTCAATGTTATCCGTACCGGCTATCATACGCTGGGACTTTGCAGTTATTTTACTGCAGGACCGCAGGAAGTGAAAGCATGGACGTTTAAGCAAGGCTGGAAAGCTCCCCAATGTGCCGGCGTCATCCATACTGATTTTGAAAAAGGCTTTATCCGTGCTGAAGTTATTTCCTATGCTGATTATATCAGCCACAAATCCGAGGCAGCCTGCCGCAGTGCAGGGGTACTTCGGGTTGAAGGAAAAGAATATATTGTGCAGGACGGCGATGTCATGCATTTTCTCTTTAATGTGTAATTACCAAACAATGTGTTAAAAAAGGATTTTTTGTGAATTTTACGGACAAAGAACGCAAAGTATTAAGGATAGTTCAGGCAAATTTGCCTGAGAGTTTGACGCCTTATGCGGATATCGCTCAAGAAGCAGGACTTTCTGAAGAGGAAGTGCTCTCTTTGCTTGAGCGGCTCAAAGAAGACGGCACCATCCGCCGTTTTGGGGCAAGCATAAAGCACCAGAAAACAGGCTATAACAATAATGCCATGGTCGCTTGGAAAATTGGTGAGGAAGAAGTGGAAAAAGCCGTGGAATATGTCACGAAAAATTCCCGCATTTCCCATTGTTATTACCGACCCAGTGCGGCTTCCGACTGGCAGTATACATTTTTTACCATGATACACGGCAAAACTATGCAGGAATGTTATGACGTGGTGGAAGAACTCAGGCAAAATACCTGTCTTGATGAGTATGCAATTTTGGAAAGTATCAAAGAATTGAAGAAAATTTCCATGACGTATTTTGATGATTAAATTTGACGATAAAAGGAAAAACTATGAATATTGAAAAATCAAAAGAACTTTTTGCAAAGGCATGCAGACTTATTCCCGGCGGGGTAAACAGCCCTGTGCGTGCCTGCCGTAATGTGCATTGTGACCCCCTGTTTATTGAATCTGCAAAAGGCTCCCATATCAAAAGTGCAGACGGGCAAGATTTTATTGATTTTATCGGTTCATGGGGTCCCATGCTCTTGGGGCATGCTCATGAGGCAGTGGATAAAGCCATTTGTGATGCAGCCAAAAAAGGAACAAGCTATGGCGCACCAACGGAAATTGAAGTCTTGCTTGCAGAAAAAGTCTGTCAGGCACTTCCTTCCTGTGATATGGTGCGTATGGTAAACTCAGGCACGGAGGCAACCATGAGTGCCCTGCGTCTTGCCCGTGCTGTCACAGGCAGAAATAAACTGGTAAAAATTATCGGTGGTTATCATGGGCACGGAGATGCTTTTTTGGCAAGTGCGGGCTCAGGGCTTGCCACCTTTTCTATTCCCGGAACTCCCGGTGTTCCTGAAAGTACGGTACAGGATACCCTGCTTGTTCCGTATAATGATTTGGACGCAGCTAAAGAAATTTTTGAAAAATACGGGCACGAAATTGCGGCGTTTTTTGTGGAACCTTGTGCCGGAAATATGGGGCTTGTTCTTCCGCTTGAGGGCTATTTAAAAGGACTTCGCGAGCTTTGTACACAGTACGGGGCGCTTTTGGTCTTTGATGAAGTCATCACGGGTTTTCGGGTTTCCTATCAGGGAGCGCAAGGCAGATTCAATGTGATGCCTGATTTGACAACCATGGGAAAAATTATCGGCGGCGGACTTCCTGTTGGCGCCTATGGAGGCAAGGCTGAATATATGCAGCGCATTGCACCTGCCGGTGATGTATATCAGGCCGGTACTTTATCAGGCAATCCTCTTGCCATGGCTGCAGGCCTTGCCACGCTGAATATTTTGGAAAAAGCTGATTATGCGGGCTTGGAGCAGCGTGTGCTTTCCTTTGTTAAAGAACTTGTCGCTATTTTACAGGGAAAAGGACTTGCCGTGCAGTATCAGCATATTGCCTCTATGTTTACGCTTTTCTTTACCGATAAGCCTGTACATAATTTTGCTGATGTGCAAAATGCCTCCACGGAGATTTTTGAAAGCTATTACAAACAAATGCGGGAAATGGGGATTTTCCTTTCTCCTTCTGCTTTTGAAACAGCCATGGTTTCTTTTGCGCATACCGATGATGATTTTAATAAAACCCTTGACTGTGCAAAAAAATTGAAATTTTAATTTGTTTCTAAGATTATTTCACAGTAAAAATGTCGCGTTGATATGTTCTGCGCGGCGTTTTTATTTAATTATTTCCTTTATTCTACTCTTTCAATACGTACGGTAAAGTCATTTTGCTGACGCGCGAAAAAATCTATTTCAGTTTTAAGGCGTCCTAAAGAAACAAGTCCTTGAGAGTTTCTAAAATCTTTATAAAAAAGGGATAAATTGCCCCATGGAGCATAAAGACACAAATCGCCCACATTGGGGTCAAATTCCATTTTTTCGCCTTCTGTGGGAAGTTTAGTATCCATATAGGCAATTTTTTCAATGCCGTTGAAATCTTCAAATGTCAAGGTAAGAGGAAGCCGCTCATACAGGGCGTTGGCAGCGGGCGTGTCATAGAGGACTGCGAGAAATTCCTGTTCACCGATGATAAATTTAATTGTTTTTTCATCTTGTGCAGAGCTTTCCTGTATTGTCAGAAAAGTAATACTTAATAAAACAGTTAAAAAAATAGTTAGTTTTTTCATATTGTTTCTCCTTTTTATTCTATAACTTTAAAGTGTTTCCAAATATCGCTTTTGAAACGAATCCAGAAAATAATGCCCCGTATTGTCCAGTCAAGGCACATGGCATAAGCAATGCCCATGACCCCTAAATTGCAGTAAATTCCAAGCAAAACGGCAAAAAGAAGCCGGACGCCGATGGTGGTAAAAAGGGAAATGACAGTGGTAAATTTCACATCGCCTGCTGCCCGCAGTCCTTTTCCCAGAGGATCAGCCAAGGGGAAAGATATTGTATTAAAAATATTATGGATAAGGACAAGTAAAATAACAAGGTCTTTTGTTTCTTCCGAAAGGGCGTAAAATTGCATAAGAAAAGGGGTTATGGCAAAAATAAGTCCGTTCCAGAGAAGGGCAAAGAGGATAGTAATTTTTGTCAGCTTTTTGAAATACTGTTCAGCCTGTTCGGTATGTTCAGCTCCCATGCATTGCCCGATGACGGTGATATAAACAGGTCCCATGCTTACGCAGACAAGGGCTGACATATTCCACAGGCTCTGGGCAACGCCGTTGGCTGCAATTTGGTATGTCCCAAAAAGAGAAACCACACTGCTGAGTGCAACTTTGACAAGCTGAAAGACGCCGCTTTCTATGCCGTTAGGCACGGCAATACTCAGAATTTGCCGCTGTAAGACGGTATTCCATGCAAAAATCCATTTTTTGGCATAATAAATGGGATTATGTATGGAAAAACAAAGAAAAGTTATGGCAATGGCAGAAAAGACGCGTGCAATGAGGGAAGGGTAGGCAACGCCTGATACACCGGCTTCGAGGACAAAAACTCCGATGATATTTCCAATTATATTGATAATATTGGCAATAAGTGAAAGGTACAAGGTTGTGCTTGTTTTGCCGAAGCTCCGGTACATGGCTGTGCCGGCATTATATACGGCAAGAGCAGGATACGAATAGGCGGAAATCCGTAAATAGGTTACGCATGCGTCCATAACTTCGTCTTCAACGTGCCCGAAAATAAGGAGCATGAGCGTTTCATTGTAAAAAAGGATTACTATTTCAATAACAATTGAAAATAAAAAGGAAAAAACAAGCAGCTGACTTGCTGTTTCACCGGCTTTGTCAAAATTTTTTTTCCCGATATATTGACTGATGACAACAGCTCCGCCTGAAGCCAAGGCAATAAAAAGATAGAGAAAAATAGTATTGAAAGAATTGACAAGGGATACTCCGGAAACGGCTGCTTCGCTCACAAAACCAATGACAAAAACATCAGCAATGCCCACAAAGGCAACAAGCAGCTGCTCGAAGAAAAGCGGAATAATTAAGTTTTTTAATGCCTGATTAGAAAACATATTCCGCAGTTTCCTTATTTTGTGTACGCGTCAAGCCAAGCCGCAAGTTCGCTGTCAGATACGTGGTTTAAAAGACGTCCCTGTTCCCATTTTATTGTATTGCCATATTGTGCTTTTAAATGCTCAACAGTCCTGCCCAAGCCGCTTCCGCCGCTGGTGGCAAAGGGAATAATGGTTTTGTCGGAAAAATCATATTGTTCAAGAAAAGTATTAATAATGGTCGGGGCAATATACCACCAAATAGGAAAGCCAAGAAATATTGTGCCGTACTCAGCCATATTGGAGAGTTTTTCCGCAATTTCCGGGCGGGATTTCGGGTTGTTCATTTCTACGGAGCTGCGGCTTTGTTTGTTGGTCCAGTCAAGATCTTCCGGGCTGTAGGGTATTGCCGGTTTAATTTCAAATACATCCGCACGGGCATGTTTTGCAATTTGTGCAGCAACTTTTTCAGTGACGCCGCTTGCAGAAAAATACACAACAAGTGTTTTCATGAGACGTTCCTTTTACTGTATAATTGAAAATTAGGTCTGACATCTTGATAGCATAACGTGTAATAGCATGTCTAATACTTATATGTTATTATTAGTAATGCTTTTTAGGTATTTCTTTGCAAAATTGATAAACGCTGTTGTGGTTGGGGAAAAGATTTGCTCTTTTTTCCATGCTAATGCTGTTGAATGTTCGAGTGCCGGAGAAAGGGGAATAAAAGTCAGCCCCTCATAGCTGCAGGTTAAATTCAGGCTGAGCATGAGCCCGATATTTTCTTTGGCAAGCACGGCTTTATTGTAGGGAAGGTCAACCGCTGCAATGATTTCCACCTGATTTTTATATTCAGCAAGCCATTTTCCAAGAATACCTTGGTTAAAATCCCCCATGGCGGCAATAAGCCGCATGCCGATAAAGTCTTGGGGAGCAGCACATTTTTTTTGTGCCAGAAGTGAGTCTTGCGGAACATAGACGCCCCATTGTTCTTTAATGGGGACAGCAATGGAATGATATTTGTGCATATCAATAGGCTCTGATATAAGCCCCATATCCAGAAAGCCCCTTTCAATATAATCTCGGATATTGGCAGCATTTCCCGTAAGAATTTCATAGCGTACTTTTGGATAGAGTTTACGAAATTCTGCAATAATTTTAGCTAAATACTCATTGGAACGATACTCGCCGCAGCCAATATTGATTGTTCCTGCAAGGACTTTTTCATTTTGGATGAAATCCCGCTTTGTTTTATCGGCAAGTGATAAAATTTCCTGAGCCCGCTGTTTGAGCAATAATCCGTCTTCTGTTAAAATAATACTGTGATTGCTGCGGATAAAAAGTTTTACGCCCAGCTCATCTTCCAGCTCGGCAATTTGCCGGGAGAGTGTGGGCTGGGTAATATGGAGCTGACCTGCTGCTTTGGTAAAATTTTCTTCTCTTGCCACTGCCAAAAAATAATTGAGGACACGCAGTTCCATAGTTTTGCTCCCATGAAGGTATGACCGGGTTTTGTCTATGCTTTTTCAGCATGGTATATGATAACGGATAAAAGCTTCTTTCTTTAATTGTAAAAACCGTCGTCTTCGGGGTGAACCGCAGTTCCCATCAATATGCCGTGCTGACGCAGGCGTGCAGCGTCTGTTTTTGCCACAAAAATGGGATTTCCTTTTGGATCGCATTCCGCATAAAACATGGCGGTTGCAACTGTTCCGGGGGTGGGGATAAAACACTGCACCTGCTGCGGTTTCCAGTTTCTTTCCTTGAGCCACTTTGCCAGTTCCCGCATGTTTTCATCGGTACAGCCGGGAAACGCACTCAAAAGATAGGGAATAACATATTGTTCTTTATGAATTTTTTTACAATGCTTATAAAATGCCTGCAAAAATGTTTCAAATTTATCCATGCCTGGTTTACGCATGAGTTTGAGCACACTTTCCGAACAGTGTTCAGGGGCAACTTTAAGCTGTCCGCCCGTAAATTCGCCCGTATAGCTTTCAAGAGCTGATTTTTGCTGCAGCGCCAAATCAAAGCGCACACCGCTTGCAATGCGGACATTGCGGATATGGGGGAGCTTTTTTACTTTTCTCAGCAAAGCAAGGTGTTTTTCCTGATCCGCTTTAAAATGCGGGCAAAGATTGGGAGTCATGCAGGAATCGCGTTTGCAGGAAAATGCTTTGTTTTCAGTCTTAGCCTTTTGTTCCAAGGCACAGAAGGCTTGCCACATGTTGGCAGAAGGTCCTCCTATGTCGCTGATAGAACCGTCAAAGCCTTTGGAATTGGCAATTCTTTGGGCTTCATCAAGCAAGGACTGTTCACTTCGGGAAGAAATTTTCCTGCCCTGGTGTAAGGCAAGAGAACAAAAAGAACAGCCGCCGCCGCAGCCCCTATGGCTGGTTATGCTTGTTTTCATCATGGTTTCGGCAGGAATTCTTCCTTGATAGCGGGGGTGTGCTTTACGCCTAAAAGGAAGGGAATAGAGTAAATCCATTTCTTCTGTTGTGAGGCGTTTTGCCGGTTTTTCCACAAGCACAGCCCTGTTTTTATCAATGACTTGGACAAGATAATAATCTCCCTGATGAATATGCTGTTCACTTTCAAGCGCTGTCTCCAAAAGGAGCTTGGGAGAACGCAAAATATCCTCATGAGAAGGTAAAATGACAGTATTTTTGGGAAGATTGACAATATCATCGGTTTTAATAAAGCGGCAGGTGCCGTCAAGAGAATGAAGGACTTGCTGCCATGGCTTTTTATCCTTTGCTTTTTCCAAAACAGAGCTGTCCCGGACAAGCTCAGGGTGTTTTGCATAAAAATCACGAAGCCTTGCGGCAATTTCAAGCAAAGCCCGCTCTCCCATGCCATAGACAACTAAATCCAGCTTTGCGTCTGCCAAAATGGATTTTCTAATGCTGTCAGACCAAAAATCATAATGGGTAAGTCTGCGCAAACTGGCTTCAATGCCGCCTGCAATAACAGGTAAATTGGGAAATGCCTGCTTGAGAAGAGAAGTATAAACGGTGACAGCGCGGTTTGGTCTTGCCCCGCATTGTCCGCCGGGGGTATAGGCGTCATCATGCCGTTTTTTGCGAAAAGCTGTGTAATGGGCAAGCATGCTGTCCACCGCTCCGGCACTGATGCCGGCAAAAAGACGGGGACGCCCCATAGCTTTAATTTGTTCAACAATATTGGGATCTTTCCAGTTTGGCTGGGTAATGATGCCCACCTTGAAACCGTGATGTTCCAAATATCGCCCAAGGAGTGCCGCTGCAAAGGCGGGGTGGTCAATATAGGCGTCACCGGAAACAAGGAGCACATCAAGTTCTTTCCAGCCCTTTATTTCCATATCTTCACGGCAAAGGGGAAGAAAGTCGGCATAGTTTGGGCTTTTGTCGATTTTCTGGTAATTTGTTTGCTTTTTGGGCAATGGTTTGCCCGAATTTTTCAACTGCCGGAATTTATTTTGACTTTTTGGGCGTTCAGAAGAAATATTTTCTTCTGAAAAATTTTTTCTTTTTTGTTGATAGCTTTTCTTTTTTTCTTGCATAGATCCTGCTCATATTATTAATTTGATATGTTATTTTACGGTGTTATATGTATAAAACTGGATTGGTTTAAAATTTACAAAATTGTAAAATTAATTTAATTTTTTTTACCTTTTTTATTGACAATAGTTCTTGAAGTGTGGCATATTCACCACACAGTTTACATTAACCTTTTTCCTTTCAGAGAAGGAAAAAGGTTAATGATTTGATTATGGGAGGAAACATGTCCAAAATAGTTTTAAAGGGTGTGTTAACAGCTTTTTTAGGAGCAGTGTTAACGTGTGGTTCTGCTTTTGCTGCTGATACAATTAAAATTGGTGTTCCCGGTGCACATTCCGGAGAACTTGCTTCTTATGGTTTGCCGACACTTAATGCTGTCAATCTTGTTGTTGATGAATACAATGCCAAGGGCGGTATTCTTGGTAAGCAAATAGAAGTTATTGCTTTTGACGATGCTTGTAAAGCAGAAATTGCAACCAACGCTGCAACAAAGCTTATTTCTGACGGTGTAGTCGGTATTATCGGACATATTTGTTCCCCTGCCGGTAAAGCTGCAATGCCTTTATATAATAATGCAAAAATCGTTGCTATCTCCGGTTCCATTACTTCTCCGTCCATGACATTGAGCGGTGAAAACCCTTACTTCTTCCGTACCGTAGCCAACGATACCGCTTCTGCCGTTGCAGGTGCGGATTATGTTATCAATGCTTTGCAGGCAAAGAAAGTTGCTATCCTTCATGATAACAGTGAATACGGAAAGGGCTATGCGGAACAGGCCGCTGAAAATCTCAAGAAAAGCGGCAGCGTAGAAGTTGTGCTTTTTGAAGCTATTACCCCCGGTGCTGCTGACTATTCTTCCGTTATCCGTAAAGTTCGCAACGTGAAAGCAGAAGTTTTGATGTGGGGCGGATATTATCCTGAAGCTTCCAAACTTCTTTCCAATATGAACAGTTTGGACGCCGTTATTCCAATGATTGGTCCTGACGGGTTAAAAGACCAAGGCTTTGTCGAATTGGCAGGCGCTGATGCCGAAAATGTTTATGCATCAGGTCCTACTGATACCTCTGCAAACCCTGTAAGCAAATACTATGCGGAAAAACATCAGGCTAAATATGGTGCTGCTCCCGGCGCATTCTTTGATAACGGTATTTCCGCAGCCATTGCCCTTTTGAATGCAATTGAAAAAGCAGGTACAACGGACTCCGCTAAGATTATTGACGCATTGCATAAGGAAGATGTTGAAACGGCTGTCGGCACTATCCACTTTGATGAACATGGTGATGCTGTGGGTGTTGGTATGTCCATTTACCAAATCCAAAACGGTCAATATGTCGAAATGAAATAATTTTTATACAACTCCTTGTTATATTGTATAAAGTTATTGTTTGGGCTTATTTCCTGAAAGGGCTTTTGGGAAATAAGCCTATCCGTGTCTAAAAAGCCTGATAAGAAATAAAGTTGAAATCTATGGATTGGCAGTATTTTTTAGAGATTTTGTTTAGTGGACTGACCCGAGGAAGTATTTATGCTTTAATTGCTCTCGGATATACCATGGTTTATGGTATTATCGAGCTTATTAACTTTGCCCATGGTGAAATTTACATGCTTGGGGCGTTTACAGCTTTTATCGTTGCCGGAATTCTCGGTTCCATGGGCTATTCTGCAGGAGCAATTCTCATTATCGGAGCCTTTGTGGCAATTTTGTGGTGTGTCGCATACGGGTATACCATTGAAAAAATTGCGTATAAGCCTCTTCGCGGACAATCTCGCTTAGCTCCTCTTATTTCTGCTATAGGTATGTCAATTTTCTTGCAAAACTATGTGCAGTTGGCACAAACGGCGGAATTTTTACGTTTCCCTGTCCGTATGCCGCGTTTAGAGTTTTTAGATATTTTTGGCGGTATTTTACGTTCTACTGATTTTGTTATTCTTGCAACCAGTGCTGTCATTATGGTTTGTCTTTCTGTTTTTATCCGCTACACAAAGCTTGGCAAAGCAATGCGTGCGACAGCTCAAAATAGAAAAATGGCAATGCTTTTAGGCATTGATGCTGATAAAATTATTTCTTTGACCTTTATTATCGGTTCAGGGCTTGCTGCCCTAGGCGGTACGCTTATTGCCACCCACACCATGCAAGTGGGCTTTGGTATTGGCTTTATTGCCGGTATGAAGGCATTTACCGCGGCTGTTCTCGGCGGTATCGGCTCTATTCCCGGTGCCATGGTCGGGGGGCTTGTGCTTGGTCTTGCTGAAAGCTTTACAACCGGTTATTTTGCAGGGGATTATGAAGATGTGCTTGCCTTTGTACTCCTTGTTCTTATTTTGATTTTCCGTCCTTCCGGAATTATGGGAAAAGCTAAAGTTCAAAAGGTTTAGGAGAAAATATGTTCACTGCAAAACGTCTTATCCGTTCTTTCCTCATAAGTATCTGGTTTATGATTTTAGTTTTTCCTATCGTGGGGATTAAAATTGTCAAGCGCGCTCCTGAGTTTTTCTGCAGCCGAGTTTTGATTATCGGTGCAATTACATTTGTTTTGGCTGTGCTGTGGTCATGGTATTTTGAAGTATATAAAGACAAAGGTCCAAGCAATGGGGCTTTTTCCCGCGGCTATCAGAAACTTTCTGTTTTTTGGCAAACTATTGTCGATGATAAGCGCACGGCACTAAAACTCATTCTTATTCTTTTTATTGCTTTTATGATTTTGCCCGTGTTTACGTCCATGTACCAGACAACGGTATATTCTTTGGCATTTCTCTATGTTATGCTGGCTCTCGGTCTTAATATCATTGTGGGTATAGCGGGACAGCTTGTCCTCGGCTATGCGGCGTTTTATGCTGTCGGTGCGTATACCTATGCTTTATTAAATCAATATCTTGGCTTGGGCTTTTGGGTATGCCTGCCCATAGCAGGCTTTATCACTGTTATTGCCGGAATTTTGCTTGCTTTTCCAGTGCTTCGCCTGCGCGGTGACTATCTTGCCATTGTTACCTTGGGTTTTGGCGAAATTGTGCGGCTTTTGCTTATCAACTGGGCGAATTTTACAGGCGGAAACCGCGGTATCGCAAATATCCCAAGACCGGGACTTTTCGGCATAGA
This sequence comes from uncultured Mailhella sp., assembly GCA_910577155.1. Classification (GTDB taxonomy): domain Bacteria; phylum Desulfobacterota; class Desulfovibrionia; order Desulfovibrionales; family Desulfovibrionaceae; genus Taurinivorans. Next base: position 21,152 of record CAJTMS010000030.1, read on the forward strand.
GCTTTCCACCGAAGCAACAACCATTTATGTTTATTATCTCTGCCTTTTTGCTGCCATTATAACCATTGTCATTGTGGCAAGGCTTGTTAATTCCCGTGTGGGACTGGCTTTGCAGGCACTTCGGGAAGATGAAATTGCGAGCGAAGCCATGGGCATTGATTTACGGAAAATAAAACTTTCAGCCTTTGCGCTTGGTTCCTGCTGGGCGGGTTTCGCAGGGGTTTTATTTGCAGCGCGTAACTCCTATATCAACCCCACCAGCTTTACCTTTATGGATTCAGCCATGATTTTAAGTATGGTTGTTTTAGGCGGCATGGGCTCCATTGTGGGGGTAACGCTTGCAGCGCTGGTTTTGACGCTTATGCCGGAATATTTGCGGGCTTTTTCAGAATACCGCATGCTTATTTTTGGTTTGCTCATGGTTACCATGATGGTTTTCAGACCGCAAGGGATTATTCCGCCTGCAAAACGGAAATATTACCCGACAGCTTTGCAAAATGAAGAAAAGAATTAATTGAGGATGATATGCATACGAATCAAAAACCCATTTTAGAAGTAAAATCCTTATCCAAAAACTTTGGCGGGCTTCGTGCGTTGAATGATGTGGATATGTATATTCTTCCTAAGGAAATCGTTGCGCTTATCGGTCCCAACGGTGCCGGAAAAACAACGTTTTTCAACTGCGTAACAGGTATTTATATTCCCACGGAAGGGGAAGTTTGGGCAGGGCGCGAAGGACAGGAGCTGAAACAATTGAATGGTGTTGCTCCCCATGAAATTACCCGGTTCGGATTAGCCCGTACTTTCCAGAATATCCGTTTATTTTCTTCCATGACTGTGCTTGAAAATGTTATGGTCGGACGGCATACGCGTACTCATTCCGGCATTCTTAATGCAATTTTTCGCGGACCTGCATTTAAAAAGGAAGAACAGGACACCGTGGACAGAGCCTATGACTTGCTCAAAGAAGTGGGGCTTGAAAAACACTGGAAAGAAGAAGCATGCAATCTTCCCTATGGAGCACAGCGCCGTCTTGAAATTGCGCGGGCACTTGCAACAGAGCCGTTTTTGCTCTTTTTGGATGAGCCTGCAGCGGGTATGAACCCTCAGGAAACCGTTGAACTCAAAGAACTTGTTTTGGATTTGCGGGAACGGTTCAATCTTTCTATTTTGCTCATCGAGCATGATATGGGTATGGTTATGTCCTTATCCGACAGGATTTATGTTATGGAATACGGTTCTCGCATTGCATACGGAACGCCTGATGAAATACGGCATAATCCACAAGTTATCCGTGCATATTTAGGAGAATCAGAAGATGCTTGAGCTTAAAAATATCTTTACGTTTTATGGCAATATCCCTGCTCTTCGAGATGTGAGTTTAACCGTGAATGAGGGAGAAATAGTCAGTCTTATCGGTGCCAACGGCGCAGGAAAAAGTACAACGCTGATGACTATTTGCGGGGGAATCAGACCCAGAAGCGGAGAAATCCTCTATAAAGGAAAGCCGATTCACAGCCTTGCTCCCAATGAAATTGTAAAACTGGGGATTAGTCAGGTGCCGGAAGGCAGGCTCATTTTCCCTGATTTGACTGTGCAGGAAAATTTGGATCTTGGGGCTTTTTTGCGGAATGATAAGGCGCAGATAAAAGAAGATATGGAATATATTTTCAATTTATTCCCCATTCTTGCACAGCGTTATAAACAGGCAGGGGGCACTCTTTCCGGGGGTGAACAGCAAATGCTGGCAATTTCAAGGGCACTTATGGGACGCCCTAAGCTGCTGCTTCTTGATGAGCCTTCCCTTGGCTTGGCGCCTATCATTATTCAGCAAATTTTCCAAATCATTCAGCGTATCAACGCGAACGGGACGACAGTTTTTCTTGTTGAACAAAATGCAAATCAAGCACTCAAAATTGCCCATCGGGCATATGTGATGGAAAACTGTAAAATTGTTATGGAAGATAAGGCTGAAAATCTGTTAAAAGATGATTCTGTAAAAAAAGCATATTTAGGTATGTAAGATGGCAGGGCATATTCTCGTTGTTGATGATGAAGAAGGCGTACGCTTTTCACTTCGCGGTATTTTAGAAGATGAAGGCTACACTGTTTCTGAAGCTGACAGTGGAGAAAATGCTCTTCTGTTTTTGGAAAAAAATACTGTTGACCTTGTTTTTCTCGACATTTGGATGTCAGGTATAGACGGGCTGGAAACTCTCAAAAGAGCAAAGGAATTCTATCAGCAGATCCCCTTTATTATGATTTCCGGACACGGCAATGTGGAAACTGCCGTGCAGGCTCTGCGCATGGGGGCGCATGATTTTGTGGAAAAACCTCTGAGCCTTGAAAAAATTTTGTTAAGTGTCCGGCATGCCCTTGAAATGAAGGAGCTCAAGCAGGAAAACAGTATTTTGCGGCAAGCTGTACAAAATGATTACGAAGTGCCGATTATTGCAAAGTCACCTGTCATGCGGGCATTCATGCAGGATTTGATGAAGGTTGCCCCAACGGATGCATGGGTACTCATTACCGGGGAAAACGGCACAGGCAAGGAACTTGCTGCAAGGACTCTGCACAGAAACAGCAGGCAGAAAGACAAGCCGTTTATTGCCGTGAACTGTGCCGCTATCCCGGAAGAGCTTATCGAAAGTGAACTTTTCGGACATGAAAAAGGGGCGTTTACAGGGGCTGACGCAACAAAAATCGGCAAATTTGAATTGGCTCATAATGGAATACTTTTTCTTGATGAAATTGGAGATATGAGCCTGAAAACACAGGCAAAAATATTGCGTATTTTGCAGGAACAATGTTTTGAACGGGTGGGCGGAACAAAAAATATCAACGTTCAGGTTCGGGTCATTGCCGCAACGAACAAAAATTTGGAAAAAGCCATGCTTGACGGGGAATTTCGTCAGGATTTATATTATCGCCTGCGGGTTTTTCCTTTGCATGTTCCGCCTCTGCGGGAACGAAAAGAAGATATTATTCCACTGGCAGAAACCTTGCTGCAGGTTGTTGAAAAAAAATATGCCATGAAAGCTCCCCGCTTGACGAAAGAGGCTTTTCAGATTTTAGAGGAATGGACATGGCCGGGAAATGTGCGGGAACTTATGCATTTAATTGAACGGTTAACCGTTCTTTACAGCGGCAAAGAAGTGGAATATGAATGTTTGCCTCTTGAAATGCTGGAAAATGCAGGCAAACAATCAGCGCAGAAAATTTCCTTTGCCGGGGACGAAAATTTACAAAAAATGCTTCGTCTGGATTATAAAAATGCAAAATCGGCTTTTGAAGAATATTATTTAACTCATAAGCTTGAAGAAGCAGGGGGCAATATCAGCAGGCTTTCCGAACTTATTGGCTTAGAGCGGAGCAATATCCATAAAAAACTAAAAAATATAAATGAATAGACCATGTTAGCTTATAAAGGACAGAGTGCGCTATGAAAACAATTGCAGAAATTAACGAACGGATTAAACAAGGAAAAGCTGTTGTTTTAACTGCAGAAGAGATGACCAAGGCAGTCAAAGAAATGGGACCTGAAAAAGCTGCAAAAGAAATTGATGTGGTGACAACAGGGACATTTTCCCCCATGTGTTCCTCCGGTATGCTTTTCAATATCGGGCAAACAGAAGCCCCAACTTTACGTGCAAGCAAAATGTGGCTCAATGATGTGCCTTGCTGTGCCGGGCTTGCTGCTGTGGACGGTTTTCTCGGGGTGACGGAAGTACGGGAAGGGGATCCGCTGAATAAAGTTTTTCCCGGCGAATTTCGCTATGGCGGCGCCCATGTTATTGAGGATTTAATCGCCGGACGCAAGGTGAAACTTCGCTGTGAAAGTTATACTACCGATTGTTATCCGAAAAAATCCTTTGAAAGAGAAATCACGCTGCAGGATTTGAAATATGCCGAAATGCTCAATCCCCGCAACTGTTATCAAAACTATAATGTTGCCGTCAATGAGCATGCAAACAGGGTTCTTTATACGTATATGGGAGCACTCAGACCCCATATGCAAAATGCCAACTTTGCAACTTCCGGGGAACTTTCACCGCTTTTCAACGACCCGTATTGTAAAACCATTGGACTTGGAACGCGTATTTTCTTGGGCGGCGGCGTCGGTTATGTTCTTGGCGCAGGAACACAGCATGTGCCTCATCCAAAGCGCAACGAAAAAGGCATACCGCTGACAGCCTCCGGAACACTCATGCTGAAAGGGGATATGAAAAAAATGTCTGACCGCTATATCCGTGCAAATTCCTTGCTTGGCTACGGCGTAAGCCTATCCGTCGGCGTGGGTATTCCTATCCCCGTTTTAAATGCAGAAATGGCACAATTCACAGGTATCGGCAATGAAGATATCCTCATGCCCGTCAGGGATTATTCCCGTGATTATCAAAGTCTCAATCCCCGCATTATCCGTCATGTCAGCTATGCGGAACTTGTGAGCGGCAGCTTTGAAATCGAGGGTAAAAAGGTTGAAGCACACCCGCTTACCTCGTATCACCGTTCATTGGAAATTGCCGAAGAATTGAAAAAATGGATTGAAAAGGGCGAGTTCCTTTTGACCGAACCCGTAGAAACTGTTGAATCCTACTAAAAAATTCTTGACAAGAAAAAAAGAAAAGAATATTCATAAAGTATTCTTACAAAGGAAAAAAAAAGATGAACAGCAAGAGCCATAACCAATCCGCTTTCCATAGCTTTTATTTTAGCTATTACTTTGCAGAAAGTGCCTGTGGTTATGGGTATTGTGCTTAGTCACATCTGTTATCGATACTTGAAAACCACGGCACCCGAAAAGTCCGTGGTTTTTTTGTGTTAAATTAAAAAAAATGCTTTGTTATAGAAAGAGGTTGATAATCAATCACTTATAAAACATATCTTC
>CAJTMS010000031.1 GCA_910577155.1 uncultured Mailhella sp.
CCTATATGCGCCAACTGGAACAGCCCTTTAAAAAAATTCGGGATAAATGGTTTAAATATAAAAATACACATGCATAAAAAAATCCCTCATCAGAGGGATTTTTTTTATAATAATGTATTATTCCAGTTAAATTCGCTGGATTTTCTTTCCTGTTCATTGGGGCAATGCTCTTCGAGTTTGACAAAAAAGCTGTAGCCTGCATGTTCCAGCTCTGCTTTATGTACAGATAAATCCATAGGCCATGCAGGATAAATCCATAGGTTTTGCCCGTATTTTCTTGTCCAGAATTGTTCTCCTTTCGGACTTTCAAATGGAATATTGCTTTTGAGGTAAAGCGGATCGTGACGGGATAAGCCCATAGGCCAAAAACCTTCCAGAACAAAGCCGAGAGGAAGTGAGGATTGACGGGGCAAGAGAAGAAAATCATCACGGGAAAGTTCCGGGCTGACAATAGCATCATCAAAACCCATGCGCTTGAGCAGGGCAATCATCGATGCATTGGCAATATTGCAAAATGGTCCTGCTGTGAGGTGAAAGCGGTTTTCTTTTTGATTTGTTTTTCCGCCTCGCGGCACGTTGATTTTGCTGCTTGGGCTGTTTGGCTTTCCTCTTTCTGTTTTAACTTCCTGCCCAAAGTTTTCAAAACGGCAGGTAAAGGCCGGAAAGTTCTGGAAAAAGGCAATTTGCCAAGGTTCATTGCAGACAAAATGCAGAGCCCCGTTTCTGACCGCTTCGAGAATTGTTTTTTGCCAAATATATTCTTCATTTGTCCAGATAACAGGGGGGAGCCACCATGAAATGCGGGGGGCAAGTGTGCGTGAAACCGCCCGCACTGTGCTGGGACTGAGCCATAAACCTGTCAATGCACTTCTGGCTGCCTTTGTTTCCTTACCCTGAGGAAGAGATACACGAACATTGATATTCAAGCCTTTGCGGGTTTGGCAGGGTTTTGGCAAATGGGGAGTAAAATCAACACTTGCGCTTTGCACACGGGGCATGGCATCAAGTTTTTTCTCCCACAAGGATAACTCCGCAAGAAGTTCCGGTTCTTTTCTGTCAATAAGAAAGACAGGTGTTCCTGCCTTTGGAGTTTTATGCCGTTCACCTTTTATGGTAAAGGAGCCTGCTTTTGGAATCGAACGGCTGACAGCAATGGTTGCATGCCATGGATCATCTTCATAGCCAATGCGGAGCAAATCTTTGGCAATAAGCGGAATATACGGTTTAAAATAGGGCAGGGAAAGATTTTGCCGTGTTTGGGAATGTTGGTTTTTTCCTTTTTGGGGCATTTTCTTTTCTTTATGATTTTTCTTTTCTTCCACAGTGTCAAACTGGATTTTGCCAACCAAGAGTCCGGAACCGGTATTTTCTTCAGGGGCAGTCACGGTTTGCTCGTTCTGCGGAAGGAAAAGGCTGTGAGTACTTGGTCTGCCAAGAGCCATGGCAAGGAGTTTTTCCGCTTCTTTTTTGGCTGCATTTCCTTCATCCCGCAGCAGTTTATAGGCTAAAACGGTGTGGTAAACATAGTGAGGACCTTTTTTTCTGCCCTCAATTTTCCAGCAGTTTATTTGCGGAATGGAAAGCAATGTCTTGACAAGCACATCAAGAGAAAAATCTTGGCTTGAAAAATATCTGCCTTCACGGGATTTTTGTTTGTAAACACGACGGCAAGGCTGTACACAGCGTCCGCGCAGACCGCTTTTTCCTCCCATATAGCTTGACCAGTAGCAGCGTCCGGAAACACAAAAACAAAGCGCACCATGGATAAAAAGTTCAAGACTTAAATCCTTTGGGCAGTTTTCTGCAATAAGCCGCAGTTCATCAATATTGATTTCACGAGGCAAAATAACACGGTTTGCCCCAAGATTATAGGCATTTTCAAGGGCTTTCGGGTGGGTGATATTGGCAAGGGTTGAAAGGTGCATTTCTCCCTCAAAACCTGCCTGGCGGGCAATATCAATCAGTCCTGCGTCTTGGATAATAAGGGCATTGGGTTTCACATCTCTTGCCAGACGTTTAAACAGCCGCCCGACGGCAAGAATATCATTGGGCTTGACAAGAGAGTTAAAGGCAATATTAATTTTTTTGCCGTATTCACCTGCAAGATTAACCATTTGGGAAAGTTCGGAAATACTGAAGTTATCAGCACCAGCCCGGGCAGAAAAGTTTTTCAATCCCACATAGGTGGCATCAGCCCCGGCAGCAAGCCCGGCAAGAAAAGAAGACTTATCCCCGGCAGGGGCAAGGATTTCCGGTTTAAAACCTGCAACAGGCTGCAAAGAGCCTAAGATAATACTGCTTTTTGGGCTTGTTTCTTCAGATACGGTATAGTGAATGGGGGCAAGGGGAGCATCAAAGGAAAGTTCCTCTATTTCCAAATTGGGAATACCAAAAGTCTCTTCTCTTTTCGGCTCTGTTTCAAGGTTGTTTTCTGAATCTTTAGATAATAAGAGCGTTTTTGGTTTTGCTTGTGCATTTCTTTTTTTATAGTGCTGAGAATTTTTTGAGGAAACTTTTTGAGAATTTTTTTGAGAAGTTCTTGGAGAGGATTTAGGAGTAGTTTTGGCTTTGGTTTTCACGACTGCCTCTTTTTGCAAAATGTTAATATATTTAATGTTAACATAGCATAATAAGCCTTATGAAAAGTGTAAAGGAAAATATTTATTCCTTATGGCTGAGGAAAATTTTTCTTTTAAGGTGAAATTTAAGGAAAATTTTGATGATTTTTTCCCATATTTTTTAAGTCAAAATTCTGAATTTAACTGGGAAATTTTTGCATATACCGAAATTGTATTTTTATAACTATATGAAAACATATGATAATTTTGTTTTGGCACGTTCATTGCTTTATGTAAGGCATACCTAAACCTTAGGAGGGGTGAATTATGTCATTAGTTGTAAATCATAACATGATGGCGATGAACGTAGCGAGAAACTTAAATTCTCACTATAACAGACTTGCAACATCTACAAGGAGATTATCATCCGGATTACGCATCGGTACCGCTGCGGATGACGCAGCAGGACTTGCAATTCGCGAACTTATGCGTTCAGATGTCGCAACATTACAACAAGGTGTGCGTAACGCCAACGACGCAATATCCTTGATTCAAACTGCTGATGGAGCTCTTCAAACCATTGACGAAAAGCTTATTCGTATGAAAGAGCTTGCAGAACAAGCTGCAACCGGTACGTATGACTCTGTTCAGCGTGCTATGATTGACTCAGAATACCAACAAATGGCTTCGGAAATTACCCGTATTTCCATGGCCACTGACTTCAATAACATTAAATTGCTTGACGGTAGCTTAAGTTCAAATGATCCGTATAATCCGCCATATGGTCACGATGGTACCGGATTAAAGTCCGTTGGTCCATTAAAAATCCACTTTGGTACCGGAAACGATTCAGACGAAGATTACTACTACCTCACCATTGGCTGTACCACAGCTTCCGCCCTTGGTCTTGGCAACAATTCAAATTTAGATGCCGGGCATAATATTTCAACACAAGCTAATGCACAGATGGCACTTGAAGCAATCAATGCTGCAATTGTATCAAAAGATAATATTCGTGCACATCTTGGTGCAATGCAAAACCGCTTGGAAGCAACAATCAGTAATATTTCAATCCAAGCAGAGAACATTCAAGCTGCAGAATCCCGAATTTCTGACGTTGACGTAGCAACAGAAATGACAGAGTTTGTACGTAACCAAGTTCTCAGTAATACTGCTGTTTCAATGCTTTCTCAAGCTAACCAATTACCGCAAATGGCTTTGCAATTAATAGGATAATATTTTTTAGAAAAATTTTTGCTGGATTAGGAATGCTCCTAATCATAGTTCATCACCTAGGTATAAGGTATACCAGAGATTTTCTTCTGCCTTTTTGGGCAGAAGAAGTCCCTGAGTAACTTAGTGTGATATTTTTCAGAGGAAATTGTCCTTATCAACCTTATATGCTCTGATAACATGGAGGGAGTAAGGATGTGCATAGTCGTGTATAACCGTTGAAAGTCCATTCATATTTTTATGAATGGACTTTTTTTATTTTATTGTTTCTTTATAATACGATAAGCATGATGAATAGTATGCAGAAATATCCAAGAGGAATAACAGGAATAGGTGTTGTCTGTACTTGTTTTATTTTCACTTATTCTGCCATGAGCTTCTGATATTTTTCAAGGGCAAGCCGGGCAGCTTCGTGTTCTGCTTTTTTTATGCTGCTATGGCTTGCAGTGACGGAAAAACCTTGCGGGGATACATAACGGACAGTAAAGGTTTTATTGTGTTCAGGTCCTTCTTGGGAAAGAAGTTCGTATTGAGGTGTATGGCTGAAATGGGCTTGGGTAAGTTCCTGCAGCAGTGTTTTATAGCTTTTTTTCTGGATGACTGTCTCCTGCTTGGGGAACTTTTTGTCAAAAAGCGCAAGGACGATTTTTTTTGAGACTGCAAAATCACTGTCCAAATAAATTGCCCCTAAAATTGCCTCAACAGCGTCAGCAATAAGGGCAGGGCGAGTTCTTCCCCCTTGCTGCTCTTCACCAATGCCAAGGCGCAAATATTCAGGTATGTGCAGCTGTCTTGCTGTTTCTGCCAGAGATTTTTCATTGACAATCTGGGAGCGAAAATGGGTTAAAATTCCTTCACGGGCTTGAGGAAAACGTTTATACAGTTCTTCAGAGATATGGATTTCTAAAATCGCATCTCCTAAAAATTCAAGGCGTTCATTATGGGTGGAGGAGGAGTTTTCGTTAATATAGGAACTATGGGTCAACGCCGTGATTAATAGATTGATATCTTTAAACTGATAACCTAAATTATTTTGTAAGTTTTGCAATTCGTGTAAATTGGTATCCATACTATAAAAAAGAGGGGGAAAATCCCCTCTGTCAGTTTTCTTCGGGATTTTGTACCCAATGCTGGAATTCCTGATCAAAGCGTTCCTTGATTGTTGACCAAGACTCACCAGTTTTGAAATATTCATCAAGGGTATAAAGGTGGGTATCAATAAAATTCATAATCGTATCGGCATTGACAAGGGCATAATCCAAATTAGAACGGAAATTTTCCATTGCCTCAATAATATCCGGGTGATTAAAGTTTTCTTCCGGAGTATCTGCAACAATGGGCTGCCGATAAACTTTTTGGTACAGAATTTTTAAGTTGTTATATTCAATGTTGTCAATATGTTGTGACCGAATATAATTTAACAAATCCTGATGAAGAGCGTTAAAGTCGGTTACTGCTTTATAGGATTTAGTATTTTTGAAAAAGGGGTCATAAGAAAAAAGAGCAAAATATTCATCATAGAGAAGTTTTTTAATTTTGATAAATGCATCCTTATGGTAAAGGAATTTTTCAATATCAACATAACGTTTACCGTCAATAACATCAATAAGACGCATTTTATGGTGCAAAAGTTCTGCATAAACACGTCCGGCTCTGCGTTTTAATAAAAGGATAAACGTTTGTTCCGTGCTTTTATACATAACAAAACTTGCGACAAGTCCGACCACACTGACAGAAAACACAGAAACGGGAGCGCTTAAAAATGCCAAGTGCAAAAAGTCAGAACTTGAAAGCGTAAATAAGGCTATGCACAAAGCTGCAATAACGCAAATACTTGCAAAATATACACAAAGGCTTTTATAAAGTTTCATTTTTCACCAATAATCAAAGAATTAAACACAAAAAGGCAGAACAAGCCTGCATGCGTTTATGTATGACATAGTTGCAGCTTTGTAAAGGAAAATTGTAAAAAAAATTTTATTTCCAGTATTTTTTTACAATTTCTTCCTGCCGGGCTAAAAGTGTTATTGCGTCATCATGGACTAAGCCTTTAATATTGCGCTTTGTTGCCCACAGTTTACGGATGGAAGTAGCGTCAATGTTAAGGGTAGGAATATTAATGAAGGTACAAATACACGTATCATCGAGAAAGAGTTTAACTTTTTTTTGTTTTGCCAGAGGCAGTGAGGAATTTTCTTCCTGAATGAAACAGCCGTCCCAATAGGATTTTGCAATCTGATAAAAATCCTGCGCTGTTTTTCCCAGTCTTGCAACCACAACAAGATTTGCAGCAGTGTGCAGGGATAAACCGTTGTGCCATGTGGGCAGGGCTTTAAAATCTTCAATACCCATTAAAAAATACGGAATGGCATGAGGATAGGCTTTTTTCCACTCGTACAAAATTACGTCAGTATAGGAAGGACCGCAAATATTTTCCTCTATTCTGTTGATATGAATAAAATCAAGACCATGAACCGATTTTTCAATGCATTGTATGCGAAGTTCAAAAGGCAGCAGCCCCTCTTTTTGCGGGTGGTTGAAGGATACGAGCAAATCAATGGCGTCAAGATCTAATTCTTCTGCAATTTCAATGGCATGGCGTAAGTGCCCGTTATGAAAGGGGTTAAACGCCCCTCCCATAATACCCACTTTTTTATTGGCGAATTTGTCCATTTCCATATACTATAAATTTTGTTGTGGTTAATTCTTCCACTCCCATGGGACCATAGGCATGCATTTTGGTTGTGCTGATGCCTATTTCTGCTCCCAGCCCCAGTTCCCCTCCGTCGTTAAACCGGGAAGAAGCATTGACAGCCACCATGGCTGCGTCTGCTTCCCGTAAAAAGCGCTGGGCATGCTCATAATCATTGGTGCAAATAACTTCTGTATGATGAGAGCCGTACGTATGAATGTAATCAAGGGCTTCATCAAGGGAATTGACAAGAATACAAACCATTTGCAATGCCCCGAACTCTTTGCCCTTATGTTCTTCCTGAATGGGTTTTGCAAGTTTTGTAAAAAGAGGCAGGCTTTTTTCACAGGCAAAAATTTCTACATTTTTTTCGGCTAATTTTTCTTCTAAAAGAGGAATAAATTTTTCTGCAACGGCACTATGGACAAGCACGCCCTCAAGAGCATTGCAGACGCCCGTTCTTTGGGTTTTTGCATTAAAAATAATTTCAATGGTTTTGGCAAAATCCGCACTTTTATCAACAAATAAATGGGGAACACCCTTGTCGTGTTTCAGGACCGGCATGGTGGCATGGCTGGCTATGGACTGCACCATTTTTTCTCCGCCGCGCGGTATCATAACGTCAATAAACTGTGAAAGTCTGCAAAGCTCATAAATGCTTTCATGGTCCGTATTTTCAATATATTGGACAATTTTTTTGCTCAGTCCGCTTTGGGAAAGGGCTTCTTGGATACAGCGTGCCAACATGATATTGGAATGATATGCTTCTGAGCCTCCGCGCAAAATAACGGCATTTCCGGCTTTGAGGCATAAAATAGCGGCGTCAATAGTCACATTGGGGCGGGATTCATACACCATGGCGATAACCCCAAGGGGAATGCGCATTTTTCCTACCAGTAACCCGTTGGGGCGCTGCCATTGTTTATCCATGGCTCCGATAGGGTCAGGCAGTCCCGCAATAAACAGGCAGGCATCAGCCATGCTCCGGATAATTTTTTCTGTCAGTGTCAGTCTGTCAATTTTAGGCAGTGACAGATTATTTTTTTGGGCTTCTGCAATATCAAGGGCATTTGCCTTTAAAATTTCTGTTTGTCTGTCTGCAAGAATACGGGCAAGATTGGTGAGTGCCGAATTTTTTTGTTCAGGGCTTGCTTTGGCTATTTCACGGGAAACTTGTTTTGCTGTTTGTGCAATTGTGTAAATTTGTGATGAAAGATTTTCCATTTTTTTTACTCTTGTTACAAGTTTGTCAATTCAAATTTTTATGTATTATAAAGAACTTAGCAGGCTTTTGCAAGATTTTAATGCGGAATTAATATTTTTAAACTTGAGTGTTTTACAAAAAGGGGTTAATATTATTGTTACAAAAAAGTTATTTTTTGCTTTGTGTAATAATGTTAAGGAGATACCATGGCTTTGAAAGACAAGAAAAAAACACCTGAAGTAAAACAAGCTGAACTTATAAAAGAACAAATTTCGCAAAATACCTATGCCGGCTCTGCTGAAGATTTATTAAAAGTAATGCAGCAGGAAATTTCTCCTGAAGCAACGCCCTTATGGCAATATATTAATGATAATGCCCCTAAAATTGCGGCAATAGTTATTACGCTTATTGTGCTCATCGGCGGCTATACTTTTTACAGCGGTTACCGTGAAGGAAAAGTTGAGGACGCAAAAAGTCAATTAGCGCTTATTATTTCCAAAAAAGATACGGCACAGGTTTTAGCGGATTTAGAGCAATTTAAAAATTCTGTAGAAAGTGAAGTTCGTCTTGCCGTTGAGCTTGAAATTGCCCGTTTTGCAAGTGAACAAGGCGATTTTGCAAAAGCGGAAGATGCCTACCGTTATGTTATGCAGAAAGAAAAATATTCTGCCCTTGGCATTACCGCAGCAATGAATACGGCAGGTATTTCCGCCCATCAGGGTAATTATGCTGAAGCTGTGAAAATTTACGAAGATATTGTTTCCCATTGTCCGAAAGATGTGCAGTCCCTTGTCTATTTCCAGCTTGGAGAAATGGCGGAACAGTCAGGCGATACGGATAAAGCCATAAAAGCTTACCAAGACGGAATTAATTTATTTGAGGACAGAAATGCGACAGATGTTGTTTTCTACCAAGCCCGAATAAATGAACTTTCAAAATAGTTTTTATGACACTATAGGTTTGTTATGGTAAAAACGCCGGAAAATTTTAGGGATTATCTTGAAACATTAAGAATAATGGCGTCCTATCTCGGACCGCAGCGTTCTTTTCGTTCCAATTTAGAGTTTTTTTTACAATTGCTGGCAAAGCGGCACAATTTCATGCGTGCCCATTTGGTACTTTTTGAACCGGAAACCGGGCTTTTACGCCTGCGTCATGCCTATTCTGCACAGGAAGTCAATGAAGCAACCTATTCTCCCGGGGTGGGAGTAACAGGGCAGGTTTTTGCAACGGGAAAACCTATTATTGTGGAGAAACTGAAAGATGATGAACATTTTTTAAGCCTTCTTTTTAATCGCACTGACGAGGAAATGGAAAAGCTTGCCTTTATTTCCGTGCCTGTTTTGTCACCTGTTGAAGCAAATCCCATGACAGCACGGGATATTTTAGGAACGCTGAATGTGGATACCATGGGCGGCGACAGGGATGATTTGGAATGGCGCTGTTTATTTTTGGAAGTTGTTGCATCACTTATTGCCAATGGTTCCGCCTACCTGCAGGAAGAAATTACCCGTCTGTGGCGTCTTGATTCAGCTTCAACCCTTATGCAGGAAAATAACGGCAATTATTTTCTTTTTTCAAAGATTATGCGCCATTTAGTGGAACAGGCAAGCCACTTGGCACAAGGCAGAGCACCACTTTTGCTGGCAGGTGAAAAAGGGGTTGGCAAGGAATTTATAGCGCGGTGTATTTATAAGGCAAGCTCTCGAAAGGATATGACCTTTGTCATCTGCTATTTGGCAACGATTTCTGAAGAGAAAATGCTTGCTGAGTTGGTGGGGTATCAAAAAGGAGCCTTTGCAGGGGCGGTACAAACCCAAAAAGGACTTTTCGAACAGGCACAATACGGGACAATTTTCCTCGATTGTGTGGAATATTTGACAAAAGACGCCCAAAAAGCACTTTTACACCTTTTGCAGGAACATGAAATTTGCCGTTTGGGCGGCGCGCCGTTTCCTTGTGATGTTCGGGTTGTTGCGTCTACGTGCGTATCGTTGGAACAACTCGTGCAGGAAGGAAAATTTTTAAAAGAACTTTATGTGCGGTTAAATCTGTACAGCTTATATGTTCCCCCTCTTCGGGAACGGCGTGAAGATATTATTCCCTTGGCTGAGCATTTTCTTTCCCAAATTGCTGAACAGGAAAATTCCGCCGGACTGCCGGCCGGTCAAAGTTCCGGGCAGACAGAAAAGGCTGTCAAAAGAATTTCGTATCCTGCTTTGCAGCTGCTGACCCATTATTATTGGCCGGGAAATATTCCGGAACTGCAAAAATGTATGGAGCTTGCTGCGCAAAATTGTTCAGATCAGGTTATTCGGGCAGGGGATTTGCCCCCCAGTTTGCAGACAGCAGAAAGCACGGATACGGAAAATGAACTCTCTTTAGGCGATGCAGTTGCCCGGTTTGAAAAAGAAATGATTGTGGATGCGCTTGTCAAAGCCAGTGGAAATGTGCTCAAAGCTGCAAAAATTTTAAAAAGCAGTTATCGTATTGTCAATTATAAAGTCAAAAAATATAATATTGACCCACGGCATTTTACGGTACGAAAAGTATAGTTTTTATTTTTTTTGGGAGGAAATGATTTTCCAAGAAAAATAAAGCCGTTATAATTTCACCGGCGGCAGATGATTGAGATCTTGGGGATCGTAGGAGGATTTGTGTTCCTGTTTCATGTGCCATGCGGCACTGGTAATTCCCTCAGCTCCGAATTTTATTGTTCGTTTTCCATAGCGCTTATTGATTGTATCAAGGGCGAGCATCAATTTTTCTGTTTCCTGCTCCTTGTTTTCATCCAGAAGGGACAGAAAATTTTTTTGCATGCCATGGACAGGTAAAATACCGTAAAACAGAATACCTGCTTTCATGTAATAGTAATTTTCCTTATAAATTTGCTGTAAAAGCCCTTTTGCAACAGGCAGCATGCTTTTTGTGTCATTCAACGGATAGGGAAAACTTGCACCGGCAGTATTCCTGTAACAATTTTCCGCATGGGGGGAGGTGCGAATATGGACGCACATGCCGGAAGCTACAAGTTTTTTATGGCGCAAGCGTTCAGATCCTCTCACGGTAAAGGAAGAAACAGCCTCCAATAATTCTTGGAAACTTTGAATACGCACGCCAAAGGATCGTGAGCAGATAAGGCTTTTGGGCGTATCGGAAAAATCAATATCGATACAGGAAACCCCGTGCAATTCCCGCAATGTTTTTAATCCGGTGATTGTAAAATGTTTTTGTACCCATTCTTCAGGGGTATTTTTAAAGTCCCATGCTGTCTTTATGGAATACCGCAAAAGTTTTTCCGTTTGTTTTTTGCCAATTCCCCATATTTCACCGACGGGGATATGTTTTAAAATATCTTCAAAATTTTCCTGCTCAGGGTGGAGCATGCAAATGCCGTGTCCTTTTTTTGCAAGGTGATTGGCGAGTTTAGCAAGGGTTTTACTGGGAGCAATGCCAACAGAGCAGGTAATGCCGACCCATTTTTGGATACGGTCGCGGATGAGTTTGGCAACTTCAAAACTGTTTTGGACGAGGCTTTTTTCCATCTGGCAAAATGCTTCATCAATGGAATAGGGCTCACAGGGGCAAATATCTCCGATAATTTGCATAACCCGTGCGGAAATATCCCCGTAAAGGGCATAATTGGAAGAAAAAACCGCAACATGATGCAGTTTTAAAAAAGAACGGATTTTATATTCCGGTTCGCCCATGGGTATGCCGAGTTCTTTGGCTTTCTTGGAACGTGCCACAATACAGCCGTCATTATTGGAAAGCACAACAATGGGTTTATTTTTTAAATCAGGGCGGAAGAGCTCCTCACAGGAAGCGTAAAAATTATTGCAGTCGACTAATGCCCAGAGCATGTTGGGATTGAGAATGTTTTTATATTTTTCAGAGGAAAAATCAGCAGGCATTTTATTGTACTTTATGGATAGCGTAGGTGACAACGCCCCAAATATAAACGTGTTCTTTATGGGTAATATCAAATTCCGGATAATCGGGATTTTCAGGTGCAAGCACAACCTGACGGGCTCTGCGCAAAAGGCGCTTAACTGTCAGTTCTCCGTCAATAGCAGCAATGACGATTTTGTTATGACTTGCTTCAATGGAACGGTCGACAATGAGCAGGTCACCGTCATAAATGCCCGCACCCAGCATGGATTCTCCATGGGCTTTGAGAAAAAATGTGGCACTTTTATTGCGGACAAGAAATTCATGCAGATTGATTTTTTTATCAATATAATCATCGGCAGGAGAGGGAAATCCAGCCTGCACAGTGGAAAGATACAAGGGAAGACAGTCTTTTTCTGCAGGAAAAGACGTATCATTTGCCATGCCGATTAATTCTAAGATATGAGAACTTTTCATTTTCTTTTTATACAAAAGGGCAAAAAAATGGTCAAGAAATATAAAAAGAAAATTTTATAAAGAGAAAATTAATCAAATAGTTATTGTATTTTATACTGGACTTTTGTAAAAAAAAAGAATATAGTTCATGCGTTGTATTTAAGGATAGTTGTTAACTACCTCCCTTTTATTTTGTTAATTTTTGGAGAATAGATATGGTTTATACATTAAAACGTGCATTAATTTGCAGTGTTGCGTTATTGGCATTAACAGCTTGTGGTGATTCTGATAATCAGCAGGCAATGCAGCGCCCTGCAGCAGTTGTTGGGGTTGTAAAAGTAAAAGCTCGCCCTGTTATTTTATATGCTGAAATGCCCGGACGGACACTTGCTTTTGAAACAGCGGAAGTTCGCCCTGAAGTAACTGGCATTATCCGCGAAAGGATTTATCAGGAAGGATCTTATGTAAATAAAGGCGATGTGCTTTATTTAATTGATGATGAACTGTATAAAGCCAGTTATGAAAGTGCCAAGGCTACTCTTGCCAAGGCGGAAGCTTCTGCAAACTTAGCTCATGTAAAAGAACGGAGAATGAGTGAACTGCGGAAAAGAAATGCTATCAGCCAACAAGATTATGATGAAACAAGGGCGACCTATCTGCAGGCAAATGCTGAAGTTCAGGCAGCTAAAGCCGCTTTGCAGACAGCAAAAATCAATCTTGACAGAACGGAAATTTCTGCACCTTTGAGCGGTTTGATAAGTAAATCCAGTGTTTCTGTCGGTACACTTGTTTCCAATAACCAGATTACAGCACTGACAACCATTTATCAAATCGACCCCATGAATGTGGATTTGACTGATTCTATTGAAAAATTAGTACGGACAAGAAAACAAAGCGAAGATTTCAATGGAGAAGATTCTGCCCGAAATTTGCAAAATTTAGATATTCCCGTAAAGTTATTGCTTGATGACGGCAGGGAATATTCACAGCTGGGTAAATTGGAATTTGTGGATGTTGGAGTTGACGCCAGCACTTCAACCATAACGCTGCGTGCTTCTTTTGCCAACCCTCAGTATCATCTTATGCCGGGTATGTTTGTCCGTGCAAAAGTACAAGTTGGGGTTGAGGCAAATGCTCTCCTTATTCCTCAAAAAGCCGTGCTTCGTGATAACCGCGGCAGAGCCTATGTTTTTATTGCGGAAGGCTATACGCATGACCAGCAGGCAAGTGAAGAAGCTCCCGCAAAGGCAAAATCCGTCCGTAAATTTGTAACAGTTGCCGATACCTATGGAGAAAATTGGCTTGTTACGGAAGGATTGAAAGACGGTGACAGTGTTATTGTTGAGGGTATCCAAAAAGTAACGGAAGATGCTGATATCAATATTATTAAAGCAAACGATGCAAATATTCCCCCGGACGCAGATTATTTGGCAGAAAATGTGCAAAAGACCGATACTGCAAAAAAAGCAGATACTGTTGTAAAAAATGATGAAATTGCAACAGTTCATACAGACGAAGACCATGGAGGCAATGTATAATGGCACGCTTTTTTATTCACCACCCTATTTTTGCATGGGTGCTTGCCATTATAACCATGCTTTCAGGGGTATTAGCCTTATTTCTGCTGCCTGTTTCCCAGTATCCGGAAGTTGCACCGCCAACAATTCAAATTAGTGCGACCTATTTAGGGGCATCGGCAAGTACCACGGAAGAAACGGTTACGCAGGTCATTGAGCAAAATATCACGGGTATTGATAACATGATTTACATGAAATCAACATCCGACTCCAATGGTATGGTCAATATTGCGGTTTCTTTTCTGCAGGGTACGGACTCTGATATTGCACAGGTTCAAGTTCAAAATAAAATCCAGACAGCCATTACATCTTTGCCTGAGTCTGTTCAGCGTTTAGGTGTAAGCATTGATAAAGGCAACTCAAATATGCTTATGGTTCTTGCCTTGACCTGCAATGACGGAACGCTCGATTCTGTTGACCTTGCTGACTATATGGGGTCATATATTAAAGATCAGATAAGCCGTTTGCCCGGTGTCGGAAGCGTACAGCTTTTTGGTGACGAATACGCCATGCGTATTTGGCTTGATTTGAAAAAATTGTATGATTACAATATGACGGCGACTGATGTCGTCAATGCAATTTCAGCGCAAAACGCTCAGGTTACTGCCGGGCAGTTAGGTTCTCTTCCTGCTGAAAAAACTGCCCAAATCAACGTTGTTATCAAAGGGCAGAATCTTTTGCAAACTGTTCAGCAATTTGAAGATATACTTCTCCGTGTGGATGAAGAAGGACGAAGCGTATTTTTAAAAGATATTGCACGGGTTGAAATCGGCAGCGCCAGTTATAATACTTCTTCACAAGTTAATTTGAAAAGTTCAGGCGCTCTCGGGATTATGCTTGCTTCCGGTGCAAACGCTCTTAATACGGCAAATGAAGTTAAAGAAAAATTAAAGGAACTTCGCAGCTTTTTACCTGAAAACATTGATATTGTTATTCCATATGATACAACGCCGCCTATTGTTGCATCTGTTGAAAACGTTGTGCATACGCTCTTTGAAGCTATTGTCCTTGTTTTCTTGATTATGTACTTATTCCTGCAAAACATCCGGGCAACGCTTATTCCAACTATTGCCGTGCCTGTTGTTTTGCTCGGTACCTTTGCGATATTGCTGGTGCTTGGTTTTTCTGTCAATACCTTGAGCTTGTTCGCCATGGTTTTGGCGATTGGCTTGCTGGTTGACGATGCCATTGTTGTTGTTGAAAACGTGGAACGGCTTATGACCACTGAAAAACTTGACCCTGTGGAAGCTGCAGAAAAATCCATGGAGCAGGTTTCCGGTGCGCTCGTTGGCATTGTTGCTGTTTTATGCGCAGTGTTCTTACCCATGGCATTTTTATCCGGCTCAACAGGGGTTATTTACCGTCAGTTTTCTGTAACCATTGTTACGGCAATGCTCATGTCTTTGGCAGTTGCGCTGATTTTGACTCCGTCTCTTTGTGCGACTATTTTAAAGCAGCATGAAGGCGAGAAAAAAATTGGTAAATTCTTTGTTAAGTTCAATGATTTCTTTGAAAAATTTACGAACCTTTATTACAATAAAGTTGTCAGCCTGCTGCGGCAGGGCGGAAAAATGCTGATTGGCTATGCCGTTATTATTGTTGCTTTGATATTCATGTATTTTCAACTGCCGAAAGGCTTTTTGCCGGATGAAGACGCCGGTCTTATGATGGGCATTGTTTCGTTGCCGCCAAACAGTACGCAGGCGCAAACCCTTGCTGTTTTGGAAGATATAGAGCATTATGTTCTGGAAAATGAAGGAGAACTCCTTGACAGCGTTATTGTTGTTGCCGGTTATGGTATGGAATCTCAAGGACAGAACGTTGGGGTTGTTTTCGTTTCTCTGAAAGACTGGTCACAGCGTAAGGGAAAAGAAAATTCCGCATTTGCTATGGCTGAACGGGTAAGAAACCATTTTGCGGGTGATATCCGCGGTTCCATTTATGTTATGATTCCTCCGGCCATTATTGAACTGGGTACAAGCTCAGGTTTTACGCTGGAATTGCAGGATAACGGCGGTTTAGGGCATGAAAAGCTCATTGCCGCCCGAAATCAGCTTATGGCAGCAGCATTCCAAAATCCAAAAATTGCCTATGTCCGTCCCACAGGCTTGGAAGACAGCGTGCAGTATGAAATTTCCTTTGACTACCAAAAGGCTTCTAGCTTAGGGCTTTCTGTCAGTGAAATCAGTAATAATATTTCCATTATGCTTGGCGGCATGTATGTAAACGACTTTATTGACAGAGGTCGTATCAAGAAAGTATATGTCCAAGGTGACAGTCCTTTCCGTATGACGCCGGATGATCTTTTGAACCTGAGCTTTAGAAATAATCAGGGAAAAATGGTTCCGTTTTCTTCCATTGCCCATGTTGGCTGGACACAAGGTTCAGCTATGCTGGAAAGGTATAACGGCATTTCCAGTGTGGAACTTCAAGGCGTTGGTGCTCCTGGAGTAACAACAGGGGAAGCCATGGCAATTATGGAAGAAGAAGTTGCTAAACTCGGACAGGGCTTTGGGCTGAGCTGGACCGGCATGAGCTATGAAGAAAAACAGGCCGGCAACCAAACAACTATTGTGCTTGGTATTTCCGCTTTGATTGTTTTTCTCGCTCTTGCTGCTCTTTATGAAAGCTGGGCAATTCCTTTTTCTGTTATCCTGATGATTCCTATCGGGGTGCTCGGAGCTGTGCTTGGAACATTTATTTTGGGTCTTTCCAACGATATTTATTTTCAGGTTGGTCTTCTTGCAACCATGGGGCTTTCGGCAAAGAACGCCATTATGGTTGTCGAATTTGCAAAAGACTTAATGGAAAAAGAAGGTAAAACATACCGCGCTGCAGCTGCAGAAGCAGCCAGACTGCGTCTGCGTCCTATTTTGATGACATCCCTTGCCTTTGGTCTCGGGGTTATCCCGCTTCTTTTAGCCTCCGGCGCAGGTGCAGCCAGCCAGCTTGCGGTTGGCGGTGCAGTATTCTTTGGTACGGTAACCGCAACGTCTCTGGGTATTTTCTTTATCCCGACATTCTTTGCTGTTGTGGCAATTACTGTTGGTATCTTGTTCAAGAAAATATCTGTTCGTGATTTGTTCAAAGACTAACCATTAACAATAAAAAAGAGAAAGTCCCTCTTTTGCTGATACAAGGGGGACTTTTTTTGTATTTATTTTATAACACGAACAAAAGCATTTTCGGTCATGATTAAGCATTATTATGCAGGGGAAAAGGCTATCTCTGTTGTTTGTTTATTCAAGCAGAAATAAATCGGGATAATGTCTATCATGGATTTGCGTTAGGGGCTATGGGGGGAATAACTCCTCCTACAAAAAAGAACACATGTGTAAATAGTTCTTACCAAGTCGTGGGGATACGAACTTTTTGTCCTGCCTTATTGGTAAAAAGCAGATATCCGTTGTTTTGGGCAAATTCATAAAGCTCTTTGGTTAGCCGAACGTCTTGGGTGCAGTATGCAATAATTTTATCTATTTCACCTTGTTTCCACCATGTGAGGGCTTTGAGCCCGTCGGCACTTTTTTGCATGTTAAAGGTGGAACGAGCCAAATTATCAAGACTGACAAGATAATTTAAGCGTTTTTTTATTTCATGGAGCATATCAAAGCTTGGTAAGTCCCATAGATTATACGAACAAAACGGCTGTAAAACTTTGTAGTCAAAGCCTAGAGTATTAAAACCAACAATTAAATCAGCCTGCTGCATAAGGGTAAACATTTCCTCAAGTCTTTCCTGCGTAAAACTTTGGTATGTTTTTCCGTCAAAAAGAACAGCTGCGCTGACCCCCATTAAATGGCTGTTCTTCCAACCGCCCACTTCGTCAGCACTATAGCGGGTTTCAACGTCTAAAACCATAATGGTTTTCATTGATACTGCCGCGTTGGAAAGATCGAAAGTTTGTTCTGTAATTTTGGGTATGACTTGCGGGGCATGCGCAATCTGTTCAGGAGGAAATTCATTATTGATCAGCAGTTCCAAAAGTGCTTTTGCCCCGTCTTTATCAATGGGACGGTTTCCTGAACCACATTTGGGTGAAATGACACAAGAAGGACAGCCCAGCTCACAGGGGCAGGATTCTAAACGGGAAAGCACTGCTTTGAGTAATATTTCCAGTTTTGAAAAGGCTTCTTTGCAAAGTCCTGCGCCGCCAACACTGCCGTCATAAATAAAAACAGCAGGACTGTTCAGTGCAGGGAAAAAGGGAATGGAAATTCCGCCGATATCATTCCTGTCCGCCATGACCACAAGGGGCATAAGCCCGATGGTAATATGCTCAAAAGCATGAATTGCGCCCATAAAATGATAAAATTTTTCTTCCAGAGCTTTGACACAGTATTCAGGAATAATAAACCAAAGTCCTTCTGTTTCAAAGGTCAAAGGGGGATATTCCAAGCTTTCAATACTCAAAAGTTTGAGCGTGCTGTTTTGCCTTCGTTCATAACCGGTGAGGTTTTCTGTCACTTTGAGTTTTCCAAATCCAACTTCAAAACCAAAAACCCTGCAGGAAGCTAAAACTTCTAAAATTTCTGTGTTTTTATTGTTTCTTGCCCGTGTATGCCAAAGGACATTTTCTTTATGCACATAAATGCTTTTCGTGGAAAAATCCAGAGTATCTACAAGATATTGGTGTTTATTATGGAGGTAAATCGCTCCTTCATGGGTTTCCATATAGGCTTGGCGTAAGTCAACAGTTCCAATAATCTGACTTTTTGAGGCAAGATTGAGAAAAGCCTGCGTTTGTGCTGTTTCTTGCCGGACAGTTTCTTTTTGTGTTTCTTGTGTATCGGAAAGGGTATTGAGCCAAAAGTTTTGGGGATTAATGGCAATGCGTTCAATGATATTAAAGGTTGTTCCGCTTCCCCGCAAGTCAATATGCAAATGGGGACGTTTGCGGGAAGCATAAAATTTTTCTCCTGTTTCGTCCTGTAAAAGCAGCCCCTGCATGCACAGTTCATGGATTTGTTCCGGTACTGTTTTTTCCTGCAGCCATGGTTCATTTTTTTCGAGCACAAGTTCAGCCGCCGCACATTCCAGATGTTTTTGCAAAATATAGGGATTTTCTGTGTTGATGACAGCATTCTCCGGCGGGCGGTTAAAAAATTCTTCGGGATTTTGCATAAAATATTGGTCAAGGGCATCTTCTCCTGCCAAAAGAAAAATGGCAGATTCCTGTCCCTTTCTGCCCACACGCCCTGATCGCTGCAGCGTAGACATTATGGTACCGGGATAGCCCACCAATATGCATAAATCCAAATTGCCAATATCAATACCCAGCTCAAGCGCACTTGTTGAAACAATGCAGCCTAAAGTGCCGTTACTCATTTTTTCTTCAATTTCCCGGCGCTCTTCCGGGAGAAATCCTGCACGATAGGCGTTAATTTTATGACGGTATTGGTTATTTTTTTCCGAAGCCCACATGCTGATGAGTTCCGTCATTTTTCTGGAGCGGCAATAAACAATGGTTCGCAAATTGCGTTTGAGGGCTGATTTAATAAGAGAAATAGCATAGGAGGCAGGGCTTTCTTCAGGATTGACAAGCACAATATGTTTTTTGCCAAGGGGAGCACCTGAATAGTCGATAAGTTCCGTATCGGCTGTTCCTAAAAGTTTTTGGGCTAATTCCTTTGGGTTGCCAATGGTTGCAGTGCATAATATACGTTTCGGCGCGGCATTGTAATGCTGACAGATACGCTGTATCCTGCGAAAAATCTGTGCCATGTGCGAACCAAAAACACCGCGGTAGGTATGGGCTTCATCGAGCACAATAAAGGAAAGACCGGCAAAAAATTCCCGCCAGCTGGCATGGCTGGGCATAATGCCCAGATTGAGCATGTCGGGATTGGTAATCAATATATTGGGGATTTTTTTACGGATTTTTTGCCGCTCAGAGGGAGTGCAGTCGCCGTCATACAAAGCAATGCTCGGTTTGTGTTTCCAGTCTTTGATAAAATTTTGCAAAAAGGTATACTGGTCACGGGCTAAAGCTTTGAGGGGAAAAATGTACAGGGCATGGGAATGGGAATTTTGTAAAAATGTTTCGAGAACAGGCAGGGTATAAACCATACTTTTCCCGCTGGCGGTGGGGGAGGTAATGACAATATCCCTGCCCTGCATGATTGCGTCAAGAGCGTGTGCCTGATGGGTATACAGTTTTTTTATGCCATAATGGTGCAAAGTTTCTGATAATGCAGGGGAAAGAGCAGAGCAGGGGCTGTCAAACGCAGCTTCTTTTTCTGAAAGGATTTTGTGATAAACAATTTGCCTTTTCATTTCCTCATGCAGGTAAAAGGCTTGTAAGTATTCTTGGATTTGTGACATATTATTGGAAATCAGCTTTGGATAAAAATTGCCGTGCATTTTCAAGGGCATGTTGAGCAGTTTGTTTGTCAGTGTTTGCGGTGAGGTGAAGCTGTTTTAAAAATGTTGTGTACCAGTGAATATGTATGGTTTCAGAAAAAAGCAGTTCAAAGGACGGAAGAAAACTCTGTTCGATAATAGTTTGATATTGCTTGCAAAGTTCCTTTTGTTTTTCCTCTAAAATTTGTTCCAGAGCAAGGCGGATTTTTTTTGCCCATGCTTCAATTTTTTTTTGCTTTTTTGCTAAAATATTTTTTTTATGTTTTTGTATATCTCCTTGAAAGTGCAGGGTAATCGCTCCAATTCCTGTGAGAATAAGCCCGGAAAGGCTGATAGGGTCACCTAAAAAGGCAAGAGCGATACTGCCAACTGTGAGAAAATTAAAAAATGAAGCAGAAAGCACAAAACCGCTCCCTGCTCCTGCCAGAAAGAGGGAAAGCTGTTTCATTTTGAGATTGCCTTGGATAAGGATATTATTGAGAGCAGTACTTTCAATATTGGTATTGCCCATGGCGTTTACCGAAAGGGAAATGGTTTCCAGACATTCATGGGATAACGTATGTATATCTGCATGAAAAATCTTGATTTTTTCTTCCCATATCTGGAGCTGTGCCTCTTCTTTCTGGATAAATTCGTGGACTATGCTTTGCGCAAGCTGTTTTGCTTCTTTTTGGTCAAATTCTTTCCATGCTTCATTTTTTGCAATATTGTTTCCAAGACTGTCTGCAAATTCATGGGCTTTTAATTGTATACGCCGGATAAATTTTTCCTCAAAGATATCGAGTTCTTCCTCCTGCTGTTTTTTCCATGCAAGAATATCTTTTTCCACGCTCTTGGTAAGCTGTATTGCTTGTGTTCGATACTTTTCAAGGGCAATGCTCAGGGATTGTTCATGTTTTTCCAAAAGCTGCATAAAATTTGCAGGGCAGACTGCTGTAATTTCATTTTGTTCCGTTTCCAGTTTCTTTTGGATTATGTGCAAGAAATTTTGTGCATTTTGGGTGATTTTCCGCTGATAAATTTTAAAATTATCGTTTTTTTGAACGGCTTTTTCAAGAAGAGCTAAAAACTCCTCCCAATTATTTTGCTGGATTTTGGAAAGATGTTTTTGAAAACAAAAATGCTCCATGAGTTCCTTAGGATTAAGACAGCACAGCCCTAAAAAAACAAGATGGGGATTGGAGTTTTTTATTTCCTGAAAAAGGAGATTTGCCCGATTTATAGCGGCATGACTTTTTTCCCGCTCGTTGAGCCTGTCAATATTGGTAATAACACCAATAAGCGTGATAACCCGCCCTTTGGCGGTAATTTCCCGCAAAAAATTCAGCTCGCTGGCAGAATCAGGTTTTCTTGCGTCCACAACAAAAATTATACAGTCAGCCTGCAAACTTTCTCTATGGGTTAAATAGTCGTGAAACATATTGATACAATTGAGCCCCGGAGTATCACTGATATGAAAACCCTGAGCAAGGAAAGGATTGTTTAATCCTATATAAACTTTTGCAACTTGCCCCGTAAATTTCCCGTTAATATGCATGTAATCAGCAAGCTGCCGCTTATTTATTTTGATCTTTCTGCCATAGGAAAAGGGAGAAACTGTCTGCTTTGGCTCAAAAAGCCCTTGTTTTGCATAAAGTTCTTTTTGAATAAGACTATCTTTTTCTTCAAGAAATTCAATGAAATATTCTTCTGTTTCATGAAAATAAAATTCAATGGGCACAGCCGTTTGCGGAATAGATTCTTCAACAGAACTTAATTCCTGCTTTAAAAGGGCATTAATAAGGGAGCTTTTCCCCCTTTTTCCTTCACCCGCAATGACAATATGATATGCTTGATTATGGAGAGTGCTTAAAAAATCGGTAAATTCCTGTTCCAGATTTTTATCAGAAGCAATCAGAGGAAAAAAGGGGAGGAAAAGATTCTGCACATTCTGCTGAAAATTTGATAAAGGGTGTGCAGCATTTTGAAATGTTTTTGATTTTATTGGAATATGCTGTTTAATTTGTTTTGAGAGGTCAGAAAACTGTTCTTTAGAAATGGCAAGGTACTTTGGCAGTTTGTGTTTTGTGTCTTTCTTGGCATCGTTATGCAGAGCATGCAAAAGCCTTTGATTGTCAGGGCTTGTAAACAATGCACTTTTGTCTAATTCTGTGAACAGAATATGTTTTTCCTGTTCAGAAAAACTTTCCAGAAAAGCAGGTAAGAATTTCTCTTTTTCAGGAGGTCTAGTAAGGCTGAAGTGGAATTTGGCAAGGGTATAGGCTTCGGGTTTAGGTAAAATTTTTTCTAAAAGGGAAAATAAAAAATTGTAAACCGCAGCAGCATTGTTGTTTTGATTTTTATAAAGTAACGTAAAAAAAAGAATAAGCAAATCTTCTTTTTTATCTGTATGCAAGGATAAAAAACGTTCAGAATGGGAGATTTCTTCCGCAAAATTGGGCAATTGCGGAACTATGGTTTGTTCTTTGCTTTTCATGAAGAAAATATAACAAAAAAAAAGCGTTTTGCCTATCATGGAAAAACGCTTTTTTTAAGGAGGAACGATGCATTATTTTTCTTGGGGGAAATGATTATTTCTGCGGATAACGACAGCAGTGCTAATCATTTCCCCCTAAAATAATATATTAACCGCAGCGGCTGTAGCCGCAGTTTTGGCAAATGTGGCAGCCTTCTTGGAAGGTCATTTCAGAACCACATTCAGGACAGGAAGGATTTTGCAAATCCTGATCTTTATTTGCCGGTACGGGAGCTTCATCTTTTAAATATCTGTTTTCAAGAACCCAAGAAATTGCGTCAGGAATAGAAAGCAAAATTCCTTTCTTTTGGAAAACAGGGTGTTCGCCGCCAATACCTTTGAGCTGCTGCACAACATCACGGACAGGAACACCGGAACGGAAACAAAGGGAGACAAGGCGTCCGATGGCTTCTGCTTTTGCGGTAATGGAACGTCCTGATTTGCCGATTGTGGTAAAGACTTCAAAGGGTTGCCCGTCCACTTCATTGACGGTTAGGTATAAAACACCCAGTCCGGTTTTGACTTTTTGTGTAAATCCTTCAACAATATCGGGGCGTTGACGAACAACGCTTGTGGCTTGCTGCGAGCTTTGGGCTTTTTCTTCTTTTTTGCTGCCGATATTTAATACCTGTCCGGACTTGCTGCCGTCACGATAAATGGTAACGCCCTTGCAGCCAAGGGTATAGGCAAGTCTGTAGATGTGGTCAATATCTTGAACAGTAGCATTGTTAGGCAGGTTAACTGTTTTTGATACCGCATTATCCGTGTATTTTTGGAATGCAGCCTGCATTCTCAGGTGTGCTTCAGCAGAAATATCCATGGCAGTAACAAAAACATCGCGGATTTGCTGAGGCAGGAAGTCAAAACTTGCAATGGAGCCTACATTGGTAACAGCTTCCATGAGTTCAGGCGTATATAAATCACATGATTTCAGTGCCTTTTCAAAGTATGGATTAACTTCAATCAGGCGTTCGCCGTCCATGACATGCCGGGCAAAGGCAAGGGCAAAAATGGGTTCAACCCCGGAGGAACAGCTTGCAATAATGGAAAGCGTACCGGTCGGAGCAATGGTTGTTATAGTCGCATTCCGTAATGGTTTTCCGTCCTTATAAATGGATTCGGAAAATGCAGGGAAAGCACCTCTTTCTTCAGCGAGCTGTGCGGAGGCATTGCGTCCTTCGGTTTGGATAAACTCCATAATTTTTTCTGCAAGACTGAGTGCTTCTTCAGAATTATAAGGAACTTCAAGGGCAAAAAGCATATCTGCAAAGCCCATAACGCCAAGACCGATTTTACGGTTTGTACGGACACGTTCGGCAATTTTTTCAAGGGGGAAGCGTGATGCATCGATAACATTATCAAGAAAACGAACAGCAATATGGATAATTTCTTTGAGTTTATTCCAGTCAACAGCTTCTTCTTTTTCATTGCTGATGGAATTTGCAATGACAAATTTTGAAAGGTTGATGGAGCCAAGATTACATGCTTCATAAGGAAGAAGGGGCTGTTCTCCGCAAGGATTTGTGGATTCCATTTCCCCTTGAGAAGGAGTGGGGTTGTCACGGTTTATTCTGTCTAGGAAAACAATGCCGGGGTCACCGCTTGCCCATGCTTTATTAACTAAAATGTCAAAAACTTCCTTTGCATTGAGTGTGCCTTTGACAGCTTTGGAATGAGGGTCAATAAGTTCGTAATTTTCACCTTTTTCAACAGCTTCCATAAACTTTTCCGTCAAGGCAACTGAAAGGTTAAAATTGATAAATTCCCCTTCCTGTTCTTTTGCACGGATAAATTCTAAAATGTCCGGGTGGTCAACACGGAGGATACCCATGTTGGCACCGCGGCGGGTACCGCCTTGTTTGATTTGTTCCGTTGCCGTATTGAAAATCCGAAGGAAAGAAATAGGACCTGAAGCAACACCGCCTGTTGTTCCTACTCTGGAATCTTTGGGACGGATATTGCTGAAAGAAAAGCCCGTTCCGCCACCTGATTTATGAATCATTGCCGCATATTTGATGGCATCAAAAATTTCTTCAATGGAATCTCCGACAGGTAAAACAAAACAGGCTGATAATTGCCCTAATTTCGAACCGGCATTCATCAGGGTCGGAGAGTTTGGCAGAAAATAGCCATTTGCCATCATAGAATAAAATTTTTCCGCTAATTTGGCAGGTTCATAGCTTGAAGTTGCATATTTTTTTTCTTCTTCCGCAATGGAAGAGGCAACACGCCAAAAGAGATCTGTGGCTGTTTCAATACATTTTCCGGCATCATCTTTGTGATAATAGCGTTTTGAGAGCACTAATTCTGCGTTTTCAGAAAGGTGAGCAGGAGCTAAATTTTTGGGTTTTTGTATCATAGTTTTAACCTACTGTAATTGTAATACTTTGTTACCATACCACAAATAAATAATTAATTCTATGGCAAAGAATCCTTATTTGGCGGTTAATGTGTTGAAAAAAAAGAATTAAAAACTTTAAATAATTTCAAAATTAAATGAAGAAAAATATTTAATTATATTAAAACAAAATGTTAAAGATATTGCTAAATTTTCAGGGACAGGTTAAAAAAAAATATGCGAAAAAAATTTCAAAAAGAAAAACGAAAATCCTCTCCTCTCGCCATACAGGAGCTTTATCCTGCACTGATAAAAAAATATAGTCCGCATCCTCATCAGGATATTTTGCGGAATTTGTGGGATAATTGGGATATGGTGTGCCCTGAGGAGATTATTCCTTTCATAAAACCTTATGCCTGCAAGGGAACAGTTCTTTATCTCGGTGCTGAAAATCCTGCCGATTTGCAGGAAATTCGTATGTATTATACAGAGTTATTAGAAAGAATAAATGTCTTTTTGGAAGCGTACGGCTTGCAAAATTATTTTGAACGTCTGGAATTTTCTTTAATGCAGGGGAAAAAATCCTTGCTGGAGCGAACAGCCATACCACAGCATATAACAGCGGTTTTTCCGCCAAGACCTCAAAATTACGGGCAAAAAATTGATTTTCACGGAAACAGAAGTTTGGAACGCTGCTACGAAGCATTTTGTAACCGCTTAGATTATGAAGAAAAAATCAAAAAATAAAATAACATATTGTATTAATA
>CAJTMS010000032.1 GCA_910577155.1 uncultured Mailhella sp.
GAGCGGTAGCCGTTAGCGAGTGAACGAGCTCTACGGATAGCGACAGCAGAGATAAGATTTTCCCCATAAAAAGAAAATTTTATAATCATCTGATGTGGTTATAAAATCAACCTGATACTAAAACAAAGCAAAAAGATTAAATAAAAAATCCCCTTCCAAAACGGAAGAGGATTTTTTATTTGCATTGAAAATCAATTAGCCGACAGTATAGAAAGATTCAGCTTTTGCATGACATACCGGGCAGGTACCGGTCATAGGACCTTCGTGAGTATAACCGCATACCGGGCAAATATAGAAATCAACATTGCCTAATTGGTTATTTGCAGCTTTTTTGTAAAGGTTAGCATGTACTTCTTCAACAGTGTTTACAAAGCCCATGTACTTTGCAGTAGCTGTTTGACCTTCTGCTTCTGCGTCTTTAATCATATCAGGATACATTTTGGTAAATTCATAGGTTTCACCGTTGATAGCATCTTGAAGGTTAGCGGCAGTATTGCCAATCTTGCCGGCACTGCGAAGGTGTGCATGAGCATGGATAGTTTCAGCTTCAGCAGCAGCACGGAAAAGTTTTGCTACAACAGGGAGACCTTCTTTATCTGCTTCTTTAGCATAAGCAAGATATTTACGGTTAGCTTGTGATTCACCTGCAAAAGCAGCCATCAAATTTTCTTGTGTTTTAGACATAGTGTTTTCTCCACATTTTGTTATTTAGTGTTCTTTATTAGTAACAATTACTAATTAGCTTTTTTTATGAGCTTTGTAAAGAACTTTTTTTATTTTTTTTTAAATTTTTAACTATCAAGAATTATTTGATTTTTTATTTGAATTTTTCCATTGCTCGCATTTTTAACGGTTTGAATGAAAGTGTCATTTTGTTGGACAGGCAGTTCCAGCGTATAAGTAATGCGGTTTAAAAATTCTTCCTGTACAATTTTTGCCTGATATGCAGGCAGGTGATAATGCAAAAGGTTGATGTGCTCGTAATCACAGCACAGTGTAATGCGGGCATAAACCATTTTATCCGTGCAGGGGAGAATTTCCATTGCATGAGCAACTGCTCCCTGATAAGCTTTGACAAGTCCGCCTGTACCAAGTTTTATTCCTCCAAAATAGCGGGTGACAACAGCAACCACTTCGCCAATATCAGAATGTAAAAGAATATTGAGCATGGGTTTTCCGGCTGTTCCATGGGGCTCGCCATTGTCTGACTGTCCGATTTGCGCAGTGTCTTTGGGAGCCCCCACTGCAAACGCATAGCAATTATGGGTTGCATCAGGAAATTCCTGAGAGATTTTATCAATAAAAATTTTGGCACTTTCTTTTGTATTTGCATGTCCGATACTGACAATAAAAATACTTTTTTTGATTTCCTCCCGTATGCGAAAGCAATACTCGGAAGAAAGCGGAAAAGGGCTTTTTTCGTCACAGCGTTTTAATTGAGGAATTTTATAGGTTGCATTTGCCATATACTATGAAAAAAAGCCCATTTCTGGGCTTTATCGTATTATCGGATTGTTAAGAAGAAAAATCACTTTTCAGATTAGCAACATCATCAGGTTTTTCAGCGGAAACAATTTTTATATTAAAATTCGCTGCATTTTGGGGAGGATTATAGAATACGCACATAAAGGGCGTACTTGCTCCCGGGGCAATGTTGGTGTTTCTTTGCATGATGTCGAGATTATTGTTGAGGTTTTGTTCCAGTTCCTGTTCATTTAAAACCTGGAGCTGGAAAAGGGAAAGGGAAGTTCCCGCAATTTGTTTCTTATTAATAAGCAGTTCACCGGATTCGCTGTATAAGGAACATTCAACCTGAACAAGTCCTCGAGCTTCATCAAAGCCATTGACAACTTTTCCTTCAATAACCGTCAGTGTTCCAACTTTATCATTGGGCATCGTGTATTGGCGAAGTCCATTGATTTGCAAAAGTTTTACTTTTTCTGCCAATTCCTCAATGCGTTTATTTTCGGCATCTATTCTTTTTTGAATATTTGCAGCATCTTTATTAAAATATTTTTCTTTTATGGGGTCAAGATAACTCGTGAAAGACCATAATATGGAAAGAAAGCAGACAGCTGAGAAGAAAAGAATTAAAAAAATGCGCACGCCTTTGCTCTTTTTTGTCACAGGAGTGTCGGTTGCAAAAGGCGTATCTAAATTGATTTGCGTAGGGTTGTTTTTGCCTTCCGGAGCAGGTTTTTCCTCCTCTTGAGGTTCATTTGCAGCATCGCGAACAGCAAAAACCGTTTTACAGATAGAGCAGCGTAATTTCTTATCCGGATCATGAACATCCGGTAATTTAAAAACACTTTTGCAATTTGGACATGTAATAAGCATATACTTTCCTGTCTGTTATAATTCTATAATTCAACTTCGCAAATGTTTGGCAAATAGCGATATTTTTCAGCATAATCAAGACCATATCCAACAAGAAAACCGTCTTGAATATAAAAACCGACAAAATCAATGGGAATAGCTTTTTCACGTCTTGCTTTTTTACTGAGCAGCGTAGCGATTTTAACGCTTTTTGCTTTTCTCACAGAAAGCTGTTTAAGCAAAAACTCCATGGTAAGCCCGGTATCGACAATGTCTTCAACAATGAGAACATGCTTATCTTCCACATTGATTTCAATATCTTTGGTAAAGGCGATAGAATGGGAAGACGTATCACTGCTGCCGTAGCTCGCCAGACGGACAAAGTCAATTTCATGGGGGCAGTCAATGGCGCGCACCAAATCACTGAAAAAGAGAAAAGCTCCTTTTAAAACACAAATCAAAACAAGGGGTTCATCTTTGTAAATTTGAGAAATTTCTTTGCCCAAATTTTTGACGCGTTCCTGTATTTCCTGTGCAGAAAAAACTTCTTTTAATGTATGCTGCATAATTTGCTTCCTTTATTTCGTCAGTCCGTATTCAATAAGCTCTGATAAACGTTTGAAGGGAACTGCCCCTGCATCTGTATAAATTGCTTTGCCTGCTTTGCTGTAAATGATATTAAAAGGAATGGTTTGGAATCCGAAAAAACTGCTGATATTTCCCTGAAAATCATGATAGGTTTCATAATTGACGCCCGCTTTTTTATTAAAATCAAGCATGGTATTTTTTTCATCGTCCAAATTAATGCCAATAATTCTCAGCTGTTCAGAAGAAAATTGTTTTCTCAGTTCTATCAGTTCCTGAATTTCCTGTCTGCAGGGGGGACACCATGATGCATAAAAATTTACCAATACAACATGTTTATTGGAAGATTCTGCAATTTCATTGAGTAAATCGGTACTTGTTTTAATATCATTTGCATAGCTTTGGGAAAAGCTCATACAAAAAATAAAGAGAAAAGCAAAAAATGATTTTAAAATATTCATCGTAATCCTCATTAATTTCCGTTTATTATATTCAAAAACAAAAAAAATGCAATGTGAAAATTTGCGTTAAATTAATTGCCAAGCAATTCTTTGGCAACGCGTACAGCCTCTACGGCGTCAAGGGCATAACCATGTGCCTGTATGCTTTTTGCGTATTCTCCGGTCACAACAGCACCGCCGATCATGACTTTACAGGAACAATTTTTTTCTTGGAGAAGTTTAATAGTTTCTTCCATTCTTGGCATTGTTGTTGTCATAAGTGCTGATAATCCAATCAACCGGACATTTTCTTCCACAGCTTTTTGAACAATTGTTTCAGCCGGTACATCTTTTCCTAAATCAATCACTTCATAACCGTGATTGGAAAGAAGCAGTCCCACAATGTTCTTGCCGATATCATGGATATCTCCTTGTACTGTTGCAAGAATAATCTTTTGTTTATCATTATTTTGACCGCTTTGTTCAAGCAAAGGTTTAACATGTGCAAAAGCTGTTTGCATGGTGGAAGCAGAGCGGAGCAGCTGGGGAAGAAAATACTCTTTTTTCTCGTACAGGGTTCCCACTTCCTGAATCGCTGGAATAAGGCGTTCCCGTACTAATTTAAAGGGGTCTGCTCCTTTTTGCAATTCTTCATCAACCATGTGAAGAATGTGATCTTTATCGCCAAGAATAACCGCTTCTTCAATGGTTTTTGCCCCAACTTTCACCTGATTTGCTGCCAGAGCCTGATTTTGGCTTTGTGACGTCCATTTTGCATACGTATTTGTGAAATGCTCTGCATTGGAATCAAAGCCTAAAAGCAGATTTGCACTGTCGAGGGCTTCCCGAATTCTGATATTGGAAGGGTTGGCAATGCAGGAGGTTAAACCGGAGCCGGCTGCCATGGCAAAGAAAGAGGAGTTTACAAGATCCCTTGCAGGCAAGCCAAAGGAAATATTAGATAAACCAAGGGTTGTGGGCAAATGTTCCGCATGGCACCATTCTACTGTTTCAAGGCAGGCTTTAGGAGCATGGCTGTCAGAAGCGGCGGTCAATGCTAAAATATCAACCATAATCAGGTGACGGGGGATATGATATTGTTCTGCTTTTATAAGTAATTGTTCAATTATTCTTATACGTTCACCGGCGGATTTAGGAAGGTTTGCACCTGTCAGAGGAAGCAAAATAAAGGGAGAACCCCACATTTTACAAATGGGAGCAAGCCGTTCCATTTTGTTCTCTTCACCGCTTATGGAGTTGACAAGAGCAGCCCCCGGGTGGAACGGCAATGCTTCAATAATGGCATCAGGATTTGAAGAATCGATGCAAAGTGGGGTTTGTACACGTGAAACCAGTGTTTCCACAAGGGAGGGAAGCATTGTTTCTTCTTGTACATGGGGCGCACCCACATTGACGTCTAAAACTTTTGTTCCCATGGCAATTTGTTCATCAGCATATTGCAGGGCAAGGTCAAATTTACCGGCTTGCAGTTCTGCGGTAAGGGCTTTTTTTCCTGTTGGATTGATACGTTCCCCAATCATGAGAAGGGGATGATTTTTTCCAATATGCACAAGGGATGAACGGGAAGTAAGGCGTATCCCATAAGGGAGCGTGCGTTTTTGCTCACAAATGGCAAGGGAAAGCACTTTGCTGCACAGGGCTTTGATATGGGCAGGGCTTGTTCCGCAGCAGCCGCCTAAAATATAAACGCCTTCTTTTGCTATATGACTTGTCTGTTCTGCAAAATCGTCAGGGGCAAGCCTAAAAACTGTTTCCCCGTCAATAAGCTCAGGCAGGCCTGCATTCGGTTCAGCAAAAACAGGCAATGTACAGTTTGATAAAATCCGTTTTATCACAGGAAGCATTTGCTCGGGACCTGCTCCGCAGTTGACCCCAATAGCGTCAATATCCATATTTTGCATAGTTGCTGCAAAAATTTCAGGACTGGATCCTGTCAGGCTGACGCCGTCTTCAAAGGTCATGGAAACAAAAACAGGCAAATTGGTTTCCATGCGTACAGCGGCAACAGCAGCTCTTGCTTCTGCAAGATCAAATTGTGTTTCAATGAATATTAAATCAACACCGCCTTTGACCAAGCCCCGGACTTGTTCCCGTATGGCAGAAATGAAATCCTGTGGTTCCAGTTCGCCAAGGGGGCGTAAAAATTTTCCCACAGGTCCAATATCACCAGCCACAAAACAGGGCTTGTCACCGCTTTGTTTTACTTGGTTGACGGCTTTTCTTGCCACTAACGCCATTTTTTCGTTAAATTCTTCAACGGCAAGATTTGACGGAAGCTTGTATTTCGTTCCGCCAAACGTAGATGTAAGAATGATATTTGCACCTGCATTTAAATATTCTAAATGGATTTTTTCTACAATGTCAGGGCGTTCCATGCAAAATTCTGCCGGATTTGCACCATTTGGCATACCAAGGGACTGCAGCATGGTTCCCATTGCCCCGTCAATAAAAAGAGAGGTTTTATTTTTTAAAAGAGTGCGTAAATCGTTCATGAAAGACTCCTGATCTATGTAATCTGTTTATTTCTTTTGTTATTTTTAAACTTGCTAATATAGAAAATACAGACTAAACTAAATCACTTTATGCGTATGCTGATTAGTTAAGTTTAAACATATATAACAAGAAATTATTGACTATGGAAGAAAAAAATACAGAAAAAAAAATGACAGGAAAAAATGAAGCAAAAGACAAAGATATTGTTCTTGAAGCTGAACTTATGCCTGATGATTTTTCTGACGAAAATATAGAAAATGAAGATGTTGATGAATTTTTTGATCAAGAAGATTTCTCAGCAGATAAAGAGTATTTGGAGCCGATTCATTATCCCCATGATAATCAGTATGCCCTGGAAGAAAATCAGGATAATAATGCCCTTATGGTTGCTCCGCACCATTTGCCGGCAGTTCAGGATAATTTGCAGTTATATTTACGTGAAGTCAGCAAATTCCCTTTACTTGAGGCAGATGAAGAAGTAGAGCTTGCAAGGCGTGTTCGTGATAAAGGGGACAGCGAAGCTGCGTTTCGGATTATTTCTTCCCATTTGCGTTTAGTGGTTCGTGTCGCCATGGATTTTCAGCGCAGGTGGATGCAAAATGTCCTTGATTTAATTCAGGAAGGCAATGTAGGGCTGATGCGTGCCGTGAATAAGTTTGATCCCGATAAAGGCATAAAGTTTTCCTATTATGCAACCTTTTGGATAAAAGCGTATATTCTCAAGTTTATCATGGATAACTGGAGAATGGTAAAAATCGGTACAACACAGGCACAGCGGAAGCTTTTTTATAATCTGAATAAAGAGCGGCAAAAACTCATTGCCCAAGGTTTTGATCCCGATGAAAAAACATTGTCAGAAGCTCTTGGGGTAAGTGTTGATCAGGTTGTTGAAATGCAGCAGCGCCTTGATACAAGTGACTTATCTCTTGATATGCCTGCAAATGGTGATGATACAAGCGGCAGTACAAAACTGGATTTTTTACCTGCACTGACAGCAGGTGTTGAAAACAGTATTGCCAGTGATGAGTTATCCGAGTTAGTTCGCTATAGTTTAAAAGATTTGCTGCCTGATTTATCCGATAAGGAACTTTTTATTTTAGAACACCGGCTTTTGACCGATGACCCCGTAACATTGCGTGAAATCGGTGAAAAATATCATGTAAGCCGTGAGCGTATCCGTCAGTTGGAAGCTCGTTTACTGGTAAAATTAAAAAACCATTTGGGCAGTAAAATAAAAGATTTTTCAGAAGAATGGATACATTCATAAATAGGACAACTATGCGTATTTTATCATTTTTATTTATATTTATTTTCTTGCAGGCTTGTGCCGGTTCTCAAAAAACTATGGAATCCTCTTTACTTTTTCCTTTTGAAAGAAATGCGGCAAAAGAAACAGAGCAATATCCCCATGAGCTTGAAATCTCTGAAAACGGAACGCAGACCTTTGTCTATTTAGGCTTATATGAAGCAATAAAACGGGATGATTATGATAAAATAAAGTGTTATGCTGAAATGCTGGCAAAAAATAAGCCTGAGCCCTTATATTTGGCAGAAGCCGTGACGTGGTTTTATAATAAAGGATATATTCGGGAGGCAAAAGAGCTTTTAGAACAAAGTTTAAAACAATTGCCCGATGAACTTTCCTTTATTTTGATGTATGCAGAAGTTTTGCAAAATCAGCAGGACGGCAATTCTGATTTAAATGCTGTAGAAGATTTATTAAAACAATATATCAAAAAACATCCGGAAGATTACAATGCCTCTATTGAGTTGGGAGTTCTTTATTATAAACGGTTCCAATATGAAAGTGCGTATAAAACCTTGCTGCAAATTCCTGAAAAAGCACGGGTAAGCTCCGTATATTTATACCTTGGAATTTGTCTGGAAAAAATGAACCGGTACACAGAGGCGGAAAAGTATTTTAAACGTATTTTACGGGAATTTCCGGAAGAAAAAACAGCCCTGCACCATTTGGGAACCATTGCAGAAGCAAAAGGGCAATATGCGCTGGCAAGAAAATATTATGCGCAGGTTTTTGAATTGGACAACACAAATTACGATTATTTATTAAAGCAGCTTTCCCTTGCCTTTAAAGAGGGAAATCACCAAAAAGCCTTTGAAATAGCCAAGGAACATTTTAATTTCGATTTTATTGTTTCTGCTTCTTCCATGCTTATCCAAGAGGGAAGAGTTGATTTGGCGGAGGAACTGTTAAATAATCTTGGAACAATGGAGAATGCTCCCCGTGAATTGATTTATCTGCACGGAGCCTTGATTTATGAAGCTGGACAAGATAAAAATCGTGCTCTGTCTTATTTGACCCAGCTCAATGAAAATGATGAGCATTATAAAAATGCCCTTGAAATTATTACTTATATTTATCTGGAACAAAATGATTTTGACAATGCATTACAAAATATTAAAAAATTGCAGAATCTTGCTCCGGACACCAAAAATTATAGGGTGTTAGAATATCAAACCTATTTATTTCAAGAAAAATACGAACAAGCCTATGAGGTTTTGTACGCATATTTGAAAGATTATCCTCAGGACATCCATGCGAAATACCGCTTTGCCTATACCTGTTTTCATTTAGATGAAAAAGAAAAAGCAATGCAGATAATGCTTGAAGTTTTAGAGGCTGATCCTGAACATTATGATGCGTTAAATTTTATAGGCTATTCCCTCGTCGAACAAAATAAAGATTTGGATAAAGCAGAAGAGTATCTTTTAAAAGCGGATACATTAAATCCAAAACACGGATATATCAATGATTCGCTGGCATGGCTTTATTATACAAAAAAAGATTATGACAAAGCATTTGCATATATTGAAAAAGCTGTTGCTTATTCTGAGTCGGCAGTCAATGAAGACGCAACCATGTGGGAACATTACGGCGATATTGCCGCCAAACTGGGGAAATT
This sequence comes from uncultured Mailhella sp., assembly GCA_910577155.1. GTDB lineage: Bacteria > Desulfobacterota > Desulfovibrionia > Desulfovibrionales > Desulfovibrionaceae > Taurinivorans. The sequence continues at coordinate 8,780 of CAJTMS010000032.1, forward strand.
GGATATAGCCCGTACTGCGTATGAAAAATCCTTATCTATAAAGCATAATGATGAAATAGAACAAAAACTCAAGGGATTATTTAAATGAAATTATGGCTTAAATTTTGTTTTATTCTGGGACTTTGCGTGCATTTAAATGCCTGTGTTGCGCAAAAAGTGACACTTCCCAGTGTGGAAGATCAAGAATCCCGCTGGGAAAAATTCACAACTGCAGCCATAGACGAGCACCCTTATACGCTGCAGGGAAGTTTCCGTTTTGGGGATAAAGAAAATACCAACCGGGTGAATTATATTTTCTGGAGCAACGGTTCACTGCCTTTACGAGTCGATGTTATGGCAGGGCTGGGTGCAAGCATTGCAAAAATTCGCGAAGATGCAGAGGAAGTTCTTATCTATTTCGTACAAGATAAAAAAGCCATGCTTATGGAAAATTATCATGAGATGAATCCCCTTGTCAGTCTTGGTATGCCTGTTCCCATTTCTTTTTATGAAATGTCTTTGCTGCTTCGCGGCGGATTTAATCAGGTTTTGCAGGAGCTTAATCTTGATAGTGTGAAAACATTTGAAAAAGCAAAAAACGAGTTTGAAAAATATTCCTATTATTTTAGCAGTATCAATATGGACGGGTTGCTGCAGTTAAATGAAAACGGCATGCCTGTCCATTGTGAAATAGATAATACATGGGCTTTTGACCTCAGCTATGATGAAAAGACCATGCTTCCGTCCCGTGTTGTTATTTCTTCGCTCATTGATGATTATAAAGCTATTTTACTGGTAAAAGAAAGAAGCAATCCTCCGCAGTATAAAAAAGAGGATTTGATATTTGAATTGCCGACGGGCACTGAATTTATAAAAGAATAAGAGGATGATATGGCTAAGAAAGTTTTTATTGCATCTGACCATGCAGGTTTTAGTTTAAAGCAGGTGCTTGTGCAGCATTTACAGGAAAAAGGGCATGATGTTGTTGATTTAGGTCCCGAAGAGGCTGTCAGCTGTGATTATCCGGACAGTGCGTTCAAAGTAACGGATAAAGTACTTTCCGGCGATGGGTCTTTTGGTATTTTGATTTGCGGTACGGGAATTGGTATGAGTATGGCAGCCAACAGGGTAAAGGGTATCCGTGCTGCTCTTGCCACCTGTGAGTTTCATGCCCGTGCCTGCCGTGAGCATAATAATGCTAATATCCTGTGTCTTGGAGAACGCGTGACGGGGAAAGGTGTCGCTATGGATTTAGCGGATATTTTTCTTGAAACGGAATTTCTTGGCGGCAGGCATTTAAGAAGAATTGAGCTTTTTAATACGAAATAAGGCTTCGGTTTTTTTTCTTTTTTCTTTGTATAATACATTGATATAATTATAAAATTAAAAGTTCTCGCACCCGGTGTGTCTGCAAAATGACATTTTAGCAGAGCGTTTCTTTTTTATGGTATTTGTTATGGGCTTTTCTGTGGTGTGAAGGCATGGCATAGTTTGCACTGTCTGCTGTCCAGCAAAAGCCTTTGATTTCCTGTACTTGTTTTTTAATCCTTTGTTCCTGCTCTGTTGTCAGTTGCCAGCGGAAGAAATAGGCTGTTAATGCATGATTTGTATAATTTGAGCGAATACAGCTCGCTTCTTTTGTGATATTTTTTTCCATTTCGGTTTGCGGAATATTGAAAAAATCAGCTAATTCAATGAGAAGGCTTTGCCGTGCAAGCTGTTTTTGTTCCATTGGCGTAAGCTCAGCATCAACAAGAATATTGTCTATGCCTAAAAACTCCCACATGGTATTCCAAAGTTTTTGCTGCAGGCGCTGCCGTATTAATTCATTTTGCTCTGTATCCGTAATAATACAATAACTTGCCAAAACAGGAATAACAGCTTTTTTTTCCTTGGGAAGAGGACGTTCTTTTTCAAGGCTGAGTTTTTTGCTTTCACAGTAGGAAAGCAACGGGCACGTATCACACAGAGGATTTTTTTTGCAGACCAAAGCGCCAAGCTCCATAAGAGCTTGATTATACGTTCTTGCCTCACCTTTCGGGAGCAATTCCTCTACAAGGGGTTTGATAGCTTTTTTTAAATTTTTTTCTGTGCAATTAAAAAGCCTTGCAAAAACCCGTTCAACATTAGCGTCAATGGTGGCATAATCTTTTTCAAAGGCAATTCCCATAAGAGCACAAAGGGTATAGTCACCAATGCCTGCAAGCCGTTTGATTTTTTCTTCATCGCAGGGAATAATCCCGTTATATTCATCTCGGATAATTCGGGCAGACTGATAAATGTTTTTTGCCCGTGAATAATAACCAAGCCCTTCCCAAAGCTGTAAAACCTTTTCCAAAGACGCATTCGCAATATCATTGGGGCATTGAAACGTTCGTATCCAGCGGTTAAAATACTGAATGCCTCTTTCCATTTGGGTCTGCTGCAGCATCATTTCAGAAATCCAAACATGGTACGGGCTATAGGTTTTACGCCATGGCAAATCTCGTTTATTGTGTTCAAACCATGTAAAAAGGGTGCGGATAAAAGCTTTTTTGTCAAAATCAATTGTTTTCATAAATGAAAACGTAGCCGAAATTTTTTATAAATTCAAGGCTTGCTTTTTTCATAACTTTTCGCCACAATAGAAAAAATTTTTTAAAAGGAATAACTATGAGTAATCCGATTATATTAATGGAAACATCTTCAGGTGATATTTTGCTTGAACTTTTTGAAGAAAAAGCGCCTTTGAGTGTTGCTAATTTTTTGAGCTACGTGGACGAAGGATTTTATGAAAATACAATTTTTCACCGTGTAATTAAAGATTTTATGATACAAGGCGGGGGCTACACTGTTCGATACGAAGAAAAGCCCACCCATGCACCTATAAAAAATGAAGCTGCAAACGGGTTAAAAAATGTCCGCGGTTCCCTTGCTATGGCAAGAACGGCTGATCCTCATTCAGCTTCCGCACAATTTTATATTAATACGGTTGATAATCCTGATCTTGACCACCAAAGTGAAGCTGATGACGAATATGGCTATTGTGTGTTTGGGCAGGTTATTGACGGCTTGGACGTTGTGGATAAAATCCAAAAATTAAAAACAAAACCTCAAGGTGAACACGATGACGCACCTGTTGATATGGTTGTTATTACCGGCATGAGCCGTTTTGAATAAAATTTTAACGGCTATCGCTCCCTCAAACTCTCATCGCTTGTTTTTATTTCATAAAAACAAAAAGTCGGTTTTTGGTATTTTGATAACTTTTTAAAACTGCTTACAAGAAGAGAACTTTTTTAGTTTTCTTCTTTTTTTATTTACTTTTTTTCCGTTTGGTAGACATGGATATCTGTTTGCGGGAATGGAATTTCAATATTTTTTTCTTTGAAAGCTTCATTGATAGCATAACGAAGTTTTGCCATAATCCCTGCTGCATTATTGATATCGGCAACCCAAATCCTAACTTCAAAATCAAGTGAACTTGCGCCAAAATCCATAAACAAAATAGCTGGTTCAGGAGTTTTCAACACATCAGGGTCATTTTTGACAATATCCATAACCGTATTTTTGACAAGAGACAAATCTGTACCGTAGGCAACACCAAGAGGTATGCTTTTGCGGACCATTGTACCGTTATGTGTCCAGTTAACAAAGGTGGAAGACAAAAAGGCAGAGTTTGGCACAAAAACCACAGCATTATCAAAAGTCCGCACTTGCGTTGCCCGCAGGCTGATTTTTTGGATAACCCCGTTTACGCCTGCAACATCAACAATATCTCCTTCCCGAATATTGCGTCCGAATATAAGGGAAAAACCACTGAAAATGTTTTGTACAAAACTTTGCAGACCAAGACCGACACCGACAGAAAGACCGCCGGCAACAACGGTTATGCTTGTGAGGCTGAAGCCCAAAACATTGAGGGCGTAAAGAATAAATAATCCCCAGCAGCCAAAATTAACCGTTGTTTTAATGGGGGCAGTAAGTGTTGATAAGGTACTGTCTTTATTATTGCTCCAATTATTTTCAATAAAATTATTGAGGAATTTGATAATGGATTTTGTAATATAAAAAACAATTAAGATAGTGAAAATCTGGAATGAATTGACAGAAAAAGAGCCAAAGTTAAAATCAAAATTGCTGAAATTTTTGATAAGATACATGCCGCCTGGATATGCCAAAACCCAAGTAAAAGGAATAACAAATCCAATTAAAAGCAAAATGGGGAAGGCAAATGCATAGGTCAATTCACAGGCAAAAACATTTGCTTCTTTTGTTTGCAAATATTCCTGTACTATTTTGGCTAAACGGATAATGCCAAAAGCAAGATAAATACCCACACCTAAACAAATATATAAAAGTGTCATAAGAATGGAAAGCCTTGCAAGCCCATTAGGAGTGATTAATATGCCGATAATATTAACAATTAAAAACCCTGTCAAAATATAATTGGATATTTTGCAGGAACTTTTGGGTGTTTTGATAAGATACCAGCTTGTAAAAATAAGAATAAGCGCCCAAATAAAAGAAAGGGTCAGTATAAGGGGCGTAAAAGTCAAAAGAGCCAAACTTGCAAATAAAACAGGAACAAAAATACGGACAGCAGGTTTTGTGAGGGGGGTATTTTTTTGTAAATTCTGCAGGATAAAAGCAAGATGAATAAGCCCGTAACACATAAGAATTGCGCTTATCCCCATACCAATCTGATAAATAGTATGTCTTTGCAGGGAAGCATAATAAAAAGCAATGCCTAAAATTATGGCAGGCATACTTCTTTTTAAAATAGCTTTCCATGCTGTATGGACTTGTTCAGGAAGCTTTTGGGTTAATTTCACTGAAAAGTATAAAGGAAAACTCAAAATGGTACAAATCATGGCAATACGGATAATGAAAAAAATCCATGCGTTTTGTGTAGCCGGCAAATCATTTCTGAGTATTCTTGTCGTAGTACTGAAAATATCTTTGAAATTTTTAATCTCATTTTGCCATACAAGGGAGCTGAAAAGATTATCTGTCGCATTAATATAGTAATCAAGCCACAATTTGGGCAAAGTTTTTTCAAAATTACTGGAAAGAGCTGAAATATTATCTAAGAGAGCTTTTGTTTGCGGTAAGTTTTGTTCAAGATTTTTATTCAGGTTTTGATAGACAGTAAGTAAATTTTGGGCATTTGTATTAAGAGCGGCAATACGCTCGGAATTCATAATTTTAAAGTTATTTAATATGGCTGATAATTGATTAATACGAGCATTAATCGTTTTTTGTGTTTGGGCAAGCGGGGTGTAATATGTATCTAATTCAGAAAATAATTCGTTGATTTGTTTTGTTAAAATTGAACGGGCATTGGGAGAAAGGGATCCGTTTTCAAAAATCATGGAAAGATTTTGAAAGGTAAGGGAAATTTCATTGGTTTTATTACTTAACTGAAGAATTTTATCATTTAAATTTTTTTCCAATGCCTCACTTTCACCTTGAATGGTATCAAGTTCACGTTTTTGGCTTTCTGCAAGAGAAGACACAATATCGGAAACTTCTTTGGCAGAAAGAGAAGGAACAGAAAAAGCATTGAGCATACAGAAGAAAAATGTAACAAGAAAAATTTTTATGTATGCAGATTTCATTGGATATCCTTCCTTATCTTATTTGGTAATGTTAAACGTAAGCCACATGCTTTCCTCAAGTTTTTGCGGAAGCGGAGCATATTGTACTTCCTGCGTTAAAACCCGTAAGATTTCATTATCGATGACTTTCTGCTGTGAGCTTTTGATAATTTGTGCATTTTTCAATTTTCCGCTTCCTAAAACATCAATGCGGACAACAACCTGATATTTTCCGGAGAAATTGGAAGGAATACGGATTTTGGGAGAAGCCTGTCTTAAAATTTCCTGTGAATAGGCGTGGGTAAACTGCGCAGGATCAACTAAGTCTTTTGAAGGTTCCTGCAATGCTTCTGCCCGTGAAATTTTAATGGTATTGGGCTGAGGGGCGGTGGCAAGGGGAAGAGAGGAATTTGCCGCATTATTTTGAATTGCAGCAGAATTTTGTGTTAATTGCCTATGCTGCGTATCGGGTGATAAAACCGGCTTTGCAGAAACATTTTCTTCAATAATAGTGCTTGATTCCACATCGATATGTGAAGATTTTTGCAATTCACGAATAGGATTATCCACGGAATTTTGTACCGTATCAACCTGCTCATTGCCTGAAATTTCATTTTGCGAATTTAAAAGATGTTCTTCCTTTTTTTCTTGCAAAAATGGTTTATTATCGTGGACAAAGGTTAAATAGACTTCCCCGGTATCATTTGCCTGCAAAGGCTGAAAATGCCCGATTTGTGAGATAGCTTGGCAAATGGAATTATCCACATCAGGGGAACTTGAGTTGTGTTTGATTTCACAGGAATAGGGTCTTCCGTCTTTGGCAAGGCGAATGGTAACGGCTGTGACGCCGGAAACATCAATTTGCGGTTTTTGCCATGCTGCTAAAAGAGTATTTAAGACGTTTTCACTGTAATTGACGCCGAGAAAAGGCTTTGTTTCAGAAGAAACTGCCAGAGCATGGGCAGAACTTACGGGTATGCTGCCAAGTAAGAGGGATACGAGCAAGTGTTTTGTTTTCATTGTTAATTACCTGCTAATTCTAATGCGTTAAATGATATAATTAAATCCTGTTGATCTTTTGTCGGTGGTTTTGGAAGAACTTTTGTCCGAAGAACAGCATTCACAGCAGAGGCATCAAAATCAGCCCGTCCGGATCCTTCGGCAATCTCCGCACTTAAAACTGTTCCGGAGATATCGAGCCTTATCCGAACTTGTACCACTAGATTTTGACGAGAATAGGTTGGCATGCTCCAGTTTGGCTGTACAGCTAGAATAACCTGTGCCGCATATACATCATAAATACCGCCGCCGCCATTGCCGGAACCGGTGCCTCCGCCGCCTCCCATTTGTTCCATACCCTTCAATTCTGCCAAAGCATTGCTCAGTGCAGAAGCACCCTTTGACTTTTCCTGTTTTTGGGCTTCTTTGAGTGCATCATTGATAGAATTTTTCTTGGGTGCATTTTGTGCGGTTTTCGGTGTTTCTTTTGGGGGTTCCTTTTTGGGTTCCGATTCTTTTTTCGTTTCGGGTTCCTTTGGAGGTTCCGGTTTTGGAGCCTGAGCTATTTCCTTTGGCGGTTCCGGAGTTGGGTCAGGTGTTTTTGGAATAGGCGTTGCTGTCGGCATTTCCTGTGGAGCTTCCTGCTTTGGCGTTTCAACAGCATTGCTTAATGGTTTATTTGCTTCCTGTGCCTGTGGCTGTGAATCAGGCAGTATGGAAGGTGTTTTATCTTTTGGCGGACGCATACCGGCAACAGGAGAGGGTAAATTTTCTCCTCCCATTTCACCAATCACCATGCTGACAAGATAGCGTTCGGCATTAATCTTTTTGGGTGCTGAAGCAGGCCAAAAAATTATGGCTACAAGCATAAGCGTATGGAAAAAAAGTGATATTAAAAATCCAAATGGTTGCATAGTATGGAGCTTTATTTTTGGTTTTGTGTTTCTTCATTTTGATGAAGTGCTTTTATATCATCAGCAGTAATATCGGAAGGATTTGCTACGATACCGAGATTTTGTATTCCTGCTGCCTTAACGCGTCCCATAATATCTACAACAACGCCATAGGGAACGGTGGTATCAGCCTTAATAAATAAAGCACGCTGTTTTTCTGTGACTAAAACATTGATACGTTCTTCAAGCGTGTCTAATCCGACTTCATAGTTATCCAGAAAAATTTTTCCGTCTTTTTGTATAGAAAGCACCAAGTGTTCCGTATCGGTAGGCAAGACATCAACTTCTTTTGTTTGCGGCAAATCTATTTCAACACCCTGATCAAGCATAGGAGCAGTAATCATAAAAATAATGAGCAAAACCAAAACAACGTCAACAAAAGGGGTAACGTTAATTTCTGATTGATAGGTTTTATTATTTCTAGCCATAATATTTGAATTTGTTAATTGTTACTGGTATTTAATTCTCGTTGTACTCTGTTTAAAAAAGTACCGGCAAAATCAACCATTAAATTTTCAACATAATTTATTTTTCCAAGAAAAATATTGAAGGCAACAGAAGCCGGAATAGCAACAAAAAGACCCAGAGCTGTAGCAATAAGCGCTTCTGCAATACCGGGGGCAACCGTTGCAAGGGAGGCTGATTTCAAAGCACCAATGGCGCTGAAGGTGGTTAAAATACCCCACACGGTACCAAGCAAGCCGACAAAAGGAGAGGCGTTTGCACAGGTGGCTAAAATGGAAATAGAATGATTGAGTTTCGCTGTTTCATTGTTGACCCCTTGGTGCAGAGAACGTCTGACGTTATCGGCGATTGTTTTGCTATTAACCTGATTTTCTTTACCTTTATTAAATTCATTAACGCCGTATTGTGCAACAGAAAATAAGGGGGAACTTGTGTCTTTGCCTAATTTTTGTACGGCTTCACGTAAATTTGGGGCATTTTCAAATTCATACATGCCTGCCAATACTTTTGTTTTGGATTTTTTGAGCAGAAATGATTTTGTTATGATAATGCCCCAGCTGTATATGGAAGCCAAAAGAAGTAACAGCATAATAATTTTAACAATAATACCTGCAGAAGCAACAAGTTGTAAAATATCCATAAAAACTCCATGAGTTAAATTATCGTTTTAATATACTGTTGACGCGGACGCTGTCAAGTAAACAATAGTGTAATTTTTTTACACACTTTACAAAACTTTTGATTTTGTATATATTACCCATACTAATTAATGGAGATGTTATGAAAAAGCTTAGTTTATTTGCTCTTTGTTTTGCCCTTTTGGGAACACAAGCTTTTGCTGCTGAATCTACATATACGATGGAAGAGGCTGTTAAAAAAGCATTAGTTGACAACAGAAGCATTATTTCTGCTCAAAAATCATCGGAAGCTTCAAAATCCGCTTTGTATTCTGCAAGAGGTGCTTTTGGACCCAGCGTCAATGCAAGTTATGGCATTACTCGTGATTCTCTTTCTAATTTTCAGGAAACCCTCAGCTTAGGGAGGGATTGGGATGAAACGACCTATTCTTTTGGGGTGCAGGTTCGTCAGCCTCTTTTTCAAGGGTTTCAACTTTTAAATCAGGCTCAAAAAGCAAAACTGCAGTCTGAATATGATGATTTGCAGCTTTTTAAAACAAATATTTATATTGTCAATCAAGTGCAGACAGCTTTTCTGCAATATCTGATGGCTGAAGAAAGTGTTATCAGTGCCCAAAAAGCTGTTGCCCGTGCCGATGAACAGCGTTCTATTGCCACAGAAGGCTATCAAGTTGGTATTCGACCCAAAATTGATGTTCTGCAGGCTGAATATGAATTATCCTCTTCTGAAGCGAAACTCATTGAAAATGAAAATAATTTAAACAGTGTGCGGGCAAAACTCAATTCTCTTTTAAATTTGCCTGTGGAAAAAGATATTAATTATGTTGGGAAGCTTGATTCCATTCCCTATTCCATAACCTTTGAAGAAGCGGTAAAAAAAGCATTTGCCCAGCTGCCTGATGTAAAAATGGCTGAAAAAAGCATGAATATGGCAGAAAAAGATATGGGTATTGCTCTGGGTACATTTTTACCAAAAATTGACGGCATTATCCAATATGTATCCACAGGGAGCAATTGGAAAGCCAATGAAACCCTGAAAAGCTATCAATACGATCCAAGCCTCTACCTTACCTCTCCCCTTGAAAATACTACTATCGGGCTTCAGGCAACCATGAATGTGTTTAATTCCGGACAGGATTTTTTCAAGGTTCGTCAGGCAAAACACAGTGTTGATGCATTAAAAGCACAGGTAGAACTTGCGTATAATAACGCTGCGCTTAATGTAAAGGTATGTTTATTGCAATTGCAGGATGCCCTCAGAACAGTTGATGTATCTGCCAGAGCTTTGGATTCTGCCCGTCAATTCTATGATGATGCAAAAACACGCTATGAATATCAAATTGGCACTAACCTTGAAATGTTAACCGCCCAGTCCGACCTTGCCGATGCAGAACTTGCCTATATTTCAGCAAAAGCCAATTACCTTATTTCCCTTTCTAATTTGTATGTATCACTTGGGAAAATAAAGCCTAATTTAAATGCACAATAATTTTTGAAAGTTTTTGGAATTTCCAAAAACTTTCTTTTTATGAGCTTGCCATGAATATTGAAGAAAAATTGCACGACAGAAAAATGTGCAGTGCTTTACTTGATAAACTTAAAAAAAGTATAGATGAATACGGAAAACCAATCCGTTTTATGGAAGTATGCGGAACACATACTGTTTCCATTTTTCAAAGCGGTTTACGCTCTCTTCTTCCCGAGGGACTGACCCATTTGTCCGGACCGGGTTGTCCTGTCTGTGTGACCCATGATTCGGAAGTGGCAGCATTTCTCAGACTGGCAGAAAAAGAAAACGTTATTTTAGCCACCTTTGGAGATTTAATCCGTGTTCCTGCCCCTGACGGCAAAAGTTTAAAACATGCCATGGCAAACGGGGCAAACGTACAAATCGTGTATTCTCCCATGGATGCTGTTAAACTTGCACAGGATAATCCCCATAAAGACGTCATTTTTTTAGGGGTTGGTTTTGAAACAACAGCGCCGACTATTGCCGCAACAATTTTGTATGCGCAAAAAAATTCCATAAAAAATTATTCTGTTTTTTGCTGTCATAAATTGGTACCGCCTGCATTGAAAGTTTTACTTGATAATAATATCAATGACAGGTACATTGACGCCTTTTTGCTTCCGGGGCATGTGTCTTTAATTATTGGTCTAAAGCCCTATGAATTTATGGCAGAAGATTACCGTTATCCTGCTGTTGTCGGAGGATTTGAACCTGCTGAAATTATCCATGCGCTTTACCTGATAAGTGAGCAAATGCGGCAGGGAAAAGCCCTTATTGAAAATGCCTATACACGTGCCGTCAGTTATGAAGGAAATAGTACGGCAAAAAATATGTTGGCAGCAGTCTTTGATGTTTGTGATACAAATTGGCGCGGTTTGGGAGAAATTCCCCAAAGCGGGTTAAAAATCAGTAAAAATTTTGAAGAATTTGATGCGCTCGTTAAATATAATGAAACGATTATTCCGACAAAACCATTAGCAGGCTGTAAATGCGGAGAGGTTTTACAGGGAAAAATTACGCCTGCCCAATGTCCTTTATTTGCAAAGGTCTGCACGCCGCAAAATCCAACAGGTCCTTGTATGGTTTCAACAGAAGGAAGCTGTGCCGCTTGGTATAACTATCGTGATATATAAGACAGCGTAATAATTGCAGGAAGAAAATTGCTATGAATATTTTACTTGATGCAGGAAGCGGCGGACGTGCGTCCATGCGGTTAATCCACGATTTATTTTTTAAATATTTTGAAAATGACATCTTGGCAAAAATGGATGATGCTGCCTATTTGAAGATGAGCTCCCCCCTTGCCATGAGCACGGACAGTTATACTGTCAGCCCACTTTTTTTCAAAGGCGGAAATATCGGAACCTTAGCTGTGCATGGAACTGTTAATGATGTTTCCATGCTTGGGGCAAGACCCAAGTATTTAAGCTGCGGTTTTATTATTGAAGAAGGTTTTTCTTTGGAAGAGCTTGAAAAAATAGTTGCGTCCATGGCACAGGCAGCCAAAGAAGCCGGCGTTAAAATTGTTACCGGTGATACAAAGGTGGTGACAAAGGGAGCCTGTGATAAAATTTTTATTAATACCACAGGCATTGGAGAAATTATTTCTCCAACTTCCCCCTATGGTTCACCCTCAGGAGCCAACGCAAAAGTGGGGGATGCAGTGCTTATAAGCGGAACTATGGGGGATCATGGCTTAACGGTTATGGCAGAACGGGAAAATCTTTCTTTTGTCAGTGATATTCAAAGCGATAGTGCCTCATTAAATCATATGATTGAACGACTTATGCTTGAGGTAGGGGAAATCCATGTCCTTCGTGACCCCACACGCGGGGGGGTTGCCACCACCTTGAATGAAATTGCAGAACAATCAAAAATCCGCTGTGTGCTTTTTGAAGATTTGCTCCCCATTCATGAAAATGTCCGTTCCGGAGCGTCTATTTTGGGCATTGACCCTTTGTACCTTGCCAATGAAGGGAAATTACTTTGCATTTTGCCAAAAGATAAAGCAGACAAGGCACTTGCCATTATGCGTGAAGATAAAAATGGCAGGGAAGCAGCAAAAATTGGTGAAATTACGGAACTTCCCGAGGGAAAAAACGGGCAGGTTGTTTTGCAGACAAAAATGGGAGGCATGCGTCTTTTAAATATGCTGGAAGGAGCCCCTCTGCCGAGAATTTGTTAAAAAAACGTAGTTAAAAAATATACGAGTACAATTTTTTCTTGTGTTTTTGGACACTTTGTGTCAATACAAAGCAATGAAATTTATTGTCGGTTTATTTTTTCTTTTCGTTTTTCCTTTTGTTGGTTTTGCACAGGAATATGACAGTTTTGTGCTTACCTATCAGCGTGTGCAGGTTTTAGATGAGAGTATTGCTGTCGAGTTTGTTTTTGAACAGCCTAAAAAACATAAATTTGAAGCGGCATTAAAAAAAGGCGCTCTTCTGTCACTTATAGTTGAAACAGAATTAGCACAAAAAAAATTTTTCCGGAATAAACTTTTAACCACGCATACTCTTACCTATTATCTGCGTTATGATCCGTTAACAAGGCAGTTTTCCGCCATTCAAGATGCAAAAACCATTGCACGCAATGCTGACGCTTCTTTTCTTTTAGATGTTCTTATCAAACATATTAACTTTGAAATTCCGTATCAAATAGAAAAAAAGTCTGCGTACAAATTGCATACAAAAATTGATCTGGTTCAGGCTAACACGCAATCATGGCTTAGCCCCGTGCAGTTTATCGGATCGGAAAAAATTATTCAACCTTTTGAATTTGATTATGATTTTTCATCATAGCCGTATGCATTATGATTAGTTTCAAGAAAAGAAAGAATACTGCCGAGCCACTAAACCAAGAAAATTCTTCTGTTGTGGAAAAAGTTTCTCTCTCTGATGAAGTCAATGCAAAGTTGGGCAAAAAAAAACGGTTGGTTGAGTTTTTTCTTGCAGTTAGTATTGCATTATTTGTTTATTTTGTGACATGGGGGCAAATTAATACCTTTGGCGCCGATACGTGGGTATTTTTTGTCCTTATCAATATCAATGCAATTTTGATGCTTGTTGTTCTTTTTCTTGTTGCACGCAATGTTATTAAGCTTATTTTGGAAAGAAAACGGAAAGTATTTGGAGCAAGGCTAAGAACACGGCTTGTGCTGGCTTTTATTTCTGTTTCCTTTTTGCCCATTGTTTTGATGTTTTTGGCAACCAATAAAATTTTGACAACCAGTGTGAATTATTGGTTTACCTCACAAGTGGAAAATTCCATGCAGGCTGCCATGGATGTGGGAAAAAGTTTTTATAATACTGCCGTGCTGCGGTTAAAAGCAAATGCGGATTCCATGGGGGAACGGCTTTTTTCTGTGCCTGAGGAAGAATGGCAATTTGTTGTTACACAAAATAAAAGGGATAATAATCTTATTTTGCTCGGTATTGTTTATTTCAATGGACAGCAAAATCATTATCTTTCCTATAAAGATGAATTATGGCTTATTGATGCAGCTTTTGCGCCTGTATGGAAATTAGCCTTGCCTTCTATCAATTTTGCCAATGCAATAAAAAATGGATATGAGCCGCTGTTATGGGGAAATGAGCAAGGGGATTATGTTATTAATGCAGTGCCCTTAAAAGGACATGATAATTATTTTATTATCAGTGCAGAATTTCTTGGAAAAGGGCTTATCAGCCAACTCCAAAAAATTTCTGATGGTTTTGGTGAATATGAAGCACTCAAAAATTTAAAACAGCCGCTTAAATTTTCTCTTTCTTTAATTTTAGGACTGCTTAGTTTAATTGTTTTGTTTGCTTCTGTATGGCTTGGTTTCCGTTTATCTCGTGAAATTGTCCAGCCTATTTTAGCTCTTTCAAAAGGAACAAAACAAATTGCCGAGGGGGATTGGAATACAAAAGTCGAAGACAGCGGTAAAGATGAACTTGGCAAATTAGTTGATTCTTTCAATGCCATGGCGAAAGAAGTCTATTTAAATCAGGAAAAGCTAAAAATGCTCAATACCATGATTGAGGAAAAAAATAATAGTTTAATTGAGCGAAATCAATATATTGAAGCAATTTTAGAACACGTGACAACAGGAGTTATTACGTTAAATGACCATGCGACACTGATTACCATGAATAAAGCTGCCTGTGATTTATTCCAAATACGGGCAGAAGGGTATTTGGGATTATCCCTGCGCGTGGTTTTAGGGGGAACATATACACCGCTTATTGATGAAATGTATGATTTTATCAAAAATAACCCTGCAAAAACATGGATAAAAGAAGTTGAACTCATCAGAAAAGGAAAATATATCAAAATCCTTGTACAGGCTGTACCGCTCAATTCCTTTGCGGAACAGATAGAAAAGAGAAACGGCGATTCCGGATATGTTATTTATGAGGACTCCCATAGCCTGCATGGCAGTTTGGTCATTGTTTTAGAAAATATAACGGAATTATCGCAGGGACAAAGGCTTGCTGCTTGGAAAGAAGTTGCAAAGCGCATTGCGCATGAAATTAAAAATCCCCTTACCCCTATCAAATTATCTGTTGAACGTATGGAAAAAAAATTTGGATCCTGTATCGATGATCCTGTTTTTAAACAATGTACTTCACTTATTATCAAAGAAGTCTCCAGAATACAAAGCATGGTTTCGGATTTTTCCGGTTTTGCCATAATGCCCGGTATCGACCTGAAAAAAGATTCCCTTATTCCTTTACTGCAGGAACTCTTGGATGTTTTTAAAATCAGTCATGCAGATATTGAGTGGAAATTAGAAATGAATGGAGATATTCCTGATATTTTGCTGGATAAAAAATCCATGCACAGAGCTATTTATAATATTTTTTCCAATGCGGCGGAAGCCATACATGCAAAAAATGCTTCTGAAGAAAAAGACTTTGTCCTTACAAAAGTATATTGTACCCATTCTTTATCGGAAACCTTTGTTGTGCTTGATATTGTGGATAACGGAAAAGGTCTCGATGAGGAAGAGCTGGCAAGGCTTTTTGAACCATATTTTTCAAAAAAGCCTACAGGCACCGGTCTTGGACTTGCCATTGTGCAGTCAATTATTACCGATCACCATGGCACTATTGCGGCAAAACAGGAAAATATGAACACTGTTATTGAAATACGCTTACCCATAGCACAATGAGAAGAAAATGAGCATACTGTACTCTGTTGAAAATTTATCAATCCAATTTGGCAAAAATTTTGTAGTGCATGATGTCAGTTTTAACCTTGAAAAAGGAAAGATTTTTTGTTTAGTGGGGGAATCGGGCAGCGGAAAAAGTATGACAGCCCTTTCCCTGCTTAAACTGCTGCCCGAACAGGCACACTGCACAGCAAAGAAATTTGAGTTTTTGGGTACAGATATTTTAAATGCAAGCAATAAGGAATTGTATGCACTTCGTGGAAAGGAAATTTCCATGATATTCCAAGAGCCTATGACAAGTTTAAATCCTGTTTTTAAAGTCAGTTCACAAATTATGGAAAGTTTGCAGTATCATCTCAAACTGGCTAAGCAGGAAGCAAGAGCTATTTGTCTTGAACTTTGCGAAAAAGTGGGAATACCTCTTGAAAAAGTTGATGAATTTCCGCATAAACTTTCCGGAGGCATGCGGCAGCGGATTATGATTGCCATGGCACTTGCCTGTTCACCCAAATTGCTTATTGCAGATGAACCGACAACAGCACTTGATGTGACCATTCAGGGTCAGATTTTGAGTCTTTTAAAATCTTTGGTACAGGAAAAGCATATGGCTATGCTTTTTATTACCCATGATTTAGGTATTGTCAGTGAACTTGCGGATATGGTCGGGGTAATGTATGCAGGGGAATTAGTGGAAATGGCACGTGCTCATGATTTTTTTGCCAATGCAAAGCATCCCTATTCTCAGGCGCTGATTTCCTGTTTGCCAAAATTAGAAAATAATCCCAAACGATTGAATGCTATTCACGGCACTGTTCCAAAACCCGGTGAAGCACGTGAATATTGTGCGTTTATGGACAGATGTGCCTATAAAACAGAAAATTGCAGCAAAAAACAAGAACTGCATGTACTTTCTGATACGCATTTTGTCCGCTGTGCGTTGTATAAAGTATAATTTTTGGGGGAGCGGCAGCAGAGCTCGTTCACTCGCTAAC
>CAJTMS010000033.1 GCA_910577155.1 uncultured Mailhella sp.
AAAAACTGGTTTAAATCTTGTGGGTATTATTCTTAATGTTACAAGGAAATGCTCTAAGCAAAAAAATTTAAAAGCAGAACAAAGCGAACGAGATAAAAAAAGCCCTCATAGAAGGGCTTTTTTTGCGGAGGTTAGAAATTTTTATTTCCATGCATCGAGCATTTCTTGATAGATTTTGTCAAAATCTGTCACTGCATTTTCAGCACTGATAGAAGATTTTTGTCCGATTTTTCGGATTTTTGTTTCCACAATACCTTTTTCCAAGCTTTTTCCGCCAACAATCAGCTGGAGCGGAACACCGATAAGGTCAGCATCTTTGAATTTTACGCCCGGGCGCTCTTCTCTGTCATCGTAGAGAACGTCAATATTCTTTTTTTGAATATGGGCATAAAGTTCTTCACATTTTGCATTAACCGTTTCATTTTTAGGGTCAAGGTTAATAATGATAACTTCATAGGGGGCAAGCGGAGGAGGGAACATAATACCGTTTTCATCGTAATTTTGTTCTATGCAGGCAGCAACCACACGGGAGACACCAATACCGTAACAGCCCATGATTATGGTATTTTCTTTGCCATTTTCATCAAGATACACAGCGTGCAATGCTTCACTGTATTTAGTGCCTAATTTGAAAATATGTCCGACTTCAATGCCTTTTTTCAGTTCAAGAGGTTTGCCGCAGTGAGGACAGATATCACCTTCTTCAGCATTTCTGATATCAGCATATTTTGTCACACTGCAATCTCTCGTTAAAGATAAATGTAAAACGTGAGTATCGCCTTTGTTTGCCCCGGCAACCCAGTCATTAGCCGTTTGCAGTTCAAAATCGGCAATGACGGTATCAACGCCAAGAAGGGAATGAGGACCGGCAAAACCAACAGGAGCATTTGTCAGCTGCTGTACCTGTTCAGGAGTTGCAAATTCCAGTTCATCAACATTTAAAAGGTTTTTCAATTTTATCAGGTTGAGCTCTCTGTCACCGCGCAAAAGGGCAGCAACGGGTTTTCCGTCAGCCATGAAAAGAAGTGTTTTTAAAATATTTTTCGTGCTTACGTGTAAAAATTCGGCAACTTCTTCCACAGTATGGCTGTTTGGGGTTGCAACTTCTTCCATGGCTTTGCAGGGGCTGTTGTCAATGTTTTGAGGCGGGAGAATAGGGCAGCGCTCAACGTTTGCGGCAAAAGTACATGCCGGCCAATTTGTACAGGCAGCAATGGTATCTTCACCTGTTTCAGCAAGCACCATAAATTCATGGGAGAAATTTCCGCCAATAGCTCCGGAATCTGCTTCTACAGGACGGAAATTAAGTGCCATATTAGAGAAAATTTTATTGTAAGCTTCAAACATGGCTTTATAGCTTTTGTCTGCACCTTCATCATCGCAGTCAAAAGAATACGCATCTTTCATTAAAAATTCACGGCCGCGCATCAGTCCGAAACGAGGACGGATTTCATCACGGAATTTTGTTTGAATTTGGTATAAATTGAGGGGAAGCTGACGATAAGAACGCACTTCACCGCGCAAAAGGTCGGTAATAACTTCTTCATGCGTAGGACCTAAACAGTAATCGCGCTCATGTCTGTCTTTAAAACGCAAAAGTTCTTTACCGTATTTTTGCCATCTTCCTGATTCTTGCCATAAATCAGCCGGTTGTACGGTAGGCATTAAAATTTCCTGTGCTCCGGCATTATTCATTTCCTGACGAATAATGTTTGCCGCCTTATTCAATGCTCTTAAACCAAAAGGCAGCCATGTATATATACCGGAGGTTAATTTTCTAATCATTCCGGCTCTGAGCAAAAGTTTGTGGCTAATAACCTCTGCTTCGGCAGGAGCTTCTTTCAAAGTCGGAATATAAGCAGAACTCCAACGCATAGTATCCTCATTATTTTGTTATAAAGTTATCGTGTTTTAAATTTGTCCAATTCTGACAAAAAGGTTTGTAATAAATTTTCTTCACCTTGTACAGAGTGAATAATCTGTCCTTTTTTAAAAATAACCCCTTTTCCTTTGCCGCCGGCAAGACCGATATCTGCTTCTTTTGCTTCACCGGGACCATTAACCACACACCCCATGACGGCTACTTTCAGCGTATCAGGCAACTCAATCAGTTTTTCTTCCACTTTTTCGGCAAGAGCAATGAGGTTTATTTCTGTCCGTCCGCAAGTAGGGCAGGAAATAAGCTCCGCTCCCATTTGACGGGTGCCTGTCGAGCGTAAAATTTCCTTTGCTACAGCAATTTCTTCTACAGGATTGGCAGTTAGAGACACACGTATGGTATCACCAATTCCCTGCAAAAGCAAGCTGCCAATGCCAAGGGCTGATTTGACGCTTCCGCGGAGGGGTGTTCCTGCTTCTGTAACTCCTAAATGGATAGGATAATCCGTTTTTTCTGATAACAGCATATTGGTTTTTATGGTATCGATAACAGAAGAGGATTTTATGGAAACTTTGATTTGTGTTACTCCCCGTTCCTCCAAATAGGCAGTATGCCGCAGGGCACTTTCAACCAGAGCTTCAGGGCTGGGGTGACCGTATTTTTCGAGTAAATCTTTTTCCACGGAACCGGAATTGACCCCAACCCGAACTGCTGCATCACAGGCAAGGATTTTTTCCGCTAAGATGTCAAGAGGCTTTGTATCAACAATTCCTTTTTCATTTTTTTTCAAAATATTTCCGGGGTTAATCCGCAGTGCAGTAAAACCGGCGTCAAGGGCCATAAGGGCTAGCCTGTAATCAAAGTGGATATCTGCAACAAGGGGAAGAGGGCTTAACGCATTGAGTTCTTGAAGTTTTTGTCCTGTTTCCATATCCGGCACGGCAACGCGCACTATTTCACAGCCTTGTTTTGCCAATGCTTCAATTTGCTCAAGTGTTGCTTTAATATTTTTTGTAGAGGTATTGGTCATGCTTTGGATACGGACAGGATTTCCTCCTCCGACAGCGTATTGACCGATTTTGACGACACGTGTTTTTTTTCTTGGTTCAAACAGTTCAAACATATCAGCGTACCTTTTTTACCTTTTGGAGCATATCAAACGTATAAATACACAAAGCAATCCAGACCACGGGGAACGTAATGTAATCAGAAGATTTGACAGCTTCGTGCGTATAAAAAACCGCCAGCAAAAAGTTGATGCTGGGGCTTAAATAAAGAACAAAACCGAGGGTAGTCATACGGACCGTGACAGTTGCAAACGTAAAAAGAATAAGGGGGATACCCGTGAAGAAAATTGTTCCTGCCAATAAAAGATAATGAGACATATCATATCCGATAATTCCGTACCGGGGCTCTGTAAAATACAGCCACAGACAGCTGAAAGGGAAAATAATCACAGTTTCAGCCAACAAAAGCGAAATAGCATCTGCGTTAATCACTTTATGCAGGAAGCCGTAAACAGCAAAGGTAGAGCCGATAATAAGCCCTAAGTAAGGGATTTCTCCGTAGGAAATAATCCCGTAACTGACGCCGGCAATAACCAGTCCGATAGCAATGATTTGGTTTTTGTTTAAGACATCATTAAAAACTATTCTGCCTAAAGCTATGCTCATAAGCGGGGTAAGATAATAGCCGAGGCTGACTTCAATTGCTTTTTCAGAATTGATGGCATAAATATAAAAACCCCAATTAAGACAAAGGAATATGGTAGCAAAAATGAGAATTTTTAATGTTTTTTTATTTTGAAAAAGGGATATTACCGACTGAAAACGGGAAGTACAATAAACAACAAAGAGTGCAAAGAAAAAAGAAAAAATTAATCGCAGGCTTAAAATACTGACGGGAGAAAGGTAGGATAAAAGCGGCCAAAATAAAACACCTACCCCCCACAAAATCCCGGAAGCAATACACGCCATCAGTCCTTGTTGTTCCCTAGAAAGCATAATTATCCAAAATTAAAGATAATAAAAGCGACCGAAGCCGCTTTTATAAAAGATGATGTGAATGTTGATTTATGCAGGGTCAATACGGGAGAAGTTATTGCCGAGCATAACCTTTACCCTTTGTCCAATTTGAAAATCCACATTATTTCTTTCGATAACGGAAAGGGTAAGCCCTTGGTCAGTTTCAACGATAATTTCCAAAGCATTGCCGTTTACTTGGGAGCCGAGAGCAGCACCGCCGATGAGACCTAAAGCACCGCCTAAAGCCGTTGCAATGGTTCGTCCTGAACCGCTGCCGATAGTACTGCCAAGAGCAGCTCCGGCAATACCGCCAAGAAGTCCGCCGGCTGTTTGTTCAGTTGGGTTATCAATGTTAACTTGGTGAATACTTACAATTTTTCCATAATGGACGTTATATGCCTGCGCCTGCCCGACTGTACCTGTTTGATTGGTCGTAGTACATGCAGAAAACATAAGAACTGACAAAAGCATAACTAAAACACTTAATTTTGTTTTCATGATAACCTCATTATTGTTATATGATGTTAATCTCTGACAGTAATACTATGAGATTTCAAAAAAGTTTTCAAGTCTTTTATTGTGTATGTTCCATAGTGGACAATGGAAGCGACAAGTGCGGCAGAAGCTTTGCCTTTTGTGACAGCTTCCGCTAAATCTTCGGGCTTTCCCGCTCCGCCTGAAGCTATGACAGGAATTTGCACCGCTTCGCAGATTGTTCTGGTTAAATTGATTTCGTAGCCGTTTTTTGTTCCGTCAGCGTCAATGGAATTAACGCAAAGTTCACCGGCCCCCAGCCTTTCACATTCTTTTGCCCACGCTATGGCATCAATACCGCAATAGGTTCTGCCTCCGTGGATAACAATTTCATAGCCGGAAGGGATTTTTTCCGTTTTTTCAACTTGTTTTACGTCCATACCCACAACAATGGCTTGTGAGCCAAAAGCCATGGCTCCCTCTTCGATAAGATGAGGATTTTTAACCGCAGCGGAATTAATGGAAACTTTTTCTGCTCCTGCCAAAAGCACAGCCCGCATATCTTCAACAGAATTGATGCCTCCCCCGACGCTAAAAGGAATAAAAATATTTTTCGCAACTTTTTCAACAACTTCAAGCATGATTCCTCGTTTTTCATGGGACGCAGTAATATCATAAAAAACAATTTCATCTGCTCCTTCTTCATAATATTTTTTGGCTGTTTCAACAGGGTCGCCAATGTCAATATTATTTTTAAATTTAATGCCCTTTGTCAGGCGTCCGTCACGAACGTCAAGACAGGGGATAATTCTTTTGCAAAGATGTGTATTCATAGGAACCCTTATATTTTTCTCTGTTTTTCGCAATAAGCGTTAAAGTTTTTTAAAAGCTGTAAACCTGTTTTTCCGCTTTTTTCAGGATGAAACTGTACAGCCCATAAACCGTCATAGCCAAAAACAGCGGTAAATTCTTCTCCGTAGGCGGAAGTGGCAAGAACAAGATGAGAGTCCTGCGGCTTTGGATAAAAACTATGAACATAATAAACGCTGTCGCCGGTCTGTATATTTTGTAAAAGAGGGCTTTCCCGTTTAATCGTAATAGTGTTCCAGCCCATGTGCGGAATACGTATTTTTTCAGGATTATTATTTTCATCAACACCGTCTGTCCAGTCCGGATTGAATTTTTTACAGGATCCGGCAAGAATGCCAAGGGTTTTGGTATTATTTTCTTCGCTATAATCCAGTAAGATCTGACAGCCTAAACAAATGCCTAAAAGGGGCATTTTTTTTTCAATAAGCTGTTTTAGCAGTTCATCTTGTTTTTGGCTTGTCAGTCTGTCCATGGCTTGCTTTGCTGCACCGACACCGGGAAAAATAACCCCGTCAGCCTGCATCAGCGTCTCGCTTTTATCTGTAATACATGCTTCTATATTGAGAAAATTCAAAGCACGAAGCACACTTGTCTGGTTGCCTGCTTTATAATCAAGAATTGCTATCATAGTTTCCTCAAAAAAATTATCGTGAAGAAAGATTAACCTTGCTAATCTATTAAGTAAAGGATAAAATGTATCGATAATAAAATTTGATAATCACATCTGCATAAACCGGATTATCATATAAGGAGGCTATTGTGCTTGATTTGAAAATTATGCAAAAAGAACCTGAACGTGTTGCAAAAGCACTTTCCGATCGAAACTCTGCACTGAGTATTGACGATTTTTTGAAGCTTGATGCTCGCCGCCGTTCCGCATTATCGGAAGTTGAAGCGCTGAAAAGCAAACGGAATACAGAATCTGCACAAGTAGCAAAAATGAAAAAAGCCGGTGAAGATGCCGGTGCTTTAATGGCTGAACTTGGTAAATTGTCAGATAAAATCAAAGAACTGGATTCTGAAGCGGAAGCAATAAAAGCAGAGCAGGAAGCATTTATGCTGACTGTTCCCAATATTCCCGATGCTTCCGTACCCTATGGTAAAGATGAAAATGATAACGTTGAAGTACACCGTTTTGGCGAACAAACAAAATTCAATTTTCCCATTAAAGACCATGTGGATTTAGGTGCTCCTTTTGGGCTTGATTTTGAACGGGCTTCAAGACTTTCCGGGGCAAGATTTGCTGTATCTATCGGTAAGCTTGCACGTCTTGAACGGGCACTCATGAACTTTTATGTCGATACGCAAACCATGGAATTTGGACATACCGAAGTCAATGTTCCTTTGCTTGTGACCCGCACTACTATGCAGGGAACAGGACAGCTTCCAAAATTTGAAGAGGATTTATTTAAAATTCAGGGCTGGGACCATTATCTTATCCCTACTGCAGAAGTTCCTCTTACCAATTTGCATGCAGGGGAAGTCTTGGACGAGGCGCAGTTGCCGCTTTGGTATACCGCGGCAACTTCCTGTTTTCGTTCCGAAGCCGGTGCATACGGAAAAGATACCCGCGGGCTTATCCGTCAGCATCAATTTACAAAAGTTGAAATGGTGCATTTTTCTCATCCTGATAAGTCATGGGAAGATCTTGAAAAAATGCGCCGTTGTGCGGAAATGCTGCTTGAACGCTTAGAACTGCCTTACAGAACCATTACCTTGTGTACCGGAGATATGGGCTTTAGTTCTGCAAAAACCTATGATGTGGAAGTTTGGATTCCTTCTCAAAATACCTACAGAGAAATTTCTTCTTGTTCCAACTGCACGGATTTTCAGGCCCGCCGAGCCAATATTAAATTCAAACCCAAAGGCGGCGGAAAGGCTGAATATGTACATACTTTGAATGGCTCTGGGCTTCCGACAGGGCGTTCCTTAGTTGCTGTTATGGAAAATTATCAGCAGGAAGACGGTTCTATCAAAGTGCCTGATGTCCTTGTACCCTATATGAACGGTGTCAAAGTAATACGGTAGGAAATCTGGCAGGAAATACGGCAGAGGATGTGCTCATTTTTTTTAGAAAAGGGCAATGCTTAACTTGACTTTTTAATAATAATTATTATCATTAGTAAACCTAATTTTTGGAGGATACGATGAACAAATTGCATGAAGTGTATAAATGTGAACACTGTGGTAATATTGTTGAAATAGTAAGAGCCGGTGCAGCTCCTCTCGTTTGCTGCGGAGAAAAAATGAAACATATGGCAGAAGGCTCAAGTGACGGAGCGAAAGAAAAACATGTTCCCGTTCTTGAAGTAACCCCTCATGGCTATAAAGTTACTGTGGGTTCTGCTCCTCACGCAATGACGGAAGAACACTATATTGAATGGATTGAACTTATTGCTGACGGTGTCAGTTATAAGAAATTCTTGAAACCCGGGGATGAGCCTGCAGCAGAATTTTGCCTTGATGCAAAAAATGTTGTGGCTCGTGAATACTGCAATTTACACGGTCTTTATAAGTCTGTGTAGTTTTATAAAATGGAGAATAAAAACATGAAAAAGTATGTATGTGATGTTTGTGGTTATGAATATGACCCTGCAGCTGGTGATCCAGGCAACGGTGTAGCAGCTGGTACTGCATTTGAAAACTTGGATGGCAGCTGGGTTTGCCCGATTTGCGGTGCTCCTAAATCACAATTTAGCCCTGCATAAGTTTAATAAGAGATTCAATTTCAATTGAATCTCTTATTATTTAATGATTATTTTTTGAGGATATTATGAAAACTGTATTATTGAAAGATGATATTTACTGGGTAGGAGCTGTAGATTTCAATTTACGGAATTTTCACCGTTACAGTCGTTCTCCTGAAGGCTCTACCTATAACGCCTATCTTATAAAAGATAAAAAAAATGTGCTTGTTGATACTGTTGATGAAGAATATTGCGGTGAGCTGCTCAAGCATATTTCAGAAATTATGGATC
Source organism: uncultured Mailhella sp. (assembly GCA_910577155.1). Lineage (GTDB taxonomy): Bacteria > Desulfobacterota > Desulfovibrionia > Desulfovibrionales > Desulfovibrionaceae > Taurinivorans. The sequence continues at coordinate 8,226 of CAJTMS010000033.1, forward strand.
CGACAGAAATTGACTATATTATATGCAACCACTTGGAAAAAGACCATTCCGGCAGTCTTGAACGTATTGTTGAAGTCTGTAAACCTGAAAAGATTTTTTGCTCTGTCATGGGCGAAAAATCCATGAAAGCACAATTTAATACTGAAGGCTGGCCAATTCATGTTGTCAAAGACGGAGAACGCCTGAATATTGGCAGCCGCAATATTACATTCCTTGAAACCCGTATGCTTCACTGGCCTGACAGCATGGTTTCTTATCTGGAAGAAGATAAAGTTTTATTTTCAAATGACGCTTTTGGACAAAATGTTGCAACCAGCTGCCGTTATGTCGACGAATACGGAAGTGCAAATCTGCTCCAGTCAATGAAAGAATATTATTATAATATTATTCTTCCTTATTCTCCGCTTGTGCTCAGAACTCTTGATAAAATCACCAAGTTAGGCTTGGAATTTGATATGATTGCTCCGGATCACGGGCTTATTTTCAGAACCAAAGAAGATATTAAATTCCTTTTCGACAGCTATGTGGAAATGGCAACACAACCCTATAAACTCCGTGCAATTATTGCTTTTGAATCCTTATGGGGTGCAACAAAGAAAATGGCATATGCCATTGGTGACGGATTAAACAGTGTTGGTATTCCTTATATTATTATTGATGCACAAGAAAACCACTGTTCAATGGTGATGAACGAACTTGCCAATTCTTCCGCGCTGATTTTAGGTTCTCCTACAAGAAATAATATGCCGCTTGTGAATATGCTTGGCGTCATTGCCAATTTGAAAGGTTTAAAACCTAAAAACCTTGTGGGTGCTGCTTTTGGTTCCTACGGCTGGTCAGGAGAATCTGCAAACATCATTAATGATGAACTTGTTGCAATGGGTGTTGAGGTTGTTGCGGAACCTGTAAAAGCGTATTTTGGTCCTAATGAAGAAGAACTTGCTGCCTGCTATGAATTGGGTCAGAAAGTTGGTTTAGCATTGAAAGAAAAAGTTAATGCATAATGTATTCTCCTATCCTTATCTGACTACGGTGAGGGTAGGGGATTTTTTTATACTTTAATGGAGGGATTATGGACGTAGTTCTCCTTTCTCGATTGCAATTTGCTGTTGCTGTATTTTTTCACTTTATTTTTGTGCCGCTGACGCTCGGAATTACAGTTTTACTTGCAATTATGGAAACTGCTTATGTGAGAACCGGTAATGAAATGTACAAACGTATGGTAAAGTTTTGGGGAAAACTTTTTATCATTAACTTTGTTCTTGGTATTGTTACCGGTATTACCTTAGAGTTCCAATTTGGTACAAACTGGTCAAAATACAGCAGCTTTGTGGGTGATATTTTCGGCTCTCTGCTTGCTATTGAAGCTTCAGTTGCCTTTTTCCTTGAGTCAACCTTTGTTGCCGTCTGGATTTTTGGATGGGAAAAAGTAAGCAAAAAAGTGCACTGCACAGCAATTTGGCTTGTTGCGTTTGCAAGTAATATTTCCGCATTATGGATTATTTTAGCCAACGGTTTTATGCAAAATCCGGTGGGCTATACTATCCGTAATGGTCGCGCAGAACTGGAAAATTTCTTCACTGTTCTGACTAACCCTTATGCTTGGGGACAATATTTCCATACTATTTCCAGTTCTTGGCTTTTGGCAGGATTCTTTGTCCTTGGTATTTCTGCATGGCACTTGCTCCGCAAAAATGAAGTGGATCTATTCAAAGCCTCTGTAAAATTTGCGGCGCCTTTTACTCTTGCACTTGCGCTTCTTGTTGCCGTATTTGGTCACCATCAGGGCAATAATGTTGCTGTTTACCAACCTGCAAAACTTGCAGCCATGGAATCCCATTGGGAAACATCAAGCAATGCACCTATTTTTGCACTAGTGTGGCCTGATGAAGAAAACAGCAAAAATGCTGTTGAAGCAATTAAAATTCCGGGCATACTCAGCCTCCTTGCCTTCAATGATTTTAATGCTGAAGTAAAAGGTCTGAATGATTTTGCAAAAGAGGATATTCCCCCGGTACTGACCACATTTTTATCCTTTAGATTTATGGTTGCCATGGGTGGACTTTTCATTCTTTTAGCTTTTTTTGCATGGAAAAAACGCGAAGATTTAGCAAGCAGTCCTTTGCTTTGCAAGGTGCTTATCCATTCCATTCCATTGCCATATATAGCGATTATGGCTGGATGGATGCTTGCAGAAGTAGGCCGTCAGCCATGGATTGTTTATGGGCTTATGCGTACTTCTGATGCTGTATCCCCTGTTCCCTCTTCTTCAGTTGCCATTTCTTTGCTGAGCTTCATTGTGGTGTATACTGCTCTTGGTCTTTTAGATATTTATCTTTTGATTAAATATGCTCGCAAAGGTCCTCAACCTGCTCCCATTGCAGAACAAGCTGATGAAAACGAAGGAGTTGCATAATGAGTATTGAATTCTTACTTGGTGTTTGGTTCTTTTTATGGGCTCTTTTATGGGCTGTGTACTTTATTCTTGACGGCTTTGATCTTGGAGCAGGAACCTTATTGCCATTTATTGCAAAAAATGATGATGAAGTCAGGACTGTCTATAATGCCTCCGGACCTTTCTGGGACGGCAACGAAGTGTGGCTTATTACAGCCGGCGGTGTAACTTTTGCAGCATTTCCCCTTGCTTATGCTGTGATGTTCAGTGCATTGTACGCCCCCTTGCTCATGCTGTTGTTTGCCCTTATTTTCCGTGCTGTAGCGTTTGAGTTCAGAAGCAAAATAGATTGCCCCAAATGGCGAAAACTTTGTGATGTCGTGCTTTTCTTAGGTTCATTTGTACCTGCCTTGTTGCTCGGTGTTGCTTTTGCCAATCTTTTTATGGGTATTCCTATTGACGCAGACGGTATCTATCATGGAAACCTCTTGAAATTGCTCAATCCTTATGGTTTGGCAGGCGGGGTATTCTTTGTATGTATTTTCTGCATGCACGGTGCGTTATGGCTTCGTTTCAAGGCTGAAGGGGAACTTGCAGAACGGGCAAGAAAGACAGCTCACATTATGTGGTACCTTGTCCTTGCTCTTGTCATTGCTTTCCTTGCTTTGACGAATTATTATACCTTTATTTTGGATAATATTGCAAAGTCACCCTTTATCTATGTGTTCCTTGCCCTTGCAGTTATCGCATTGCTCGGTGTCCGTTTCTTCATGGTCAATGGTAAACACCCAATTTCCGCATGGGCATGCAGTGCTTTATTTATCCTTGGTTTAGTGCTTTTTGCCGTGCTTGGAATGTTCCCCAATATCATCATTTCAAGCCTTGACCCGGCGGCAAGTATAACCGTTTACAATGGCGCTTCCAGCCAGCTGACATTGACAATTATGTTCTTTGTTGTGCTCTGCGCAGTGCCAATTGTTATTTGCTATCAAGCATGGGTATATTGGGTATTTTCCCATAAGGTGACGGCTAAGGAATTGGCATCTGACCATGCATATTAATTTTGATACACATTAACAAATAAAAAGCCTTCATACATGTATGAGGGCTTTTTTTGTACGCTTTAGCATAAAAAAACGCTAAGTCGGTGGAATGAAAATCTTTAGATACAAGACTGTCCTCCTTTGCTATACGTTGATGTGCTCGTCAATCATAACCATAGGAGGACAGTGTCGTATGAACGACAGTCAAAGTTTATCTCATATCAAATGAAATTGCAAATATCATATAGTATTTGCTCCAAAATTTCGCTGTAAAGAAATTTATTTGAAAATAAGCACTCCAAATGGATTGTTGCTGACAAATTTAAAGGAGTACACTTTTATATTGATACAAGCAGAAAAAATGGCTCACGTTTTGACACATTTTATGGTATCAGCTGCCAGATTGATAATAAACGCTATGAATAAAACTAAACAAAAGCAAATTAATCGCAGGAAACACATCGAACAAGCAAAACTTGATTTCACCCTTGTTTTCAGTATTATTCATTGAATATTCCCTTCAAATTTTTTATTTAGTCTATCGATAATCTTCTCCCATTCATCAAAACCCCATTTCTTCATCACAATATTCATCATTATAATAGGCTAGTGTTGTTGAAAGGTAGGTATAATCTTCCAGAGCTTCACGGATTATTGCAAAGCGGTTAGCATCAAATTCTTTTTCAAAATAAATGATTTTTTCATATAATTCATCAGGAAGCTCAATAGTCACTCTTCGTACCACTTCTCCCTCAAAATAATCATCATATAGTGCGTCTAATTCAGTGAAAGGTTTTTCTTCATCTGTAGGCAAGCTGGCGATATAATCTTCATAACCTTCATCATCTTCATCTGGAATATATCGAAATCCTAATATACCCTTTGCATAATAAAGATTGCTGTGTTCTTCAAAATGTTCTTTGACTGCATCAGCAATGACTTCATGTACTGATATTAATTCAAGTTGTGCTATAATTTTTAAATCATCGACCATTTTTTCTGAGAGATTAATTTTTAATTTTTTCATAGTCTTCCCTTATGATAGTTGTTAGTTGTTTGTGCTTTTTAGGAATTATCAGTACTTAAAAATTTTGTATGAGTTTACAGCTAGTTATTCTTGTTTGTAAGCTGCTTTTTGAGTTCTATTTGTTCCTGTTCTGTGAGATAAATTTTTTCCAGTTCTTCTAAGTAAAGATTAATCGCTTCCTGAATGTAAAATGTTTTTGAACGGTTAGTACGTTCTGCAATTCTTGCCAATCTTTCATGCATGAGGGGGGAGAGGCGTAAAGAAGTTGAATAGGCTCTTGGGGGTTGATTGTTATTGTCATTTTTATTCATAGCAGCTCCTGAAATGTTTTAGTGTATTTTTGTAAGTACTATTTGTAGTACACTAATATAGTTAAGTCAAGCGTGTTTTGTCATTATTCTGTAACATACTATATTCATAGTGTTAATTTAAAATCGTTATGTAATTCATATTATTTAATGCGTTACAGTTACTCAAAATTTCTGCTAAGTGCTGTAGCTATGATTTCTTGAAAATGACAGGCATTATCTGGTAATAACACTTTCTGCAAGCCATATCACATGGACATTTTCTAGAGAAAAAGTTTGAAAAAGACTTTCAATAAAGACGATGATTTTTATTTAACCTATTGACTTTTTTTATTTCGTGCTAATATTAATAGCATGAGGGAAGATTGAAAAGTCTTCCCTCAAGAACGAATAATAACGACATAGAAAGGAGATATATTATGTTTGGATTAATGCCTATCAATCAAAAAAATCATATAGCAAAAAGAATCAGCGATTTTGACAACTTTTTCGATGCGTTCAGCGATCCGTTTTTCCGTGGAGCTTTAAAACCGCTGCATGAGTTGAATTTTAACTCTAGCTTTAAAGTAGATGTAAAAGATCTCGGTTCTTCTTATGAGCTGACTGCGGAACTGCCGGGTTTCAAGAAAGAGGATATTTCCTTGGATTATGAAAATGGCTATCTCACTATCGCTGCTGAAAGTAATACACAAAAAGAAGAAAAATCTGACAGTGAAAATTATCTGCACCGTGAACGTTATTTTGGCTCTGTTTCACGTTCTTTTTATATCGACGATGTTGACAGTGCAAAAACAAGTGCAGAATTTAGAGATGGCGTATTAAAGGTTGAATTGCCGAAACTTGCAAAAGTAGAAGAAAAAACGAAAAAAATCGCTATCAAGTAAAAGCTTTCGTGCATGACTTTAACAAGTTTGCACGCATATAAAAAATAACCGTCGTTTCAAGCGGCGGTTATTTTTTATCTTTTGTCTGTATAATCAATACGGTGGAACTGTCCGAAAATATCAGATAGTTTCAACTTATTATTTTTATTACTCAATTTTTACTTGTGAGCATAACTGCCAAGAATTACTCGGCAGTTATACATTAAAGTGTTGAACCGTCTAAGGCTTTTTCTTCATATGCACCCATAAAATCAGCAAGTTCAGGGTCAAGCTCGATAACAAGGTCAGGTTCTTCTGCCAGTTGACGAAAGACCGCATTGCCTGCTGCCTCTAAATACTCTTCATGTGTAACATGTCGAAAATCCATAATTAATCTCCTTTGTAAAATAAAATTTTTTCAACCTATAATTACCAAAAGCAATTATAATTTACTACAGTATACGTTAATAATACGCCAAATTCTGACGTCTGTAAAAACAAATTTCAATTTTTTTTTGGACACAAAAAAAGGCGTACAAACTGAATGTCATATACGCCTTGGAAATACTGGTGGAGCTGAGGAGAATTGAACTCCTGACCTCTTGAATGCCATTCAAGCGCTCTCCCAACTGAGCTACAACCCCGAACGAAAATAATTTGCCTAAAAAATTGATATTAGTCAAGTATTTTTTTGATACATATTTTCTATGGCACAAAAGTTTTGTTTTTGAGTTATCTATTTTTAATCATTGAGTAATTTAAGCCAATGCAAGGTGCTTGATACCTGCCTTCGGGGGATTGCCGAACATTTTTTTATATTCACGGCTGAATTGTGTAGGACTTTCGTAGCCCACTTCATAGCTGGCATTGGCAACATCATAATTCCCGGTAAGCATGAGTCTCTGTGCTTCATAGAGTTTTAATTGCTTTTGATACTGCAGAGGGCTTACTTGGGTAATCTTTTTGAAATTGCGGTAAAAAGAGGAAGGAGCCATATTGACGTGCTCAGCCAATTCATCCATATTAATTTTTTCATTAAAACGGTTTTTTATAATAGAAATTGCCTGTGCTATTTGATTTGGACGGGTACCTTTTGTATTGATAATCCGCAGCTGGCTGCCAAGTTCCCCCGTAAGCAGGCAGTAATAAATTTCTTTAATAATAATGGGAGAGAGGATTTTTTGTTCATGCTCAGGCTTTTCCAGAAGCTGTGCCAAACGATAAAAGGAATCAAGCAATTCTGCGTCAGTATCGGCAATGGCAAGGGATTTTTCTTCATTGTCTGAAGCGTTATTGGGTGACTTTGGCAAATCGGTTTCAAGAATAAGGTTTGAAATAATAGAAGAATTGAGTTCAAGAATAAGCACAACAAAGGGTTCTTCGGCACTTGCCTCAGCAACTCTGCTTGAAACAGGGATATCCGTGCAGGAAACGACATATTGTCCCCTTGTATACTTAATATATGTTCATTACCATAAAATAAATGCTTCAAACCCTGCACAACAAGGATACAGCTTGGCTCATAAAAACATTTCAGAAAATCCGTTGTATGGATACGTTTTACAATTCTGACCCCGGAAGTTGCCCAGATCAGGAATATTTCTTAAAATAATATTACGGATAACAGTATACTTTTCTTCCATATTGATTCCCTTCGGATATAATTTTACTCATTTCGTAACAGATAGCATTAATTTGTTATTTTTTCAATCTCACAAAAGTATTTTTTCTTATTTTGGACAGTATATGTATAAATATTTTTTGTATTCCACTGAAATGTATCCGTATTAAATTTTGATGCATTAATTTTTTCTAGGGTAAGAAAAATAATTGCACCATTTTCATTTTGTGAGGCTAAATAGGGTGCAACAAAATCAAGCATTTTTTCATAGGGCATGAAGGCACGGCTGATAATCAGCTTTGCTTTTTTTCCTGCCATAAAGTTTTCAGCACGGTCTCTGCAAACAAAAGTGTTTTCCAGTCCCAGTTTGGTACAAACCATATTCAGGAAAAGAGCACGTTTTTCCCGTGCTTCAACAAGGGTATAGGTACCTTGATTCCAAAGGATACGCAAGGGAATACCCGGAAGTCCCGCTCCTGCCCCCAAGTCCCAGACGGAAAAACGATGTTCATTTTCATGATATTGAAAAGAATAGAGCTTTTCATTTTGCATATTGAACGGAAGCGTGGACGGAGCAAAAAATGGGTGGGAATAGAGGTATTTTGCAAGGTGCAAACTGTCCACAATAAGCTCTGCTATAATATCTTCCCAAGTTGATTTACCGACTAAATTCATGGACAAATTCCATTTTTGCAAAAGAAATACATATTCATAAAGGGCAGAAAGCTGCGGCATAGTCAGGGAAAATCCAAGCTTTAAACAAAGCTCGTTGATACTGTCAACGCTGAGCTTTTGTGTTGCCCGTTGGACTTTAAAGATATTTTTTGAGCTTTTTTTGACGCTGTAAATTGGTTTATAAGGATTGGGCTTTGGCATATTATAAAAAGCTGTTATAGGTGCTTACAATAAAGTCTACACATTTCTGGTGTTCTTCTTTTCCGTTATTGCTTATAATTTCAAGGGGTTCTCCAAAGGTTATGCGGATTGGAATATTGGGATTGATGGGACCAAAATCCTTGGTAATGGAGCTTGTTCCCCAAGCTTTCGTATTGAGGGCAACAGGGATAATCGGAGCATTCGCTTTTTTTGCCAGTTTGACACCGAGGGAGCTGAAATCTTCCGCTTTGACTTCCGGTTTTCGTGTGCCTTGGGGAAAAATGATGATAGATTCCCCATTTGCCAATTTTTTTTGTCCTTCTTCAAGAACAACAGCCAAGTCATGACGGGGGTTGGTTCTTGTAACCACAATGGGATTTTCAGCTTTCAGCACCGGACCGAGCATAGGGTATTTCAAAAGAGATTCTTTGACGACAAAGGTATGGTTGCAGACAGGCTGAATAATACCGGGGAGGAAAAAAGTTTCAAGGGTACTCATGTGGTTTGCCACAAAAACACAAGGTTTATTGAGGGTTGTGATATTTTCATGCCCTTCGATAATGATATCAGCACCAATGCTTTCCATAGCTCGCCCTACCAAGACACTGTCATAAACCCAGCGTTCATTGGAATATTGACCGGCCAGAGCAACACGGGAAGCGTCATAGACAATTTTTAATAATTTTCCATAAAAAACAGCTGTAGCAAAAGCACGTTTTTTATTTTTTTTATGATAATTTTGTGCATATTGGTAAATCATTTCCATAGTAAAATCCCCATAACAGAATGATATAATATTATTTTTTTGTTACACGTTTCCAGCTGAGGTAAAGATTTTTTTCTTCTCCATTTTGTTTTGGAAAATAATATTCTTTATTCACAACCGTCTCAGGCAGATATTCTTGTTCAATATAACCGCTGGGGGCATCGTGAGGGTATAAATACCCTTTTTTATAGCCCCATTCTTTTTGCAGTTTAGTAGAAGCATTCCTTAAATGCAAGGGAACAGGCTGCATGCCGTTTTTACGAATTTCCTGACACACATTATGATAGGCAGTATAGGTGCTGTTGCTTTTGGGGGCAAGGGCAAGATAGACAACAGTTTCAGAAAGGGGAATAACCCCTTCCGGCATGCCGATAAATTCAACAGCCTGCTGACAGGCAACAGCTTGCCCAAGAGCCTTTGGATCAGCAAGTCCAATATCTTCTGAAGCAGAAATAATGAGCCTTCGGCAAATAAAGCGGGGGTCTTCGCCTCCCTCCAGCAGACTTGCCAAATAATACAAAGCGGCATTGGGATCACTGCCGCGAATGGATTTTATCAGCGCTGACGCCAATTCATAATGGCTGTCACCATTTTTATCGTGTCTGGCAATAACTTTGGGCAGAGCTTTTTGAGCCTGTTCCAGATTTTGTTTTTCTTTTGGCAAAGAAAAAACATATTCCACAAGGTTGAAGAGGGTGCGCGCATCTCCGGAACTTGCAGAGCATAAAAAATCGATTAACGCTTCATCAAGATTAATACCTTTTTTGTCGCATGCTGATAATGCTAATTTTTTAAGGTTTTCTTTATGTAAAGGATTAAGCTTTAAAACGTGCAGACGGGATAAGAGTTGTCTTGTGACAGAAAAAGAGGGATTTTCTGTGGTTGTGGCAATAAGGGTTATTTCTCCGCTTTCAAGGATTGGCAGGAAAAAATCCTGCTGTGCTTTTGAGAATCTGTGCAGTTCGTCCAAAATGAGGATATCAATGCCTTGCAGCAGCTTGCGCAATTGCTGTAAACCGACTTCAGGAGCAGAAAGCCGCAGGGTATGCTTTGAGTGGTGATTTGCCAGAATAAGGGCAAGGGAGGATTTTCCGCAGCCGGGAGGACCAAAAAGCAAAAGACTGGGCAAACGCGGAGAATGAAAGAGCGTTTGGAGCTGTTCTGAAAGGTGTTCTTGTCCTACGTACTCGCTTAAATCAAGGGGACGCAGTTCTTCCGGCAAAGGTTTTAGTGTTTCTTTTGCTGTTTGTTCCACCAATGAAGTCCAAGCACCATGACTGCTGCTGTTTCCCATCGTAAAATCCTGTCTCCGATCGTATATGTTTTAAAACCTGCATTTTTAAACAGTTCCACTTCTTGGGGGCTAAAGCCACCCTCAGGACCTATCACACAAATGGTATTGCCGCTGAGCCCCAGTTCTTTTTCTGATAAAAAAGCGTCATGGGCATAATCACTTTCTACAAGAAGCTGTTTATGGTCAAAGTTTTTTGATTTTTCAATAAGTTCCTGCACTCCCTGTGTAACAGAACATAGTTCGGGCAGATAAGGATTACGGCATTGTTTTGCCCCTGCAATAAGCTGTTCCTGCCATGAGGCTTTTATGTCTTGAGGCACAGGAAACTGGCTTCGCTCTGCCTGCCAAAACCAAAGGGCATGAGCTTCCAGTTCAACACTTTTTTCCAGCATAAAACCGCGGCGTGCAGCTTTTCCCCACCCCAAGGCAAGAGTAATTTTTGCCGTATCTTCCGGATATATTTTTTCGGAACAAAGGGTTAACTTTGCCTCTTTCTTCGTTATGGTCTGGATTAAACAAATTGCTTCTTTGCCTTTTCCGTCAAGAAGGGTGATTTGTTCATCTTCTTTTAAACGGAGGACTTTTGATAAATGGTGAAATTCACTTCCTGTTAAAATTAAATCCTGCCAATTATTCGGTTCTAAATAAAATGCATGCATAATTAAAACCCGCTGTAAAATTCCTGTGATTTTGTATGTGACTTTTGAATGCTTACAATTTCATCACGCACAGCAATAAGCTTTCCATAATTTTTTTTGATTTCCAGTCCTCTTGCTGTGAGTTGGTTTTCTGACTTTTCAATATAATTTCGCAATAAATACCGATTATTTAAAATCCTGTCTATTTCATACAGAGTGCTTTCAATAATAGTTTCAAAATAATGGATACTTTCTAAACGAAGTTCTTTGGCTATATTGAGCGCTTCAGTAATCATTTGTTCGTAATTAAGGGTTTTGTCTTTATATTTTCTGGTACTGATTTCTTCCAGCACACGGACTTTTCTTGCTTGTAAAATAAAACTGTATTTGTTTAAATTTTCTTGGACAAGTTCACGAAGTTCTGATGAATCATCAGCATTTAATTTTGTGAGATACGCCTCAAGAATTTTACTTAAATCGAGGAAAAATTCGTCACTGTAACTGATAATCCTGCGTTGATGCTTGGAAAGCCATGTATAAAGAAATTTCAGGCGTTTTTCTTCCGTATCGGTATTTTCGATAAGTTCTGTTTTCTTATAAATAACAGTACCGTAATATTCACCGCGGATAATATCGTTGAGACGGATAATAAGATTGGTGGAGGAACGAAGGACATTGATATTGGTAATGGACTTTCCGGTCAGAGGATGGATAATTTCGTGGGACATAATGGAAAGTGCTCTGTCCTGTCGAACGTTTCCTTTATTGAATGCGTGTTGTTTATAGAGCGTTCTGAGAATGATAACACGTTTTTTCTCGTCCACAAATGCATTGTGTTCTTTAATTTCATTGATAATCTCTGCCTGTTCTTTATCAATGCTGACAAGGGTTATTTTTTCAACAGAAGGATACCGTGAATGGAGATGATCGTTCCAGATGGTTGTAATAACTCTGTCAGATTGTCCCAGCACGCGGATAAGGAAATTTTCTCCGGCTTTATGCAAACGTCTTGAAAAGAGTGCGGCGGAGGTTCTTCGTTCCGAGGCAATAGGAAAGCCATAGAGTTCCATAAGATATTGCATGACAAAGTTTCTGTTGCGTTGGTACAACTCATCATTTCCCATTTGAAATTTGCCGATGCGAAGTCCAAAGCGTTTAATTTCACCGTTCATATCAGAAGGGAATGAAGCAAACACTCCTGAGAGTTGGTAATTTCCATAAAAACTTTTGCTCAGAACGTGGGCTCTATCCATTTCAATGAGATAGGGAAGGAGCTGCGGATAAAGATCCAAAACAGTAATATCCTGCCGCTGAAATTTCTTTTTAAATTCTTCATGCAAATTTCTTGGCATTTTAGAAAGCATGGTATGGTTATTGATTTGCGTTACATTGCTTTCCAGAGGGCAGCAGGGTCCTTTTGAAAAGGATAAAATTTCTGAAACAGGGTGCAGTGAGTCATATTGGAAAACTTCCTGAAAAGAGGAGAGTTTTCTGTCAAGCACAAGCATGGAAAAACCGGGCAGGTTATGGTATTCATAGCTGTCAGATTCAAAAGAAGGCAAAAGGGAACGGATATCAATAAGGGGATAATTTTTATTTTCAAAATAAGGCTTGAGCAATGCTTCGCGAATATGAACAAAATCAAGAAACTCTTTAAGCTCACAAAGGGCAGTAATGGAAATGAATTTAAAAGCATCAGACTTATTGTCAAAATTCCATTTTGATTGCGTAAAAGCTTCCGAGTAATGTTTCATTCTTTCATATCCTTATGAAATATAACTATCTTACTTTGGTAAATTTATCCAGTCAAATTTTCAAAATTTTGAAAATTTTTTTCCGTATTTTTTTATTGCATAAGAGAGGTTAAATTTGTTATATTTATTGGATTGAAAGAAAGGGCATACCAATGGAAAATTCAAATAATTTTTTTGAAAAAAATAATATTATTGATAATTTTTTAGCGTTGACAGCAAGCACTTTTGACGCACATTCTGCTTTACTCTTTATGCCGGAAAGCGAAAACAGCCCCGCAAAACTTATTTCTTTTTTTAGCATGAGTGAAAAATCCATTCAGCAGGGAGTGCAAATTTCGCAGGGCAAAGGCTTAGTCGGCTGGATTTTAAAAAATAAACAACCGCTTCTTTATCAGATTCCTGAAGAAAATAGAGCAAACCTTGGGTATTATTCTGACGAAACGGAAGATTCCATACATTCTTTTATGGGGACATTCGTATCCGGTAATGGCGCCCTGTGCTTAGACAGCAAAAAGCATAATTTTTTTTCTGATAATCAGCAAAAACTCCTTGATTTGTATGGAAAACTTTTACCCCAGCTTTTTGCCATTGTCCAAAAAAGTTTTCAGGCAACAACTGTTGAGCAGTATTTTCAATTATTAGAGCATGTTGCTGATCTTAAAAAGAATTATAACGGCTGGTCACCATACTTGCGGAAACTTTTGCAGCTGCTTTCTGTTTCTCTTGGGTTTGAATATGTTGCTTTTACCTCTTTATCTGAAAAAAAAGAACATTATTATATAGACGGAGAGTATCCCAGCATTACGGCAAAAAAAGAATTTTCATTCAGCGGAGGTCTTGTTGGCTGGGTTTATAAAAATGAAGAAATTATCCAAAATGACGGCAAGGATGCTGTCAGGAATTTGCCGCTTTATGCTAAAAATGATGATTTGCCCGTTTTTCCCGCTACAGTCTGTATTCCTGTCAGGGTGGAAAAAAATATTGCGGCTGTCCTCTGTTTAGCCTCATCAAGCCCAAAAGAATTTAACAGTGATTTTAAAATTATTACACGGGTAATCAGCGAAGATTTAGCCCAATTTCTGGAAATTGTCGCTCTTCGGTATCGTGTGCAGAAATATAAAAATAAATAGATAGACTGCAGAACAATTAAATCCGCATTAAAATTTGTGATAGAAATATTTATCACAGTGCAGGGTAATTTTAAAACAGACTATGGATAAATTCAATAGCTGAAGCAACAAAAGGATTTTTTGTGAAATAAAGGTAGAAACAGACAGCTACAAAAAAGAGAAAGGTAAAAACCTGTTCGGAACAGCCATTTGTTTTTACAAGTTTAACAGCAATTTTTTTATTGGGATTGAGAAAAAGCGGAACCCCTTTTATTGTAAGCATATCCGTAAAAATATGAGAAAAAATACCAAGAAAAAATGCATAGCAAATTTCTTTGTACTGCAGTATTTCTTTGCTGTATTTTTGCAGCAGCGGAAAAATAAAGTAGCAAATACACCATAAGAGCAAGGCATACCATATCCATGCATGACTGTGTTTTCTGTGAATCCGATTAAAATCAAAACCAATTTTTGTCAGAAAAAAGTCAATACTGTCCGGTATGGTTGAACCAAAATAACTGGCAGCAATTCCTAATAAATCAAATTTACACGCGGCTGCTGCACCAACAGCAAAAACCCTGTGGGAAAACCAGTTCATATTTTAAACTTTTGTTCTTAAATAGGCAACAATACAGCTTGCAGCAAGGGACATAACAAACCAAAAGACAAGCGCTTTTCCCGTTGTTGGCTTTTTCATAAAAAATGCTGTATATTGGGGAAGAATAAGGCTGCATAAAGCAATAAAAGTACTTGATACTGCAAGAATAATGAAGAAAAGCATTAAATTTTCCATACTCATCCTTTCCTTGTAATCATTTAGTTCGGTGGTGTAATTTCAAGTTTTACTTGACATTTGGACTAATAGCAATTAACTAAATAAATTATCATGGCTGATTTTATTTTTACTGCGTGCAAAGTATAGTCAAATTATTTTTTTTTGCAAGTTGTAAGATAGGATTAAAATTTTGGAGTAGATAGATAATGATTAGAGAATTGATTGTTATTGATGAAGAAAAATGCAATGGATGCGGACTTTGTGTCAGTGCCTGTCATGAATCAGCCCTTGTCATTGAAAATAAGAAAGCAAAACTTATACGTGATGATTATTGTGACGGGCTGGGAAATTGTTTGCCTGCCTGTCCTCAGAATGCAATCAGCTTTGTTGAAAGAGAAGCATTGCCCTATAATGGAAGAAATAAACATAACCAAAAATCCTGCGTCAAATCTGATATAAATTTCAATAGCATAAAAGAATTGCAGGACAAAATTTTAAATCCTTCACAAATATATTCAAAACTCACGCAATGGCCTTTAAAAATGCATTTGGTTCCTGTAAATGCATTTTTAAAAAATGCAGATTTACTGATTGCTGCAGACTGTTCTGCTTTTGCCTATGGAAATTTCCATCATGAATTTATCCAAGGGAGAATCGTACTTATCTTTTGCCCTCAACTTAATGATAGTGATTATTCTGATAAATTAGCAGAAATAATACAATATAATTCCACAAAAAAAATTATTGTCACCCAAATGTCTTTTCACTGCTGTACCGGTATTGAAGATATGGTAAAAAAAGCTATTGAAGACAGCGGCATGGATGTGTTGCTGATTGTAAAAACCTTTTCCAGTGATGGAAGAATTGTTTAAGGAGCATCTGTTTCTCTCTATTGAGCAAAGGCTATACCATGCAGCACTCCCTTGAGTTTCGGTCTTTTTTGCTTTTTTTAGCATTTGTTAGCTTATTGTTTTTTCTCTTGTTAATGCCTTTTTCAGGGGCGATTTTTTGGGCAATAGCGTTGGCGATTATTTTTGCTCCGCTGCAAAAGTATTTTGTTAACCATGTTAAATGGAAAAACCTTGCAACGCTTTGTACGCTTGGCTGCTGTGCACTGATTGTGGTTTTGCCTTTTTTATTTATTATCAGTTCCGTTATTGGTGAATGTGTTAAAATTTATACAGCTTTAAATTCCGGTTCAACAAATTTAACCCAATACCTTGATGAAATCCAAAAAGCATATCCTTTTATACAGGATATGCTGAAGCAATTAAATATTGAACCCGGACTCATCACACAAAAAATCAGTGAATATGCTTTAAAAATCAGCGGATATATTGCAGCACAAACAGTACATATCGGGCAGGGAACTATCTCCTTTATTGTTCAGATTTGTATCATGCTTTATATTGCCTTCTTTATGATGCGGGACAGCAAATCACTTATTGCCAAACTGCATAAAGCACTGCCTTTAGGACACAAAAGAGAACAATTGCTTTTTGCAAAATTTTCGGAAGTTACCCGTGCAACGATAAAGGGCAGTTTGGTTATTGCCATTGTGCAGGGATTTATCGGAGGACTTGTTTTTTATTTTTTAAATGTCAGCTCTGCGTTATTGTGGGGCGTTGTCATGACGTTTTTTTCCCTTATTCCCATGGTTGGAGCAAGCATTGTATGGCTTCCTGTCTGTGTTTATTTTTTTGCTGTTGGTGAAACAATGAATGCGTGTATTCTGCTCTTTTTCGGAGCTGTTGTCATCGGACTTATGGATAATATTTTACGTCCTGTTTTGGTTGGACGGGATACAAAGCTTCCCGACTATGTGATATTGCTTTCTACACTTGGAGGTTTTAGCCTGTTCGGCATGAACGGATTTGTGGTGGGACCGCTTGTGGCAACACTTTTTATTGCCAGCTGGGAAATTTTCACGTTGGAATTTAACGATGATGATTATGAAGAACAGGAAACAGAAAGCAAATAAAATAGGTTTTAGTTTTTTTACAAAAAGAAAAAGCCCCATAACGGGGCTTATTT
>CAJTMS010000034.1 GCA_910577155.1 uncultured Mailhella sp.
CGTATGGCTAAGATAAAAGAAGTCTATATTTGCAGCAACTGCAAGGCAGAATCCTTGCAATGGAAGGGACAATGCCCGAATTGCAAAGAATGGAACACCCTTGAACCCGCAGCGGTAAAAAAGACGAATTCTCTCCACAAAAAAATAATAAAAACAAATAATGTCATACCGTTACAAGATGTCAATTTAGATAATCATGAAAGCTTTGGCTGCGGATTAAGTGCTCTTGATAAAATTCTGGGAAATGGACTTGTTCCGGGAGCGGCAATTTTGGTTGGAGGAGAGCCGGGCATAGGAAAATCAACACTTTTGCTCCAATTGGCAGGTGCCGTTGCCTCCGGTACCAAGAAGGAAAATAATGTATGCATTAATAGTCATAAAGCCCGTGTTGTTCTCTATGCAAGCGGTGAAGAATCACTTCCGCAAATCAAAGCCCGTGCCGAACGGTTAGGCGTGCTCCATGAAAACTTACTTGCTCTTGCCACAAGCAGAGTGCAGGACATTATTGATATTGTTGAAGAGGCAAGCCCGGATCTTCTCATAGTGGATTCCATACAAACTCTTTCTTCCGATATGGCAGACGGACTGCCCGGTAATGTCAGCCAAGTCAAAGCCTGTGCCACGGAACTTGTGGAAGTATGCAAAAAAAATACTACAACCCTTATTTTAGTCGGACATGTAACTAAGGACGGCGATTTGGCCGGTCCCCGTTTATTGGAGCATTTGGTCGATACGGTTATTTCCCTTGAAGGAGACAGAAAACAGGTTTTCCGTGTTCTTCGGGTTCTGAAAAACCGCTTTGGTCCCAATCAGGAACTTCTTGTTTTTCAAATGAAACAAAAGGGATTGGAAGTCATTGAAGATCCGTCAACCTTCTTTTTAAACGCACGGGATTCCTCTCTCTCGGGAACAGCCATTGTTATGGCAGTTGACGGGCAAAAACCCTTTGCCGTTGAAATCCAAGCTCTTGTCACAAGAACATATCTCAGCATACCAAGACGAACAGGCTTAGGCTTTGATGTCAACCGCCTGCATCTGCTTTTGGCTGTGCTTGAAAAACGTTTGCGGCTCAATTTCGGACAGGTAGATATTTATGCAAAGGTCGGCGGAGGCATGCGTTTACAGGAACCGGGTTTGGATCTTGCCCTTGTTGCCGCCATTCTTTCCTCTTTTTATGATATTCCCCTGCCGGAACGGGCAGTTTTTTGGGGGGAAGTGGATTTAAACGGGCAAATCCGTCCTGTCAGCTCCCATTCCATCAGGCTTAATCAGGCAACGAAACTCGGCTATGCCCCTCTTTTTTGTCCTTTGGAAGAAAATTCTCCGTTTTATGTCAAAACCGTTGCAGAGCTGCAGCAAAAACTCTTCAGAAAATAATATTGTTTTCAAAAATTATACTGCCGCAGCAGAGATTTTGGCAGAATCAGGCAAGTTTTTGAGAGAATAAAACAAGTTTTTTATACTCTTTTTTGGTATGATACGTTTATGAATGATCAGACACTTTTTATAAATCTCCCTCTTCCCCTGCAAGAAAAGGTTCTGCATTTACGGGAAATTTTAAAAAATTATCCTCAGCCCTTTGGAATTGCCTGTTCAGGAGGTTTAGACAGCCGTTTTTTAGCCTTTTTTGCAAAAAAAATAAACTGTCAATTTTCTCTTTTTCACGCCACAGGCAAGCATATTGATGCAAAAGAAACAACCTATTTAAAAGCGTGGAGCAAAAAGAACGAACTTTCGTTACACATTGTTCCTGTTGATATTTTTTCTTTGGAACAGGTTTCCCGCAATCATAGAGACCGCTGCTATTACTGCAAACTGCATACCTTTAAAACACTTCAAAGACACACATCTTTTTCCGTTATCTGTGACGGCACCCATGCAGAAGACACTACTGCCTACCGTCCGGGGCTCAGGGCTTTGCAGGAACTTGCCGTTCAATCCCCCTTAGCCCTTGCCAACTTTGCAAAACAGGATATCAGGGAACTGGGCAAAGTCCTTGGACTGGAAAATTATCAGCAAAAAGCCCGCCCATGTCTTTTGACCCGTTTCCCATATCACAGTGAAATAAAAGACAATATATTACAGCAAGTTATTATTCTCGAGGATTTTTTTGAAAAAGAATTGATAAAAATTTTTGGGGAAAATATCCCGGATTTTCGTATCCGCTTTCTTAATGGAACGTATTGTTTTCATTATCAGCAAAACATGCGAAATGAAGTTTTAAATACTTTACAAGCAGCATTAACTCACGCTAAAATACCTGCAGTCAAATTTGAACAATTAGCCAAACTCAGCGGTTATTTTGATACAAAGTAGCGAGGATATGATGAAAGCAAAAGTCTATTTCATGGATATGCACTGCAGAAAACAGGCAGAAAATAAAGCTGCTAAAGTGGAAAAACTGTGCGAAGCCATCGGCTTATCCAACTATATAAAAAAGAATGAGTTAACGGCAATCAAACTCCATTTTGGAGAATTTGGCAATGATACCCATTTGCGTCCCCAACTGGTACGCAAAGTGGTTGATTTGGTGAAACAGACCGGGGCAAAGCCATTTCTGACCGATACGAATACCCTCTATTCCGGTTCCCGCAAAAACTCTGTCGACCATTTGGAAACCGCCTATGCTCATGGCTTTAATCCCGCAACCATGAATGCACCGGTTATTATTGCTGACGGCTTACGCGGCAAAAACGCCATAGAAGTTCCTGTCAAAAATTTAAACTATTTCAAAAAAACTTTTATTGCCCGAGAAATTTATGAAGCTGATTCCATGATAGTTTTATCCCATTTCAAAGGACATCTTGTGGCAGGTTTTGGCGGAGCAATAAAAAATCTTGCCATGGGCTGCGCGTCTTTTTGGGGAAAACGTGAACAGCACGACACAAAAGTTCGCGTCAATCAGGAAAACTGCGTTGCCTGCGGAAGCTGCCTGAAAATTTGCCCTGCCCATGCTGTCAGCATGAAAAAAGAAAACGACATAAAACATGCCTTTGTAGACAGAAACAAATGCATCGGCTGCTTTGAATGCCAAACTGTTTGCGAACCAAAAGCCATTGTGAATGAACATGATGCAGACCTTTCCCTTTTTGTGGAAAGAATAGCGGAATATGCTTACGGAGCTGTCCAAAATAAAAAGGATAAAGTTTTTTATATTAACTTTTTAATGAATATTACTCCCGATTGCGACTGTGTTTCATGGAGTGATGCACCCATGGCGGCAGATATCGGCATTTTGGCTTCCACAGATCCCCTTGCTCTTGACAAAGCATGTTATGATTTAGTGACAGAGGCAAAAAGTTTAGCCCCCATGGAAAATAACGGCATCGGTGTTGATAAATTTGCCCGCAGGTGGGAAAAAACACATGGTGCCCATATCTTTGAATATGGTGAAAAAATTGGTTTAGGCACACGAGATTATGAACTCATAACGCTATAAGGAGATTGAAATGAAATCTAAAGTGTATTTTGCAGACATGCATTGCAGAAAACAAGATGACAACAAGGCAGCTAAAATTGAAAGACTTTGCGAGGCTGTCGGGTTAAAATCTATTCTTAAACGTGATGATTTAACTGCTATCAAACTCCATTTCGGGGAAATGGGAAATGATACCCACATACGCCCGCAGCTTGTCCGTAAAGTTGTTGATTTAGTCAAACAGCAAAAGGCAAAACCTTTTCTTACCGATACCAATACCCTTTACAGCGGCTCCCGCAAAAACTCTGTTGACCATTTGGCAACCGCCTATGCCCATGGCTTTGCTCCCTGCACGGTTGACGCTCCTGTTATTATTGCTGACGGTCTAAACGGTCAAAGCCAAGTTGATGTTCCTGTTAATTTAAAACATTTTAAAGAAACCCATATTGGACGCGAAATCCATGATGCTGACAGCATGGTTGTTTTGTCTCACGTCAAAGGACATGAAATGGCAGGTTTCGGCGGTGCCCTTAAAAATCTTGCGATGGGCTGTGCTTCTTTTTGGGGCAAACGCGACCAGCACCAAACACGGGTTGCCATGAATCATGATATTTGCATTGGCTGTGCCAGCTGTGCAAAGATTTGCCCTGCCCATGCCATCAGCATGACAAAAACTGACAATGGCAAAAAAGTTGCACAGGCTGATCCTGATAAATGTATCGGCTGTTTTGAATGCATTACTGTTTGCGAACCAAAAGCTATCACTGCCAACTGGGAAACGGAACTGAATGCTTTTGTTGAAAGAATTTCCGAATATGCCTATGGCGCTGTCGAAAACAAAAAAGACAAAGTTATTTTTATCAACTTTGTTCTCAATGTGACCCCGGACTGTGACTGCGTTTCATGGAGTGACGCACCCATGATTGCAGACATCGGAATTTTAGCATCCACTGACCCTGTTGCCATTGATAAAGCCAGCTATGACCTTGTTACACAGGCACAAAGCCTGCATCCAATGACAAATAACGGTGTTGGCATTGATAAATTCACCCATCGCTGGGAACATACCCACGGCTATCATCAAATTGAATACGCAGCGGAAATCGGGCTTGGCTCTTTGGATTACGAACTTATTAAAATCTAGTTATAGCAAGGAAGACCTATGAAAAACATTGCTTTTATCGGTATTGGCGTCATGGGCGCATCCATGGTTCGCAACCTTTTAAAAAATGGCTTTAAAGTCAGTGTTTACAACCGCACCAAAGCAAAAGCAGAAGCGTTGAAAGCGGACGGAGCCGTTGTTTGTGACAGCATCAAAGAATGTATCCAAAACAAAGACATCATTATTACCATGATTGGCTACCCAAAAGACATTGAAGAAGTCTATTTTGCTGATAACGGTATTATTGCCAATGCTCCCGACCATGCCTATCTTGTTGATATGACCACCTCTAGCCCAAAACTTGCTGAACAAATTTACGAAAAAGCAAAAGCAAGAGGGTTAAAAGCTCTTGATGCTCCCGTTTCCGGCGGTGACATTGGGGCAAAAAATGCAACGCTTGCCATTATGGTTGGCGGTGATGAAGACGCTTTTAACGCCTGCCGTCCTGTTTTTGAGGCTATGGGTAAAAATATTGTCTATGAAGGGAAAGCAGGCGCAGGGCAGCACGTCAAAATGGCAAACCAAATTGTTGTTGCAGCCAATACTACAGGTGTATGCGAAGCTGTCAGCTATTGTCTTGCCATGGGCATTGATCCCGAAATTATGCTCAAAACCATTGAAACAGGTGCTGCTGCAAGCTGGCAAGTCAGCAATAACGGTCCTAAAATGTGCAGTCATGATTTTGCCCCGGGCTTCTTTATCAAACATTTTGTCAAAGATATGAAAATTGCTTTGGAAGAATGTAAAAATAAAAATATCCGGCTCCCCATCCTGGAAAAAGTTTGTTCTCTTTACACAGAAATGGAAAATGAAAACCAAGGGGATCTTGGAACACAGGCAATTATCAAAAAATACACAAAATAAATGACCAAAATACGCTTCCTTACCCAAGGGAGCGTATTTATTTTAACATGCCAAGCCAAAAACTGATATCCACCCCGCTCGGCAGCCAGTCAAAAGCCAATTTGTATGCGTTAGGCACAGTATTGCTTTGGTCAACGGTTTCAACGGCTTTTAAGCTTGCCCTTGCAAAAGCAAGTGTTTTGCTTGTCTTTACCTATGCAATGCTTTTTGCAAGTGTTATTTTATTTTTGTATCTTCTTCTCAAAAAAGAAATATCCTTGCTTTTTTCTCTTTCGGGAAAAGAATACTGTTCCTGTTTTTTACTGTCATGCATGCTCTTTTTGTATTATAACTGCCTTTTTATCGGCTATACGGGACTTCCTGTACAAATTGCCCAGCCCATTAACTATGCATGGACAATCATGCTTGCCCTGCTCGGCTGCCTTATTCTTAAACAATCGTTAAAACAACGTGAAATTTTTTGGATTCTGTTTGCGTTTATCGGTGTTGTTATTATTAGCACGGGCAATGCCTCCACGGTGAAAGAAGAGAACAGCCTCAGTCTTTTTTGTATTTTTTTGAGCACCTTTTTGTATGCTCTTTACTGGATTTACAATACCAAAAATCCTCTTCCAAGCAATATCAAACTTTTTTTAGGCTTTTTCGGAGCAGGGCTTTTAGGGCTTAGTACTTTGCTTTTTCAGCAAGAAACGCTGCTTTGGCCGCAATCTGCGCTCCTGCCGACCTGCTACATAGGTTTATTCGAACTTTCTATTCCTTTTCTGCTTTGGGATAAAGCGATTTTGTATACGAAAAGTATCAGCAAAATTGCCACTATTCCGCTTATTTCTCCCTTTCTGGCTCTTTTATGGGCACAATGCATTTTAGGCGAACAAATACAATTTATCAATATTATCGGTCTGTTATTTATTGTTTTTGGAATTTTTATGCAGCAAAAAACAAAAAATGACCGTTAAAAAAAACTTGTTTTTTTTGGAATTATCGCTATTTTTAAAAATAATGAAAATATACATTAACATCATATAAAAATTATGGAGATACTATGACAAGTTCTATCAAAACTGCCGTCTTATTTGCCATGTTAACAGCTCTTTTTGTCGTTGTTGGCGGACTTATTGGTGGACAATCCGGAATGATTATCGCATTATTTCTTGCAGTTGCAATGAATTTCTTTAGCTACTGGTTTTCTGACTCTGTTGTTCTCAAAATATACAAAGCAAAAGAATTACAAAAAAGCGATGCTCCGCAGCTTCATGAAATTGTGGAAGAACTGGCTCGGAATGCAGGTATTCCAAAGCCAAGAGTTTATATAGTCCCCGACCCAAGCCCCAATGCGTTTGCCACAGGAAGAAATCCCGAACATGCTGTTGTTGCGGTAACACAAGGTATTTTACAAATCCTCAATACAAATGAACTTCGCGGCGTTATTGCTCATGAAATCGGGCATATTGCCCACAGGGATATTCTTATCCAATCCTGCGCGGCTGTTTTAGGTTCCGCCATTACTTCTCTTGCCAATATGCTTTATTACGCAAGCCTTTTTGGCGGAAGAAGCAATAACAATAATTCCGGAGCCTTTGGCGCCTTGGGGGCACTCCTCATGATGATTTTAGCCCCTCTTGCAGCAAGTCTTATCCAAATGGCAATTTCACGTTCCCGCGAATATCTTGCTGATGAAGCGGGAGCAAGCTTTAGCTCTGACCCGCAGGCTCTTGCCAGTGCATTAAATAAGCTCAATAATTACAGCAGACAAATTCCCATGCGTGCCAATCCTGCCACAGAAAATATGTTTATTGTCACCCCTCTGCATGCAGGCGGCATGCAGGCGCTTTTCAGCACACATCCTCCCATTGAAGAAAGAATTAAACGCTTAATGCAAATGGCAAGATAAGAAAAAAGGCGGCAAAAGCCGCCTTTTATTTTCATGCCAACACTATAAAAATTCTAAGAATATCTGGGCTCATCAACACTGACGATTTGGAATGCTTTATTGGCCTTTACGATTCCGGGAATACCCCAATATTTCGTAACCCCTTCTACCGTACACGGGAGCAGTTGCTCAATATCCGTATCCAGAGTAATAATATCGCCTACTTTCAGGCGTAATAACTGATTGCTGGTAATTTGCGTATTGCCAATGCCAATTTTTAATTCCACGGGTGTTTCCATCAGTCTGTCTTTCAGCCGTCCGGACCATGCATGGTCAACTTCCAAACGTTCTGTTTGGTAGTTTGCGTTCAATTTTGAACGGATAGGTTCAATGGTGGAGTAAGGCAGACAAACAATCATGGAACCAAGAGAGTTATCCAGCTCGACTTCGTAGTTAATAACGACAACAACATCACTGGGAGGAACAATTGACGCAAATTGCGGGTTAATTTCAGAACGGATAAGCTCAAGGTTAACTTCATGGACAGGACGCCATGATTCAGTCATAATTTCAAGGGCAAGGCGAACAATTCTGTCAACAATAGCCTGTTCGATGCGGGTGAATTCACGCCCTTCAATCTTAGACTGTGTTCCCATTCCCCCGAAAACGTTTTCCACAAGAGCGAAAACGAGACGGGCATCAATAATCATGAGCGCATTCCCGCGAAGCGGCTCCATTTTAAAAATATTAATACTGGTTGGCACAGGAAGGGAACGCATAAATTCCCCAAACTTCGCCATATCAATAGAAATAGGAGATATTTCAACGCGTTTGCGCACGGTGTTCGTTAAGGCGTTGGTGCAGAGACGGGCAAACCTGTCATTGATAATTTCCAAAACAGGCATACGCCCACGGATAATTCTATCTTGGTTCGCAAGGTCAAACGGCACGATACCGTCAGAATCCTCTATTTCCTCTTCTTCGTCATCCAAATCCCCACCAGACAAACCGTTCAAAAGGGCGTCAACTTCATCTTGAGCGAGAAATTTGTTCATATAAACCGCCTTAATTGTTTTATTTCAAATAAATATACATTCTCAAACAACAATGTCAAGTAATTCTTCAATCAAAACACATATCGTCCTTTTTTTTTATTTCTATACATTTTTTTATCAATTTGTCATATTTGCTCTTTTGCAATAAATTTTATATATTTTGGAAAAGGAAATCATATGGCAATACATATTCAATATCAGAATCAGGAACTGACTGTAAATTTTGAAGAATTACCGCAAAATACCAATACGGCATTTCTTTTCGGCCTGCCGCAAATCACCCCCCGCCCCCTTTGTACGGGCATGGGAAAATGCGGAAGATGCAAGATAAAATACCTTTCTCCTGCTCCGGAACTGACCCCGTTTGAAAAAATAATCCTCAGTCAGGAAGAACAGGAAAAAAACATTCGTTTGGCATGCAAGCACCCTTTAAAAGACAATATTCATATTGCCATGTTTGATGATTTACAGCAAAATGCCACAAAGGTTTCCCTGCATTTGCCGGAGAATTTCGAGGGGCAAACGGCAGTGCTTTTTATTGACCTTGGCACAACATCCATTGATTTTGAAGTACGAAACGAACAAAAACTGTTCACTCAGGGAAAAATTTTAAACCCGCAGATGTTTGCAGGTGCTGACGTCATGGCACGGCTTTATTATGAACATTTTACGGAAAAACAAAAACCAAGCCGCCTGCAAACTGTTTTATTGGAATATTTCAAAAATATTATTGTACAGCTGGAAAAATCCGCCCTTTTGATACAAAAAATTTACCTTGCTGCAAATCCTTCCATGGCGGCACTTTTTTTAGGTGCAAACACAAAGGGCTTGCGTGAAGCCCCCTATTATTTGGAAAATAAAGGCAATGCAGAGTATCGGTTTGACAAAATGCCCCCTGTTTTTATTCCACCGCAAATGAGCGCTTTTATCGGGGCGGACGCCTGTGCAGGACTTGCCTATATTCTTCAAACTTACCCTCATCTTGAAAATTTCCTTTTGGCTGATTTAGGAACAAACGGTGAATTTATTTATTATCACAAGGGGCAGGTCTGCGGAGCAAGCGTTCCCTTAGGTCCTGCTCTTGAAGGTGTCGGCATGCGCTGCGGAAGCGCTGTGCACGGCGAAGGAGAAAACATTATTCTTTCCTTTGCACTCAATCCGTTTGGGCTGTCTTTCGCATGCAAAGGCAAAGCAAAGTTTATTTGCGGCGCCGCTTACCTTTATTTACTCAATATCCTGTTATCAACCAAGTGTATCTCCAGACAGGGACTTTTTCAAAATAACCGGTCTGAGCTCAGCCCCTTGGGAAAAAAGATTTTAACAAATTTCAAAGAGATAAATACGGAAAAACGCCTCTATGTCACTGATGATTTATATCTCTGCGCTGAAGATATTGAAAATATTTTAAAAGTAAAGGCTGCTTTTTCCTCAGCCATTGAGCTTTTTTTAGAAAAACATCCTCTTGATGCCATTTTCCTGTCCGGATCCCTCAGTTCTCATATTCCTCTTGATATTTTAGAAAATCTTGGATTTTTACCGAAAAACAGCAAGGCAAAAACAAAAATAATCGGGAATTCTTCCCTCAAAGGTTTATTTTCGTATTATACAGATAAAAACCTCATTGAAAAAGTGGAAAAACTGTCAGAACAAGCAGACATTATTGATTTAACCAATCAAAACGAGTACAATACACTGTATATCAGCAATATGCATTTTTAAAGCAGGTCGTTATGAATAAAGAACTTTTTTCTGAATTTGATGATTTTATGCAAAAAGGCTTTGCCCTTCTCTATCCTATCCTTTCCCGGCTTATCCCCATGAAGCCAAGCCAAAAAAAGGAACTGCCCTATGCCTGCAAAGAATTATCCGAATATCTCACCACGGAAAGAGAAATGCTTTCTCATCCCTATTGGACAAATCCACGGCTGGTTTCTGCCTATGTGCATTATTTTATGGTCTGGAATTTAATCCGTTTGTGTAAATTATTTCCGCAAATCAATCTGGGCACGATTCCGCAAAAATGCACCTTTGCCGACTTGGGTTCAGGACCTTTGACTATTCCGCTGGCTCTTTTTCTTTCCCGAAAAGATTTGCACAAAAAAGAAATTACGTTTATCTGTTCCGATATTGCCCCGCAGCCCCTGCAAATTGGCAAAAATCTTTTTGAAATGCTGCGTCAGGAACTTGCACCCCAATGTCCTTGGAAAGTGGAACTTGTCCGTGCACCCAATCATAAAATTTTACGCCAAATTCATACGCCTGTTTCCTTGATTACCATGGGAAATGTTCTCAACGAAGGAGATGAAAAGAAAAAAATTTCAACCTTTGAACAAATCAGGCACATTTTTGATAATGCATGCCAACTGCTTGACGATACGGGAAAAATATTTGTTGTTGAACCGGGAACAAGACAAGGGGCAAGAATGATACAAATTCTCCGTACCCTTGTGACAGAAGAAATACAGGAAAGAGATGAAGACGAATTGGAAAACTTTTCTTTTGAGGATAATGCCTCCATGGAACAAAATGAAGAAGCTCCCTGCCAAATTATCAGCCCTTGTCCCCATGGCATTTCCTGTCCCTTAGCCAAACAATCCCAGAAACAAAATGCATGGTGCCATTTTAATGCAAAAGCAGCTTCTGTTCCCCAAGAACTCAAGGAACTCTCCCAAAAAGCAGGTCTGGATAAAGAATCTGTCAGCTTATCCTACCTCTATCTTGCTAAAAAAGAGCATGCGCAAAAGCTGGTGAAACAGGAACAAAGCGATCATAAAGCACGGATTATTTCCGATGCCTTTGTTGTTCCCCGTTATCGGGGCAGAGCCCGTTATGCGTGTCATGAAAAAGGCTTGCTGCTTATTCTTGACAGTGCTGCTGTCCCCACAGGAACCTTGTGCGAAGTAAAATTTCCTCCTAAAATGACGTATGATTTTAAATCAAAAGCAATTTTATGCACACTTAAAACAAGTCCCTATAAAAATCTTAAAGAAGCGGAACAAATTACCGATACAACAGAAAAGTTACTCTTAAAAACAGGCAAAAAAGTTGCATCTTCCCCCAAGCCAAAAACAACAGGACATAAAACAACAACTCCATTTTTTAAGAATAACACCAATAATACCAAGGCAAAAAAGAAAAAATAAATTTTCAGGCAGCGGGAATTTTTAACAAAATAAGAATATACTAGACTTTTCATATAATTATGATAGGATAAAACAAAGAAAAATATAAAATATCAACAAGGTTTAGAGGGCTAACGTGGCTGCAACGTATTTACTTGTTATTATTGGATTTCTTCTTATTCTTTTTGGAATTTTTTATTTCAAAAGCAAACAAATAAAAGAAGAACCTATTGAAGATGTTTTAAACAGACTGTCACAGGAAGAGCAAACGCTTTATAAAATGGCACTCAAACCGGAAAATGTGCCAAACACCTTTATTTACGCTCTTACAACATGCAACCATTGCAAAAAAACAAGAGAATTTTTAGACGAGCATAACGTTCCCTACACGCTTATTTATATTGATTCCTATCCTCGTGAATTGTACAAAGTTTTATTGGAAAAATTAAAAATTTACAATCCGCGTGGTTCCTATCCAACCATACGCCTTGCAAATGGACAAATTATTACAGGTTTTAGAGAACAAGCACTCAGGGAGGCACTGTTAAAATGAGTCCTGAAGAACTGTATGCTCTTTTGAAAGAAGATGAAAAAAAAGGATATTATCTTCATAAAAATCATGAACATTGCATGGAAATTATTGATGGATTACTCAAAAACCTCGATATGTACGGATATTTAAACTGTCCCTGCCGCCTTGCAAACAACGACGAAACCCTCGATAAGCATACCATTTGCCCTTGTGCCTATAGAAATATTGACGTGAAAGAATTTGGCGCCTGTTTTTGTCATTTATTTGTCAGTGAAGAACACAAAGATGATGAAAATTTTTTCCCTGAAATTGACGACAGAATCCATTGCGAATAATCTCTCATTTCCAATCCGAATAAAATAGCTGTTTAGTATAACATACTGTTTTCTTTAATTTTAAAATTTATTTTAAGAGAAAAAAAACTTTGCATTTTTTTATTTTTAAGCATAAAATGCTTCCAACTTAATGTAAGTTTTCTTACACTGCCACTATACTTACTTTTCAAAGGATTTTTCTGTGGAAAAACAACATAAAGTCCTCATAGCTAACCGCGGTGAAATTGCCGTTAGAATTATTCAAGCATGTTGTAAACTTGGTTTAAAATTTGTTGCTGTCTACACACAAGAAGATATACATTCAGGTCACGTAAAATTAGCCAAAGAACTGGGCGATGAAAACAGTCTTTACCGTATCAGTTCCTATCATGACGCAAATGAAATTTTAAGTGTTGCCGATATTGCAGAAGCTACCGCCATTCATCCCGGCTATGGCTTTTTTGCCGAAGATTTCCGCTTTGCCCGCCGTGTAACGGAAAGAACACGTCCGCTTGTTTTTTTAGGTCCCTCATGGCGTGTTATCCGTGAGCTTGGGGATAAAATCAATACAAAACGTATTGCAAGAAGTTTGAATGTTCCGACTGTCCCCGGTTCAGACAAGCCTATTTATGATGAAAGTGAAGCAGAAAAAATTGCCCGCACCCTTTTTGATTTCCAAATCCAGCAAGGCGTTAAAAAACCTTTGGTGTTAGTCAAAGCCTCTGCGGGCGGCGGTGGAATGGGTATTGAAGAAATCCATGATATTGATTTATTCCGCTCCATTTACAGAAGAATTAGAAACTATGCCATGCGTCAGTTCAAAGATGACGGCGTTTTGATTGAACAAAGAATTACGAATTTTAATCACCTTGAAGTACAAATTATTGCAGACAGGTCAGGAAAAAATCCTGTCCACTTTGGCACAAGAAACTGCTCAATCCAATCAACAGGTCTGCAAAAGCGTATTGAAATTGCCCCCGGTTTTGCCCCTGAAACCATCCGGTATACCTTTGATGCAAATAAGGTTATGGAAGATATTATCGAACATTCCCTTACCCTTGCACGCAAAGTCAATTATGACAGTGTGGGAACATGGGAATGGATTGTTACCAAAGAAGGAAATCCTTTCCTGATGGAAGTCAATACCCGTATTCAGGTTGAAAATGGCGTTTCTGCTGCCATTTCCCGGATAAAAGGAAAAACCGGCGTTGACCTTATTGCCGAACAAATCAGAACAGGACTGGGCGAACCGCTCGGATACACACAAAAAGACATCACATTTGACGGAATTGGGATTGAATACCGCATTATTGCAGAAGATACAGAACATAATTTCACCCCATGGGTGGGCGATATTGAAACCTTCAGCTACAAAAAAGCCCCATGGCTTTCCATGCACACCCATTTGCCAAAAGTAAGCAAAGAAAATCCCTATACCATTCCTACCGAATTTGACCCCAATTTAGCTTTAGGCATTGTTTGGGGAACTAATCTTGAAAATGCAAAACAACGAGGAAAAGAATTTCTCAATTCACTTGTCATAGCAGGCAGCAATTCCCAAGGCGAAAGCCTCAAATCCAATATTCCCTTCCTGCTTGCCAACACAGAGAGAATTTTGAAATTTTAATGAGTAATAGTATGGAATTATCAAAAGAAATACAACAGTTAACAGACAGATTAACCTATATAAAAGATATTTTTGCCGGCAAGCATCAAGAAGATATTAACCTTCTGGAAACGCGTTTAAACGAGCTCAAAGAATGTGATGCACAAAATGCTGATGAAATGATGAAAACGCTTGAAGAGCTTTTCAATTTCATGGAGAAAAAGCTCGAAGCGAAACTGACCCCCATGGACAAAGTTCGCATTGTTCGTCACCCTCAGCGCATTTGTTTAAAAGATATACTTGAAAACGTCTACGACAACTATACGGAAATTGGCGGACAGGACGAACATACCAACGACCCAGCCGTGCTCATTGCCCGTGCCTATATTACCCGCCATTATGGCAAAAAAACTTATCACCAGTCTGTCATGGTTATCGGACATGAAAAAGGACACGGCGAAGAATTCAGAAATGGCGGATCCGCTAAACCTTGGGGTAATGCCAAAGCTTTGCACTATATGCAGGTAGCTGAAACTGAAGGTATCCCCATTCACTCCTATATTTTTACTCCCGGCGGCGACCCTGTTGAAGAATATCCCGGAGCTGCACAGCAAATTGCCAAAAATATTTATGAAATGGCTGGATTGTCTGTTCCTATTGTTGCCCTTATTTCCGAAGGCGGTTCAGGAGGCGCCGAAGCCTTTGGACTTGCGGATAAACGCCTTATGCTTTCTCATGGCTATTATTCCGTTATTTCTCCGGAAGGAGCTGCTGCCATTGAAGGAAGATTAAAACGCGGTGAACGGGCAAGTGCGGAACTTGTGGAACGCTGTGCAAAAAATTTGCATTTAACAGCGCAGGATAACTTATCCTTTGGCTATATTGACAAAATAGTACAAGAACCTCTCTTAGGGGCAAGACCTCATCATTATGATTTTTTCCGTACCCTTCGTCAGGAAATTATCCGTGCAACAGATGAAATTATGCTCACCTCCAATGGTTTTTCTATTTTTAATTTCAGCAAACTCCACCGTATTCAAAATCCGGATACCAATCTTGATGAAACCTTTGTCCGCTGGCATATTAAACGCAGTCTTCGCAGTGATTTAATCGAAGAAAGACAGCATAAATTTATCCGCATGTCACGGAAAAGCTATATCAACAGGCAAAGCATACTCGGGGCACTGGCTGATACATGGGCTGAACAGTGGCGTGAAGTGTATAACAGGCTTGTCTATGATATTTATCATCGCCAACGCAAAAACTATCAGCGCCTTAGAGAAGAAATTGAAGCGGAATGGCTCAGTTTCAAACGCAAGACTTCAAAACCGTTTAAAAATGCCTATAACAAAGTACGCCGTATTGATCAGGTCGCAGAAGAAGAACTGACAACACTTTCAAAATGGGAAGATGAAGACAGCCGAAAAAAAGCATGGACATGGGTCAGCCCCAGAGCAAAAGAAGACAGGGCTGTTACGTGTACCAACACCGCCACCTATGGCTGCGTTGATTTATGGGCACCGGATCTTTACAATGAATTTGCAGGAGTATGCACAAACTGCGGTCACCATTTCAAAATGGAATACCAATGGTTTATGTATAACTGTTTTGATAAAAATTCTATTTACGAATTTAATAATGAATGGGAAGCCGGTAATCCTTTGAATTTCCCAACCCTTGACGAACGTTTAAAAGAAGCAAGGGAAAAAACAAAATTAAAATCAGCCTGCATTACCTATGAAGCTCGGCTTGACGGCATACGCTGCGTTGTGGCTATTTTGGCTGCTCCCTTTAGAGGAGGTTCCGTTGGCGCGGCAGAAGGGGCAAAGCTTATTTCCGCCATTGATAGAGCCCGCAGAAAACGGTATCCTCTGATTATTTATTCTCATGGCACAGCCGGTATCCGTATTCAGGAAGGTACCCACGGCGTTATCCAAATGCCCCGCGTCACCATTGCTGTCCGCCGCTATCTTCGTGCAGGAGGATTGTATCTTGTCATTTATGATACCAACAGCTTTGGCGGACCTGTTGCAAGTTTTCTTGGCTGTGCGCACTATCAATTTGCCATGCGTTCTTCAAACCTTGGTTTTGCCGGTCCTGCCGTTATTAAAAATACAACAGGCATTGATGTTCCCCCTGATCACCATAACTGCTATAAAGCCCTCTCACGCGGACATATTCAAGGGGTCTGGGACAGACGCGACATGCGTACCAATTTAAAACAGGCATTACTCACCATGGGCGGACGAAACCTTTATTACAGATAAGTCATTGGACATACTATGTTAGATATTACAAAACTTTTAGAAGAAATCAAACAGCATCCCTATAAGGATTTGAGCATACGCACGCCTCATACCGGGATTATTGAATTTTCCAATATTCAGGAAGGGGATAACGTTATAGATGCAACGGGTGAATTCAGAGAAATTCCGGGAACAAAAATCGCTGTTATTACTCGTGAAAATAATCCTCGTTTTATTCATGCCTGTCAAAAAGGGATGATTCAAAAACTCCATAGGGAATATGACAGCCGTTTTGTTGAATCCGGAGTTGAAATTGGTGTGTTACGCCATTTTCTCACCAAAGAAGAAGTCATCAATACCATTTTGCAAAAGACGCTGCATCTTTTCTATGCGCCGGAACGAGCCAAATATTATTTTATTCCTGATATCAACACAAAAGTTAAAGTTTATGGCTGCCGCTCTGTTAC
The DNA here is from genome assembly GCA_910577155.1 of uncultured Mailhella sp. Classification (GTDB taxonomy): domain Bacteria; phylum Desulfobacterota; class Desulfovibrionia; order Desulfovibrionales; family Desulfovibrionaceae; genus Taurinivorans. Next base: position 16,657 of record CAJTMS010000034.1, read on the forward strand.
GGTCACCAACGGCATGGAATTATTTATTGTTTCCCGCATGAAGCGTGAAGTTCCCCTTTCTTATACGGGACCAAACGGGATTATTTATCAAGTTTATTTTGACCATAATCAAAATATTGACGTTAACCAGCCGCTAATCGGGGTCTGTTCTCCCGATCAGGTGGAAACCATTGAAGATGTCATCAGCCGTGTCAATCACGAATGGAAAGAACAAAATTAATACTCTGCGGTAAATTAACATAAAAAAGACTTTCTCATTTTGAGAAAGTCTTTTTTATGTTTTTTCGCTTTGTTATATTATCAGGTTGATTTTATAAGAACCGGATATAATGACAAAAAGTTATTTGGCAATCACTTTCATCGCTTCCTATTGCTTTTTCCAACAAAATACATTTTATCGTTTTAATGAAATTTTGTACGCAAAAGCATACAGCACAGGGAAAATAAATAAGGTTAAAATAGTAGAAACAAATAAACCGAAAATAATTGTTGCAGACATACCGCCAAATAAGGGGTCAAAAAGCAAGGGCAGCATGCCAAAAATTGTTGTTATAGCCGCCAAGGAAACAGAACGAATACGGCTGACAGCAGAATCAATCAAGGCAATAAAGGGATTTTTTTTGAGCTCCTTAATTTCATAATTAATTTCATCAACCAGCACAATAATATTTTTTATCATCATGCCTGTCAGCGATACGGTTCCCACAATGGACATAAAGCCAAAGGTCATGCCAAAAAGCAAAAGTCCCGGCATAATGCCGATAAACGCAAAAGGCAGAGAAAGAAAAATCAAAAACGGAATTTTGATATCAGCAAAAAGCAGGACGCAAATTATCAGCATAAAAAGCCCTGCAACAGGAACATAGTCCAATATGGCAAAAACATTTTTGGTCTGCTCATGGTGCTCCCCAAGCCAAAACATGGAATAGCCCTTGGGCAAAGATATTTTTTCAATGTCAGCAAGTACCTCATTGCGTGCAGTATCAGGCATGGAATCAAAAGCAACCTCACACTGCACCGTCAGGGTACGCACCCTGTTTCTTCGCCAAATCTGCCCTTCTTCAAATTTCATGCTTTCACTGCGCAGCACAGAAGACAAGGGCAAGGCATTGGTATTCATGCCCCAAATAGGAGTTTGCCCGATATTCAAAAGATCAGTGCTTCCCTCCTGTAAATTTTGTTTCAAAATCACTGAAACAACATTGCCGTTTTCATTTATTTTGCCAATATTAATGCCGTCACCATTTGCCATCAGCGCAACAGCCACATCAGAGGGCATAACCCGCACAAGTTTTGCTAACACATCAGAATATTCTCCTTCCCAAACCATAAGCCTGTTCCGCCAGTCTGTCGTGACACTGGAAATATGGGAATTTTTTTGGAATATTGAAATGGCCTTGTCTGCAAGTTCCCGTAAAACTTGCGGATCAGGACCGGAAAAAGCAAGTTCTATGGGATAAGGCACGGGTGTTCCATTGGGATATTTCCTAATCCCGAGCATTACTTCCGGATAAGAATTATCGACAAAATCGGAGATTTTTGCACTTAACTCGTCTAGATACTTAATATCATCAAGATTTACAACAAGCTGAGCATAGGAAGTATTGGGAGACTGCGGAATGACTGCCACATAAAAACGGGGCACTGATGCGCCTGTTGCAAGGACAACAGAGCTTACTCCTTCTTGTTCCTTGATAAATTCTGCAACACTTTTTCCTATATTTTCAACACGCTCTATGCGGCTTCCCTCAGATACCCAAAGATTTACGGTAAAACCTTTTTTGTCAGAAGGAGGAAAGAAAATTTTTGGAATAAACAAAAAAAGCAGCATGGCAAGCAAAAATGCCAAACAGGTAAATACCAGCGTTTTCTTTTGATTTTTCAATAACACATATAAAATACGCCTGCATTTGCGGTAAAATTTTCTTTCGCGCACTGAAGGAGGGGAAATTTGCACCTTGGATAAATAAGTTTCACAGTATACAGGTGTTTGCGTCAAACAAAGCACCCAGCTCAGCATAAGGGAAATACCTACCACCAGAAAAACAGAACCCACATATTCACCTAAATACGTAGGCATTAAATACGCGGGCAAAAAGGCTAAACCGGCAATGGCTGTTGCCCCGAGCAGGGGGATAGCCGTTTTTTTCGTAGACTCAAGCAAGGTTTCACGCATAGGAACACCTTTATTTCTCAATACAAGTACCCTGTCCACAACCACAATGGAATTATCCACAAGCATACCCATGGCAATAATAAACGCAGCAAGCGATACACGCTGCAAATCAATATGCAGCAAAAGCATCATGATAAGTGTGCCCAAAATGGAAAAAACAAGCCCGCTTCCAATAATAAGACCGCTTCGTATGCCCATGGTAAAAAGAAGCACTCCTACCACCGTCACAACAGAAGCCAGCAAATTCCAAACAAAATTACGAATGGCGTTGGTGACAAGGTCCGGCTGGTAATAGACTTTTTCAATATTAATCCCCACAGGCAGTTTTTCTTGTAATTCTGCAATTTTTTCATCAATCATTCTGCCTGTTTTCACCACATTGCTGCCTGCTTCCGGAGAAAGGGAAACACCCATGGCACGTTTGCCGTTATAAAACATTTTTTGGGTCACTGGCTCAACAATACCTCGGGCAATTTCCGCAATATCCTTCAATCGCACAATCTGTACGGAACCATCGGATAACTCACGGGAAAAAACAATCAGATCTTCCAGCTTTTCCTTGGTATCGATTTTATTGGTCAAACGCAAAGGAATACGCAAATTTCCAAAATCAACAGAGCTTGCCCCGGTAATCAAATTATCCAAAAATAAAGACGCAACAATGGTCTTTGGATTTAATCCCATGGCATGGACTTTTTCCTTATCCAGCTCCACAATAAGGGCATTTTCCACCTTTCCGAACTCGGAAACCTGCGCCACGCCGTCCACGGCATTAAGGGTTTTCGTCACAAATTCCGTATATTTTTTTAATTCCTGTAAAGAAAAGGTATCATCCGCAGTAACGGCTAAAAAAATCCCGTATACTGCCCCATAATCATCCAAAACAATGGGGTCAATCGCGCCAACAGGCAATTTGAGCTTTGCATCGGCAATTTTTTTACGCACATTATCCCAGTACTGGTCAAGCTCATGGGGAGGAATAGACTCTTTCAGTTTAATTTTTACCTGTGAATAGCCTTGTTTTGAAACACTTTGCGTATAGTCAATATTGGGGATTTTTTGCAGTGCCTGTTCAATGACATCGGTAACATATAATTCCACGCTGTGGGCGTCAGCTTCCGGATACAGCGTTATGACCAACGCTTCTTTAATTTTAAATTCCGGATCTTCAAGCTTGCCAAGTTGGATATACGAAAAAATACCCCCGATAATAAGCAATATTACCAAAAAGCGGATAACAAGAGGATGATCTATGGAGTAATCAATAAATTTCATAGTCTGCCTATAAAACTTCCCCGATATTTGTTGCAGAAAACTCTTCTAAAATCCTGACCTTCTGTCCCTCGTATAAATCATGCACACCTTTTATAACAACAGCATCTCCAAGATCCAATCCCTCAACAATGATAATGCCGTTTTCTTCTGCCCGTAAAATTTGGACAGGTTTTAAATGTACGGATTCCTCACGGTAAATCCAAACATTACTTTGTCCGTTTTTCTCAAATACTGCCTCCACCGGAACATGCAAAGCTCGGGAATTATCATTGACATAATAAATATAAACAGTCCCTTCTGTACCCACCAGCAAATCTTCATCATTTTCTATATAAAAAACAACCGGATAAACAAGTTCAAAACTTTGCTTTACCTTGCCGACAGTTTGAACGGACAAGGCATATCTTTTATCCTTATACACAAAGAAACATTGCGGATTTTTCCTGAAATACTGCATGTCATTCTGGGAAATATTAATTTGCACTTTTTTTCTGCCGTCAGAAGAAAAAGATAAAACAGGCATAGCAGGTGAAACCACAGTACCCACATCTACAAATTTTCGTTTGATATACCCGGCATAAGGGGCTTGCAGCAGCGTATCCGCTTTTTGATTTTCACTGTTCACATAGCCTTGCTTTGCTTCCCGATACGCTGCAAAACTTGCTTTTTCTTTTGCATCTGCACCCTCAAGCATGGCTTTGGCTTCATCATATTTTTTCTTTGCAAGCGCATTTTCTTTATACAGAGCATCAAAACGGGCAAATTGCTTGCGGGCGTTATCTGCCTGAGCTTTTGCACCAAGATATGCATTTTTTGCAGAAAGCATTTTTTCTTCACTGGATTTTTGCTGCACCCTATAATCACGCTCATCAAGCTTTGCCAGCATTTGCCCCTTTTCAACAAAAGCTCCCACTTCATGGGGAAATTCCAAAATGGGACCTGCAACTTTAAACGATAAAACAGCTTCATTGCCGGCTTCCACAAGTGAAGGAAATTTTACCACAAATTCTTTATCATTTTCCTCTACCGTATACACTGCAACCGGGCGTATACTCGTATTTTCCTTATTTTCACAGGCGACAAAAAATAAACATAAAAAAATCAATATGTTATGAATAATACATTTTTTTCTCTTCATTGTTGAACCATAATATTCCCACTTGGGTTTTGAACGTCATTCCATTGATAAGGATTTTTCCCCATGGCAATTGCCAGTGTTCCCACTGCCAAACGATATTGAAAATAGGCTTTTTCATGAAAACTTATTGCTTCATGGTATTCCTTTAATGCAGAATAATATTCTTTTAAATCAATAAGTTCATGCTTATATTCCGCCTGTTTTTGTTTAAATTTTCCTTCCATAGCCTGCAAATTTGTTTCTGCAACACCAAAAAGTTCCCGTGCATTTTGCATGCTATTATACGCAGAATGAATTTCTGAAATCAAAGTCCAATATTCTTTAACAAGTTCAAGTTCTGCAATTTTTTCCTGCCGCAGGGCTTTGCGATATTCATTAACTGTTTTAAACCCATTAAATACACTCAATAACCCAAAAAGCGAAAGAAAACTTGCATTATCTTCCAACAGCAAATTATTATCAAAGCTGAATATATTGCCGCCTAAAATAATTTTTGGCAAAAATTCACTTATGGCACTTTTTTTAACATCTTCTCGAATTTTCAGGGACAGTGCGGAAATTTTCCATTTTTCATTTTCTTCCAAAGCTTGGAAGATACAATTTTCCAAATTGGGTAAAGAGAAAATTTCTTTTTCCAAGGGCAAAAAAGTAATCTGAACATCAAAAGGTACATGCAAACTTTGCAAAATATGGAAATAGGCAATTTCCTGCTCGCGTTTATTCTGCTGTAATGCTAACTCTTTTGATAAAAAATAGGCAGTCGCTTCGTCAAATTCCCATGGAAGTATACTTTCTGTCCGCAGAGATATCTTTGCCTGACGGACTAATTCTTCAGCAGACAGTTTTTCATGGAGCAAGGCATTTTCTTCGCCGGCTAAGGAAAACATATAAAAATATTCACTCATAACGCTCAAAGCAACGAGCTTTTCACTCAAGGATGTTAACAGGGTCCGGATATCCAGTCCCTTATTTTTGGCACTGACTAAAAACCAAAGACTTGGCACAAAAACAGGAATTTGTGCGTTAAAAGCATACGCATAAAAACTGCTGTCAAGAATTGGTACAGCTAAATTATGAGGAAATCCGAGGAGTTTTGTAGGAAAATCCAAATGCAGCTGATCATAATTTTTCGTATAATCAGCTAAAATATTGACCTGCGGCAATAAATTTCCAACAGCAATTTGTTTGTCAATTTGCGCTATTTCCTGTTTTATCCGCGCTATTTGTAAATCCAAATTCCGCTCTTTTGCCAAAGCAATAACCTGTTCAAGGTTCAGCGTATTGTGGTATTTCCGAGTTAATTGTGTTTTAATCGCTTCTTGATTTTGCTGTACAAGAGTATCCGCTGAAAAAGGATTTTTCATGGAACAGGCACTCAGCAGCACAAAACACAAAAGAATAACAATACGTTTTACCATAAACACCCGTCATACGGTTTGCAATATATCGTTTTGCCCATACCCTGCGACATATCATTAAAGTGTAAAAACAGAGCTGCCATACCATGGCAAAAATTTTAATCCAAATTATCAAATTCGCAGCGAACGACATTTTGCCATAACATGGCATCTCTGATATTTTTTGCCAAAGGTACAATTAAATCATGAATATTTACCCTAAAATCATCATACTTACTATTATAAATAATCTCTACTTCCCAAGCCATACCCGTTTTACCCAGTTTTTGTTCATAACAAGTCAGGATTAAATAATGAGGATAAATCTGATATTTTTTTGTATAATATTCAGAGCCTGTATTAGCATACATGCCTGTTCCGTAATGGTCATAGGAACTGGCTCCATAGGGATAATCATGATAATATTCGTAATGGGGTCTATAAATTGTTTTTGTAATTGTTTTACTGCCTTGTGAACCAAAATCCACTAAACCGATATAATCAGCTTCTTCTTTATTCTTTGTCACCATTAAATCATTCTCAGCAAGAGCATTTTCAATATACATCTTAAGCTCGCTGTAAATCATCGTTGCATACGCAGAGGATTCACGTTTTTGTTCTAAAAAAATCGTTTTTCGCGTCTGTTGTGCAGATTTTTGAGAGGAATTATCCTCAATAAGCACACCTGCATGCCGATTGGCTGCACAAGCGCTTTGCATTCCTAACAAAACAAAAAAAACAAATAGAAAAAGCTTTCTCATGGACTGCCCCCTGCGGGAATTTTCTCTTGCTTTTCACCATAGGGGAAAAGAACAAATTTTTCAACAAATTTTATAGAATTAAAAAATTTCCCCAAAGGCTCTTTTATTACCGGTTTTCTGCCCAATCCCTTTTGCTTTCTCCGTGTTTT
>CAJTMS010000035.1 GCA_910577155.1 uncultured Mailhella sp.
TATAATATATAACATATTGAAATATAATATAAAAAATACAACAATAAATTTACATTTTTGTAATATTATTTGGGTACTCATAAAAAAATGATATTTTACAAAAATGTAAAGTCATTTGCATAAAAAAAGATACAGAATTTCTGTATCTTTTTTTATGTTTGGGTACGAGCATTGAGGGCTGTACTGTTTGCATAGCCCGTACCGTACTGACTGTAACCGTTTTCCCGCAAAAGAAAAGGAAGAGAGGAAGTCTATTCAGCCTTCTGTGCCGGTTTTTCTTCATTCTTTTCTAAAATTGTGTGGGATACTGCTTCGCCGCGGATCAATGCCCGGTAGTCTTCCAATGGCATCATGTTTAATGCGCCGAAGGAGCAGGCTTCAACGCAGGCAGTTACTTCTTTGCCTTCACTTGCACGCCATTGCTCACAAAGGTCGCACCGTACAGAAATAAGACGGGGATCTTTTCTTGCCAGGTGTTCTTTTTCACCCTCCGTTATCTCCACAAAGGATTTACTGATTGCACCATAGGGACAAGCCATGACACAAAGTCCGCAGCCTGCGCAAAACTCTGTCCGCATAATAACCTTTCCGTGATTTTCCTGGATAAGGGCATGGGTAGGGCAAACCAGAGCACAGGGAGCATCTTCGCATTGACGGCACTGCACAGGCATTTTTATAGTATCTGTTTTAACAACATGCACACGGGGCTCATGGTCTTTGCGCAACTTGGCTGCTTCTTTGATAGTAACCCCGTTATGGGAAGCAATACATGCCAATTCGCATTTTTTACAACCGCGGCATTTATCAGAATCTGCGTAAATAATGTATTGTTGTTCTGACATAGTTATTTCTTTTCCTCATTATTGTTTTCATGCACTTTTATTGAGGTTATTTGCATCTCATTGCCGCCTTGCCAGTCCACATCGGTATTGTGGCACAGCGGGCAGGCAAAGTGCCTTTTGTTTATACTGATATTTTTTTTGCAATCATGGCAAAAACCCGTAAGGGGTATACGTTCAATGAAAATCTTTGCTTTTTGGGCTGCCGTATTTTCTGCTAAAATTTCAAAACAGCCTTTGACTGTTTCAGGTTCTATGCAGTTCAGCAGCCCAACTTTGATATGAATTTCATCAATGCAAAGGTTTTTATTTTGTTTTATTGCTTCTTCGGTAACAATTTTGAGCAGGGAAGAAGCAATCACCGTTTCGTGCATAGCAGCTTTCTATTATCCTTATTCTATCTTTCGGTACAGGAAACGCAAGGGTCAATGCTGTTGACAATAAGAGAAACGTCAGCAACTTCACAGTCCTTCATCATAACACTGAGGGCATCCCAGTTATTATAGGAAGGAACTCGCCATTTCAAGCGTAAAGGCATATCGGTTCCGTCTGTATGAACATAATAGAAAAGTTCACCGCGCGGAGCTTCGGAGCGAGCCATTGCTTCACCGGCCGGAATATGAGGAAGCAGGACGGCAAGTTCCCCTTCTTCAGGGATATTGTGAATGAGCTGCTTGATAATTTTGATAGATTCTATTGTTTCTCTGAGCCGTACCATGGCACGTGCATGCACATCACAGCCTGTTTCCGTGATAACATCAAAATCAAGCTCATTATAAAGAAGATAAGGGGCGTCACGTCTGGTATCAATGGCAACATTGCTGCCACGTGCAACAGGACCTACCAAACCAAATTTAATAACATCTTCTGCACTGATAGAACCTACATTGGTGGTTCTTTTCAAAAGCATTTTATCTGTAGCGTAAATATCAATAATTTCCTTGATATGTCCTTCTGTACGGTTAATACTTTTTTCTGCAAAATCAAGGAGTTCATTATTGATGGAATATTTTACGCCTCCAATGCAGTTTGCTCCGATATTCATGCGGTTTCCGTAAATGGTTTCTTTCACATCCTGCATGATTTCACGCACTTCCATGACGTGCATGAAAAGGGATTTATAGCCGATAATATGGGCTAAAATGGCAACGTTGAAAAGGTGGGACGCAACACGTTTGATTTCTTCCGCTAAAATGCGCAGAGCCTGAGCCCGTCTGGTAACTTCAATTCCTGCGAGATTTTCAACCGCAAGGCAATAGGTCAGCGGGTGGCTGTTGGAACAAAGGGAACAAACACGTTCTGTGAGTACAACATTTTGGAAAAAGTTTCTTTTTGTTGCAATAAGTTCCATGCCGCGGTGCACGTGACCGGAAGTAACATCAACATGTTTTACTTTTTCACCTTCGAGATCAAGCTTAAAATACATGGGTTCTTCAAGGGCAACGTGAATAGGTCCTAAAGGAAGAGAAAAAGACTTTGTTTCATTTAACTGTTTGGTTTCCATAATTATTCCTTTTCTTCTGTTTGAGGCTTTGGTGCTTGCTGTTTTGTTTCTTCTACTTTGGTAAAGCCGGGTTCTTTTAATTCATTTTTGAAAGTTTCAGGAACATATCCAATTTTTTCAAGCATAACTTGTTCCCAAAGATCCTTGCTGCCTGTACCATGCACCATAGAAGAAAATGGAATAAGCTTCGTCATAATTCCGGCGTCCAGCCGTTCATCGAGGAATAAACGTTTTGGATTAGGGTGATTAATGATTTTTATGTTATACATTTCCATAAATTCACGTTCATTCCAATCTGCATTTCTAAAATAAGGCGTAATGGATGGAATTTCGAGCGGTTCAAGGGTTTCCTTGTCGTAAATTTGGATAGTGACGCAAAACAATACGCTTTGTATTGCAAAATGATAAGCAATGGCACGTTGTTTTGCTTCCAAAGAACGGTCTTCAGCATAGGCTGTTATTGTGCATAAACGGGCATGAAGACTTTGTAAAACTTCCATTGCTTTGGTAAGATCTGCTGCATTTTCGAGTTTCAGCCATGCATAGTAGTTATGATAGTGATTTGTTGTCCATGTGAGTTTTGGAAAATCTGTGTTTTCAAAGGCATCTTTTATACGGTCTATTGTTTCTTGGGCATTATTCAGGTTTTGATTCATGGAGTTCTCCTTGGCGTTCAGCTGTTGCAATTTGGCGGCAGCTTGGGCAAAGTCTGATAATTTTACTTACATCAATGGGACTGTTTACATAGATTTTTGCTGCAATATGCGCCGGAAGAACGCGGATAGGTGCACCGCAGCCTTCACAGGCAACATAAGGGATATAATGGTGTTCAGCCATTTTGAATTTATCGCCCTGAACATGGGAAGTATGCCAGTCATTGACTATGGAAATAGCGTTTGTGGGGCAATAATAGCGGCAAGAGCTGCACAGGCAGCAGGAATTATACCATACTGTATAGTGGTAGCCTTTTTTATCATCACTGGGAGTAATATTGATTGCTCCCGCAGTACAGACGTGCCGGCAAATACCGCATCCAACGCATAAATCCGGATTTATGGTGACGCGACCACGAAATCTGTCAGGTGTCGGAGCAGGCTTTAAAGGGAACGCTTCTGTTGCTGGTCCTTGTAAAATATTTCTTACTAATACCTTAAGAAATTTGAACATCACGATCTCCTTTAGGGTTAGTTTTCATATAACTGCACAGATGTTTACAAGATCCGCAACGGCGGCATTGACTTTCTGTCGTATGGGATTCTTTCAGAGAGTCAGCCCATTGTTTTTTGGTCGCTGAAAGAAAATTTTTAAACGCAGCAGCTGTTTTTTTCAGAGAAAGGCTAAGGAAGTTCAACACGGCGAACTCCTTTGCGTTCAGCTTCTTCAATACGCTTTAACCAAATTTCTTTTGCGATTAAAATACCTTCCATAATCGCCTGAGGGCGGGGAGGGCAGCCGGGAATATTGACATCAACAGGCAAGTATTTATCAAGAGGACCTTCGATACTGTGACCTTGTCTGAATACTCCGCCGGAAATAGGACAAATCCCGACAGCAACAGTGACTTTGGGTTCAGGAATTTCATTCCAGACTTTGAGAACCTGATCTTTGATTTTTATGGTTAGCGGTCCTGTAATCAACACAATATCCGCATGACGGGGACTGCCGCAATATTTACAGCCGAGACGTTCAACGTCAAAGCGGGGAATAAATGCGGTTGTCGCAAGCTCGACATCGCAGCCGTTGCAGGAGCCGGCATTTATCCTAAAAAGCCATGGAGATTTCGTTGCTAAATTATTTAAAAAACTCATATATTCAACTCCTAATACTCAAACCATACCAAAATAAGGCTAATTGCAGCTAAAAGTGCCGGTATTTTAAGGTAAAAGCCAAATGCCTGTTCAATTCTGAATCTGCCGGTTGCAGATTTTACAAAGGTGCAGGAAACAAGCATGAGAACAAAGCACTTGAAGGCAAACCATAAAATATTCACAAAAATATTATCCCCTAAGGTCATCGGGAAGAAAATAACAACACCAAAGCCAAGAACAACAATATTCTTTAAAGCACTTGTCAATTGGAAAAGCGCAAGGCTGGCACCGGAGTATTCAAGAAGCGGTCCTTCCACAATTTCTGTTTCCGCTTCGGGAATATCGAAGGGAGGAACACCCATTGTACCGGGAAGGAAGAAAAGGTAGGCAAAGAAAGCAGGGAGCATAACCCAGTTTGTAATAAATTGTCCGTTTTCTTCCTGATAGGTGATAATATTCATGAGTGAAAATTCTGCAAAATGATCGCCGCCAACCTTCATGGCAACAGCTAAAATAACCATGAGCAGAGGAATTTCATAGGCAAACATCAAGGTCATTTCACGGGAAAATCCAAGAGTACCGAAGGGTGAACTGGAAGAAGAACCTGCTATCATAAGGGCAACAGCAGGCAATTGAATCAGGTAAAAATAAACAAGCATATCTCCCATATAGGGTAATCCGTGGGAAACACCGGGAATAGGAAGCAAGGCAGCGCACACGGCCATGCCGATAAATCCGAGAAGCGGTGCTGATTGGAATAAAGGACGCTGGGCAGTTTCCGGTACCATGGCTTCTTTGCCGGAAAGTTTTACGATATCAATAACAGGCTGAATAATGGGAGGTCCCACACGGCGCTGCAGACGGGCTTCAATTTTCCTGTCCAGACCTTTGAAAAGAACACCTAAGCTGAGTGCAAATAACCCCCCGGGAAAAACAAGGAGATTGAATAATGCAATTCCGAGAAAAGCTAAGTATGAATAAGTATCTTGCATGGTTCTTCTCCCTTATTTATTCTCATTAGCTGTATTAAATAACAGTTGGGTACTGTAAATATCCTGAGCCGTTGCAGAACCGAAGTTTTCAGCCGGAATACCGCAGGTATAAATGGAAGTACGGCGTTCTTGCCTGCTGAATTTGCGCAGAACACGCTGTCCAACGTACCAGACAACAAAGAAAAGGATTGCGGTAAGCGTTGCGTTCCATGCACCCTTTCCGGAGTTGATACCCCAAGGAGCAACATCCAATGCTTCAAGATTGACACTGACAAGGATTTTATTGACAGCAAGCAAAACAACACCGGGGAATACGCTGGTAATGATACAGCCTACGGCAACAAGCCCCATAGGGATAAGCATTGACTTTGGCGCTTCGTGGACATTTTCCATGCTTGGTTTTACCTGTCCAAGGAAAACACTGTGCAGGAATTTTGTCATATAGGCAAGGGTAAGGACGCTGCCCACCAGAGATAAAATAGCAGGAAGCACATAACCTTGATCCATGAGCGCGTGATAAATTATCCACTTGGAGGTAAAGCCGCTGCTTGGGGGTAAGCCGATAACACAGACTGCACCAATGGCAAACAGAGCAAGAGTTTTTGGCATTTTAAGACCAAGTCCGCCCATTTTATCCATGGAAAGAATGTGGGTTTGGGCAATGACAACACCCGCAACAAGGAATAATAAATCCTTGAAAAAGAGGTGGTTGACAAGGTGTAAAAGACCGCCGGCAACACCAAGGCTTGTGCCGAGAGCAATACCCACAACCATATAGCCTAACTGACTTACCGTAGAGTAAATGAGTACAAGCTTGATATTTGTCTGGAGAACTGCAAAACAGGCAGCCATAACAATAGTAACAGCACCGATATAAAGGGCAATGTCACTAATGCGGGCAAGATTGATATACTCTGCAAAAAGATTTACTCCGCCAAAAACGAGGAACAGCTTAGCCAGTCCAAATAAAGCACTCTTCAAAAGAACAGCGGAAATATAACCTGACACGGGAGTTGGCGCTGTTGCAGGGTGCATTTGGATATCAATACGGAATGGAAGCTGGGCTGCCTTCATCAGGAAGCCAATGGTGAGCAATGCAAAAAGTGTTGTTATTTTCGCACTGTCAAGGTTTGCAAAGTTTTCTTTCATTCCTGCAAATTCCGGTGTTCCCAGCCAGTGGATAGCCAAAATAACGCCAAGGAAAAGGAAACCTGCACCAATGACGTTAAAGAGGAAGTATTTGAAGCCTTCCCAAAGGGATTCCGCTGTTTCGTCATGGATAATGACAAAGTACAGCGTCCATGAACTCATGATTTCCCAGAAGAAGAAAAAGCTGAATAAATTAGCGGAGGTAGCAACACCGACCAAACCTCCGACCATGCACAGGAAAGATGCATAATAACGCCATTGCGTATTATAATGTTCCATATAGCCGATGGAATAACAGGCAGTGGTTGCACCGATAACGGTAATGCCAATGGCGAAGATAAAGGATAAGGTATCATATTGTCCCATGGTTGCAATTAAAGCTATGCTTGCAACGGTGAGAACCAAAATACTTGCGATACCGCATTGGAGTGGATTTTTGCGGACAATAACGGGAAGAGCGGCACCAAGCAAAATAATAATGGCCGGGCTTTTCCATGTTACTGTGGTGAGAGCAACAATGTTGACTGCCTGCTCGGAAAGGTTGAAACCGCCTTTGGCAGCAATAAGCGCTGTAATTGGAGCAATAAGCGTATCCAAAACAAGCTGCGGATATAAACCAAAAACAATACAGGCAAGAGCGAGGATACCCATGGCTATTTTCATGGGAAGGGTTGCATCTTCAATTTTCGGTCCTGTGTATTTTTCAAAAACAAGAATACGGATAACTCTTGTGTAGTAAACAACACCGATAAAGCTTGCAAGGAGCATAAGGGCAGCTAAATAGGGGCTGTATTCGGCAAGACCAAAGAGCATGATAAATTTGCTGTTAAAACCTGCAAAGGGCGGTAAGCCTAAAATGGAAAGCAAACCGATAACCATACAGGCTGCCGTAAAGGGCATCACTTTTCCAAGTCCTTTCAAATCCTCAATTTTTGTGAAGCCGGAACGGAGCAGGAACGCACCCGTGCAAAGGAAGATTAAATCCTTCATTATGGCATGGTTGAAAATATGGAATAAAACGCCTGTGGTGGTTAAGTAGGAGAAAACGCCAAGTGTCATGCAAATTTCACCAATTTGTCCAATGGTGGAATAGGCAAAAAGGCGTTTAATTTCTACTGCTTTATATGCCATAATTTCCCCGTAGAACATGGTGATTATGCCTAAAAGGATAAGGATAACGCCCAGTGAGGGGAGATTGAAAAATGGGCAGACAAAGGATTTTTGTAAAATTCCAAAACCTAAAATGGTGGAGAAGAAGAGGAGCATTCCATACAGACCTGTTTTGGTAAGAATACCGGAAAGAGGAGCCGAAATGGAAGCAGGGGCAGCAGGGTGGGCATCCGGAAGCCATGAATGGAAGGGGAAAATACCGGCTTTAACGCCAAGTCCCACAAAGAGGGAAATAAGACAGCCATAAACAAATACATTGATAGAAGTGCCGGAAATGAGCATAGTATAGAGTTCATGCGGCTGATGAAGCTGCAGGGTCAAAAATGCAGGAAGCATAATAAGAGCCCCGATACCGGACATAAGAAAGTATTTTTTTGCTGCATAGTGGGCTTTGGGCGTATCATCAAAAGCAACCAGCACATAGGAGCTTAAAGCCATTACTTCCCAGAAGGTGAAGAATGAACCTGAATTGCTGCTGGTAACAACGCCGAGAATAGAAGCAAACATTAAAAGGAGCAATGCATAGTAGCTGTTTTCATTATGTTTGATATATCCAAATGAGAACAGGGTAACAATAATAGCCATAAAAGCGGAAAGCAGCGCAAAGAAATAGGAAAGATCAAGGAGAGAACTGTCAGTTACCGTAAACGCAAAGGCAAGGAGCGTGAAGACAAGGGCAAGAGCTTTGCGCAGTTTTGGAAGCGCAAGTCCGCAGAGAAAAACAAGTGCGGCGCCGCCGTAAAGGATAAATGTTTCAATCTTCCATGTAAGTGTAAATTCAGGGAATTGAGAGTAAAGCGCAAAAGGCTGGGTGCTGTATGTAGTAATAAGATAATGGATAAAATCATGAGAACCAAAACCAAAGACAATAAGCAGTACAAAAAGAATATGCTGCAGGGCAGGGCTTGATTTGAAATCATCAAGTGCAGATGTTGCTTTGTATGTATAGGCATTGCCCTGGAAAGGCATGTGGGCGATAAAGAGTGTTGCAATCAGCTTCGCAATATTAAAAGCTGTTATAAGTGCAGTTAATCCATACGTTGCAATATGTTCGGGATCACCCAGTAAAACGGCACCATAAAGAATATAGTGCTTAGCATCTGGGGTAAAAAACGGGGAAATTTCTATTGAGGCAAAAAGGGACAGGGCAAAAACAACGCAAGAATACGGTAATTCTTTTGCTATTCCGGCAATTCCAAGATTTTTTGCATTGGCAGCTTTTATTATTCTGAAAAGTGCAGTGAAGCCAAGGAGGCGTGCAAGAAGGTTAAAACTCACTAAGGCCATGCTTCCCACATACGCCGCATCATTGGGTATGGAAAAACCAATGCATGCATATCCAATATCAACTATGCATAAACCCAGAAATGCAAGTGATAGCTTGGATAAACGTGTAGTAAGCGCTAAGCCACCCAAGGTAAAAAGTATACCTATGTACAAAAAATAAGATGGGATTACTGCGTTTGACAACATGTTTTCTTGATTCCCCTGTAAATAAATATTTACTCTCAATAGACATGAAAATGAAAAAATTGTCAAGTCAGGAGCTTTGGTTTAAATTTTTTTCTGTTAACTAATTTTTTTTTCATTTTATACGATAATAGGATTAATAACAGGAGAATGAGAGCATTTTGCGGAATAATGATTGCACATATTGATCGGTACTTATTGAAAAGCTTGCATTCTTTTAAAAATAGTGTAAAATAGCAAACGGTTAAAAGGATAGAGGATGAAAAAAACAATACAAAATATTTTGGTAACAGCTGGTTTATGCCTTGTCACAACATTGACAGGCTGTTTGCCTAATCTTAATTTTTCTGTTGGACGCCAGGATAATACTGTATACTCAAATTATTCTCAGGTCAGCAATCAGGTTGTCCGCACCGCTGCAACGCAAATCGGAAGAAAGTATAAGCTTGGAGGGGAATCTCCCCGTACCGGTTTTGATTGTTCCGGGCTTGTTTACTGGTCCTATAAGCAGCATGGGATTAATGTTCCGCGTATAACAACCTCCCAAGCACAAGTGGGGCAAAAGATTAATAAGCAAAATTTACGTCCCGGCGACATTGTTGTTTTCCGAACCGGAAATTCTCCAAACGGCTTGCACACGGGGCTTTATGCAGGCAAGAATTCTTTTATTCATTCGCCTAACTCTAAGAGCCGTGTAAAGATAGACAGCCTGAACAAGGGAACCTATTGGGGCAACCATTTGCTCTACGGAAGACGGGTTGTTTCAACGCGATATGCACAAAGCAGATAAAAATTTATTCATATGGTATACAAAAGGAGCATTTGCTCCTTTTTTTTTACGTTCTGTTACAGAAAACGGTTGATAAATAAATTTGAGCCGTCCACGCACAAAACATCACTATTTGTTTTTCCGAAAGCAAAAAAAAAACGATGTGGGTATGGGTGGCGCAGCCGTTTGCGGGTGAACGAGCTCTGCGGATAGCGGCAGCAGAGCCGCCGCATGGCGATAAAGGAGTTTCTGTTAGACGAAAACTATACAGAAATGGACAGAAGAGCTAATCATTTCTCCCATAAAAAAGATTAATTGGAAATTTTTGTAATTAAATCTATTTGTTATAAAATTAGTCGAATATTATAACAGAGTATAATTTTAAATTTTTTTATGGGAAAACTTGCTATGCAGGCTTGTTTTTAGTAGAATTTGTCATCAATGTTTGAGTGACCGATATATGAATACAACGAAAAGTATAGCCTTAATCGGGCTGAGGGGAAGCGGGAAAACTTCTTTGGGAACATTGCTTGCGCAAAAGCTTAATTTTACGTTTTTTGATACAGATGAAATTTTTGTGCAGCAGGAAAAGCAAAGCATAGCAGAATATGTTGCACGTTTCGGCTGGGAGTGTTTTCGAGATAAAGAAGAGCAAATTCTTTTGCGGCTTCCTACGGAAAACGCTGTTCTGTCATGCGGCGGGGGTATTATTTTACGGGAAAAAAACAGAGTATTTTTAAAACAATCCGTTTTTACCGTTTTTCTCGATATTCCGGTTGACGAGCTGGTAAAACGTTTGGAAAAAGATGCAAAAAAGGAGCAGCGTCCTGCTTTTACAGCAAAAAGTCTTGCAGAGGAAATGCAGGAACTCTATATGACCAGAAAGACATTCTACGAGGATACATGCCAGTATAAAATGACACAATATACTGATATGGCAAGTGAAATGCAATTAATTTTAAAACAATATCATACTATGGGCTGATACTATTGTTTTTGTACTGTATGTGAGAATATTATGTTAAATACATTTGGATCTGTTTTTCGATTAACATCTTTTGGGGAATCCCATGGCAATGGCATTGGGGGAGTCATTGACGGCTGTCCTTCCGGTTTGGAACTTGATATGGATTTTATTCAGGCTGAGCTTGATAAGCGAAAACCGGGAAGCACACAGGCAGGCTTAGCCGGCACAAACAGAAAAGAAGCAGATAAAGTGCAGTTTTTGTCAGGGGTCTATGAGGGAAAAACCACAGGAACTTCATTGGCATTTTTTGTGGAAAATACCAATCAAAAGTCTCAGGATTACTCACAAATGGTCAATAGTTACAGACCGGGGCATGGCGATAGGACCTATGATGAAAAATATGGTTTTCGCGACCCCAGAGGCGGAGGGCGTGCTTCTGCGCGGGAAACCGTTGCCCGGGTTGTAGGTGGAGCAGTGGCCCAGCTTTACCTCAAAAATGTGGGGATAAACGTGATAGCCTATACAGAAGCCCTTGACGGCATTTATGCAAAGGATTTTGGGGAAATTGATTTGGAACAGTGTGAAAAAAGAATGTTCTTTGCCCCTAATGATGCAGTTATTCCCCATTGGCAAAAGAGAATTGAGGAAGTCCGCAAGGATTTGGATACGCTTGGGGGTGTGGTGAGCATTGAAGCCCATGGCGTACCGGCCGGGCTGGGAGAGCCTGTTTTTCAAAAATTAGACGCGTATTTGAGTTATGCCCTTATGGGGGTTGGAGCGGTCAAAGCCGTGGAGATAGGCGCAGGAACAAAGGCTGCAAGAAGCCGCGGTTCTCAAAATAACGATGCCATGTATTATGATGGAGGCAAGCTATACTATCGGTCTAATAATGCCGGCGGAATTGAGGGGGGTATTTCCAACGGACAGCCCATTTTGCTGAAAGCCTCTGTCAAACCTATTCCCTCAGTGGCAAAAGAGCAAAAAACCGTTTCAAGACAAGGGGAAAATATAACTTTATCCATTGGCGGAAGACATGATATCTGTGCAATTCCCCGTATTGTACCTGTGCTGAAAGCCATGACTGCCATAGCACTTACGGATATGTTTCTTCTGCAAAAGCGCATGGGCATGGAGAAGAGGGAAACGGTTTTTTAGAAATGGCAAGACAGGTGCAAGGGAAACTTTCTGCGGATACAACTGTTGAAATCAGAGGCAGTATTGAGCGCATCGTTTTTCATAATGATGAAAACGGCTATACTATTCTTCGCTTACGCCCCGAAAATAAACTTGATACGGAAACGCTGGTCGGCGTCATGCAAAGCCCGCAGGTCGGTACGCAAATTAAAGCAAAAGGGCACTATGTTGTCCATGCAAAGTTTGGGCGTCAACTGCAAATGGACAGTTATATTGAAGAGCGTCCGTCCTCAGTTGAGGGCATACGGGCTTTTTTAGCGTCCGGCTGTATACGGGGAATTGGGGAGAAGTGGTCGGAAAAAATTGTCAGCCATTTTGGCAGTGACACGTTTAACATATTGGATAATGAACCTGACAGACTGCTTGAAATCCCCCGTTTCGGGCAAAAAAGACTGACTGCTGTGAAAATTTCTTGGGCAGAGCATCAGGGTGTGCGTGAACTGATGATTTTTTTGCAGGAGCATGGCATTGGTGCGTCTTTTGCCTTTCGCATATACAGACATTACGAAAAACATGCCATAGAAATTGTCAAAGAAAATCCCTATCGTCTGGCTATGGATGTTTTCGGCATTGGCTTTCATACTGCTGACACGCTTGCCATGAAGCTGGGTTTTGACAGCAACAGCCTGCTCCGAGCCGAAGCCGGGCTCCTCTATATGTTAATGGAAATTTCCGGTGAAGGGCATATTTATTATCCTGAAGACAAACTTATTGAAAGGACTTCTGCGGAACTTGATATCGCATCTGAGCTTGTGGCAAAAGCTCTCCATAATTTGCAAAAAGAAGAACGCATTGTTATTGATGATTTGGGTGATCACAAGGGAGTATATTTATCTCGGCATTATATTTATGAATCAAAGATTGCCTATTATTTAAAACGCTTATTAAATTCTCCCCGTACTGTTCGCTTTAAAAATGTGGAGGAAAGCATTGGGGCGGTGCTTGTCAAAATGCATATCGAGCTTGCAGAGGAGCAGCTGCAGGCTGTCCATACTGCCACCAAGGCAAAAATTATGGTGCTGACGGGTGGTCCCGGTACGGGAAAAACTACCATTTTAAATGCCATTATCAAGGTTTTTCAATCTGTCGGGGCAAAAGTTCTTTTGGCGGCGCCCACAGGACGTGCTGCAAAACGCATGACTGAAACAAGCGGCGTTGAAGCAAAAACTATCCACAGGCTTCTTGAGTTCAGCCCCAAAGAAGAGGGGTTCGGCAGAAATGAAAATAATCCCCTTGCCTGTGCCTTATTGGTGATTGATGAAGCGTCCATGATGGATACTATGCTCATGTATCATTTAATTAAGGCAGCACCCATGGGTGCGACACTTATTTTTGTGGGAGATGTCAATCAGCTACCTTCCGTGGGGGCTGGCAATGTGCTCAGGGATATTATAGCTTCAGGAACTGTGCCCGTTGTGGAACTTCTGGAGGTTTTTCGGCAGGCTGCTGAAAGTGATATTATTTGTAATGCTCACTTGATAAATAAGGGAGAACTGCCTTATTTTCGTTCCGGCTTGAAAACTGATTTTTATATTTTCAAGCAGGATGACGGGGCAGAATGTGCATATTTAATTGTGGATTTAGTGAAAAACCGTATCCCAAAAAAATTTGGTTTTGCGCCTGAAGAAATACAGGTGCTTTGCCCCATGACAAAGGGAAGCACGGGAACAATTAATTTAAATAGGGAATTGCAGCAGGCATTAAACCCAAGCGGGCAGCAAATTGTCCGAGGTGATAAGATTTTCAAATTAAATGATAAGGTTATGCAAATCCGCAATAACTATGACAAAGATGTTTTTAATGGTGATATGGGCTATATTATCATTATTAATGCGGAAGAACGGGAACTTACTATCCGCTTTGACGAGCGGAATATTCTCTATGAGTTTGAGGAATTGGATGAAATTGTGCCTGCCTATGCGATTACTATTCATAAATCACAGGGGGCTGAATATCCCGTCGTTATTGTACCTCTTTTGATGCAGCATTTTGTTATGCTTGAAAGAAATTTAATTTACACAGCAGTGACAAGAGGAAAAAAAATGGTTGTCATTGTGGGGCAGATGAAAGCTCTTGCCATGGGTGTAAAAAACAATAAAATACGGAAGCGTTATACTTGGCTTGCAAAACGTTTAGCACTTGATGAAAGCCGCTTACGGGAAGATATGCTTCCTTTTGCCATGGACAGGCAGCATGCGGCAGATACCTCAAGTACGGCAGATATGCCTGATGTGCCCGAATATGATGAAATAGATTTTTTGCAGCCGCTGGAAGATGATATACCCAATTATGGTGATGAGGTTTGGAGGGATAAAGAGTGAAACGTTTAAAAATATTGCACTGTGGTGCTGTTCTTTTGTGCATTGCCATGCTTAATGCCTGCGGTCAAAAAACCGTACCTGTTGAAAGTGTGCCAAGAATTGCTGATGAAGCCAATATTCAGCAGTCCCCTATGTTTTTTGCAGAGAAACAGCTTTCCAAAAATACTGTTTTATTGACACAGGAAGAACAGGAAGTCCAGTATGCAAAATTTAAGAAAAATTTTGTTGGAATATGGAAACAAACAAAGCCATTTAAAGGAAATTTATCTTTTTTTCGTTCCTATGTGCAGGTTGAATACAAAAAACGGGGCTATGCAGAAAATTTACAGCGTTGGTCAGAAAAAAATTATCAGGCATTAGCCCATAATGCCCGCTATGCTGCGTTTCCGTCCATGACAAAAAACGGGCTGATTGTCAGTGACGCCAGTTTGCGCTTAGCACCAACAGATAAACCGTATTTCATTAATCCAAAACGTCCAGGACAAGCATATCCTTTTGATATGTTTCAAAATTCTACGTTGCGGGTTGGTGCTGCAGTAAAAGTTTTTCATGTTTCCTCCGATAATGCATGGTATTATGTGGAAGCAACCAATGCCAGCGGCTGGGTGCACAGGGAACATCTTGCCTTTACAAGCCCTGAAATTGAAGATTTGTGGACAAATACCAATGATTATGTTGCCGTTGTGCATGATAATGTGCTGATAGAAAATGTTAATTTTTGTGAAACGGTTAATCTCGGCACTGTGTTACCTCTCATTGCGGAACAGGAACAAGGCTATATTGTGGCAGTGCCTTTTCAGGATATTCATGGCGAAGCCTTTATCGAGCATTGCTTTGTTGCGAAAAAAAATGCGGTAAAAATGCCTTTGGCTCTAACCATGGATACTGTTGCGCAGTTAGCGGAACCTTTAATGGGCAACCTTTACGGCTGGGGCGGTATGTATAATAACCGTGACTGTTCTTCAACCATGCAGGATTTATTTACTCCTTTCGGCATTTGGCTTCCCCGAAATTCAGCCCAGCAGGCAAAAGCAGGGCAGAGGATTATGCTCGCAAATTTATCTGACAATGAAAAAGAAAATAGGATTAGAAAAGAGGCAATTCCTTTCCAAACCCTGATTTATTTGCCGGGGCATATTGGCTTGTATGTGGGACAAAATGACGGGAAGGCGGTCATGCTTCATAACCTTTGGGGAATACGTATTTATGAAACAGAACGCTTTGTTGTGGGAAAAACTGTTATCACAACTCTGTATGCAGGCAAAGAACTGCAGGGTTTCAGCAAAAGCCTTATGTCGAGAATACAGTCTTTGACTATTATTGGAAAAGAGAATGAGCTTTAGTTTTCAAATCCTGACCTATGGCTGTAAGGTCAATCAGTATGAATCACAGGCAATACGCGAATACTGGCAAAGCCTTGGAGCAAAAGAAATTGCTGGGACAGGCGAATTTCCTGACTTAATTTTGCTTGCCGGCTGTGCTGTTACGGCACAGGCAATTGCCGATGCGCGGCAAATGGTACGGAAAATTTTGCGGGAAATGCCCCAAACGAAAGTGATTGTGACGGGCTGCTGTGCCAGTTGTGAGCCAAATGATTTTGCTTTTGAAAATGTGACAGCGCTTGTCAGCCAAACGGCAAAATGGAATTTGCTCCATTATCATCCCTTTGCGTTACCGCAGGAATTAATGGAAAAAAATACCGAATATCCGGATTTCTCCATTCAAGGTTTTGCCCGTTCCCGCCCTGTGCTCAAAATTCAAGACGGGTGTTCCCATTTTTGTACGTACTGTATTGTGCCCTATACACGGGGGAAGGCTCGCTCGCGGTCAGCAGAGGAAAGCATAGCAGAACTTCGGCGTTTACTGGAAGCCGGCTATCGGGAAATTATGATTTCCGGAATAAATTTGCGTCAGTATTCCCGGCAGTACCACGGGGACAAACTCAATTTTTGGGGATTTTTGAAAATAGTCGAAAAAGAATTCGGGGCAGAATGGAAAGGACGGGCAAGACTGCGATTAAGCTCACTGGAGCCTGCGCAGCTGAATGATGAAGGTTTGGACACATTGGCACAAAGTTCCTTAATCTGTCCGCATTTACATTTATCGCTGCAAAGCGGTTCTGCCGCAGTTCTGCAAAGAATGGGCAGAGAACATTATACACCGGAATATATGGCTCAGCAAATCGGGAAAATAAAATCCTTTTGGCAGACCTTTGGACTTGGGGCAGATTTTTTAATGGGATTTCCGGGAGAAACGGAACAAGAACTTGCTGAAACCCTTGCTCTTGTTGATACATTGCCCTTTACCTATGCTCATGTTTTTCCTTTTTCTGTCCGTAAAGGGACAAAAGCGGAAAAAATGCCTTTGCAGCTGGAAAAACATGTCAAGCAGGAACATGCACAAAAAGTCCGTGCAAAAATAGACATAAAAAAACGGCAATTTTTGCAGACAATATCTGAAAAAAAATCCATGCAGCTAAGTTTGGACATGGGAACAAATGAAGGTTGGAACGAATTTTATGTGGCATGCAGTCTGGAAAATGCTCCCCAAACCCATGAGCTTTTATCGGTAAAACCGATTCGCATGGAAAAAAATACACTGTTTGTTAAACAAATAAAGGATACACAATGAAAATTCTCCGCAGTATGACAGGTTTTGGCAGAGCTTTGCAGCATAATGACATATATTCGCTTGTTTGGGAAATCCGGAGTGTGAACGGTCGATTTTTAGACATAAAATGGAAACTGCCCGCTCTTTTGCGTCCTTTTGAAAGCCGTTTTGAAAAAATTGTCCGCCGGTATGCAGCCCGGGGACGGGTTGAAATTTCTTTGACATTACAAGAAGTTAATCAAAATAACACGGTTTCTTTTGACAGCACGCAGGCACATGCCATGCTGGGGGAACTTGAAAAACTTGCCGCAGAGCGGGGTGAAAAGTATCAGGCTGATTATAACAGTTTATTGAAAATTTCGTCACTTTGGATTGGAAATGAAGAAGAAGCAAGTGAGGAATTAGTTGATTTTGCGCAGGAAAGTCTTATTATGGCGCTCAAAGACTGGAATATTTCCCGTGAAGAAGAAGCAAAATCCCTGAAAAATGATTTGACCATGCGTTTTGCAAAAATGCGTGAATGGCTCGCGCAAATCAATGCCAAAGCTCCGGAAGTAAAAGAAAGCCGTTTTCAGGCTGTTCGCGAGCGTGTGCAGGAAGTTTTGCAGCGTATGGAAGTCGGTTTTGAGGAAAACAGATTTTTGCAGGAAATAGTCCTTCTTGCAGATAAGCTGGATATCAGTGAAGAATGTACACGTCTGGATGCGCACATTAAACGCTTATTTGAACTTATGGAAAATGCCGAGGACGCAGGCAGAAAGCTTGATTTCACCCTGCAGGAAAGTTTCCGTGAGATTAACACCTGCGGAAATAAAGTGCAGGATTCCGTTGTTTCTGTCATTGTTGTGGATTATAAAAATGAGCTTGAAAAATGCCGTGAGCAGGTGCAAAATTTAGAGTAGTTTTTAGGGAGAAAATATGCAAAAAGAAACCCTCATCAGCATAGGAAACGGAAATTTTGTGATTGCTTCACGGGTGGTTGCCATATTAAATCCTGCATCCTCACCCATGCGCAGGCTTCGTGAAGATGCAAAAAATGACAGCAGGCTGATTGACGCAACCCAAGGCAAAAAAACGCGGGCTATTCTTGTTCTTGATTCCAATCATGTGCTTCTTTCTTCTGTTGCGGCGGAAACAATGAGTAAACGTGTTTTTGCAACAAAACAGTCTTCTCCTGCTTCCGTGGCAGCTGCAGGGCAAAATTTTTCCGAACAGGCAGAATAAGCCGCAGCGAAACGTGATGGTATGCAAAGTTTATTTAATATTTGATTTTAGGATAAAATTTGTATAAAATGAAGCAAATTTAATATGTTGTTTGCTGATAAGGAAGAAAAAAATGGCTGAAAGACAAGGTTTTCCACTTATTTTATGCGCTCCGTCCGGAGCGGGAAAAAGCACATTGGTAAAAAAACTTTGTGCGGAATTTCCCCTCGCTTTTTCCATTTCCTGCACAACACGTCCTCCTCGTGAAGGGGAAATTGACGGTGTTCACTATCATTTTTTGACAAAAGAAGAATTTGAACAAAAAATTAAGGAAAATGAATTTGCCGAATGGGCTGTTGTTCATGGCAATTATTACGGAACGCCTTTAAAACCTGTTCTTGAACAATTAAAACAGGGAAAAGATATTTTATTTGACATTGATATACAGGGAGCAAGCCAATTATCCCTTTCCTTGCCGCGGGCAAAATTCGTGTTTATTTTTCCGCCTTCTTTGGAAGTTTTAAAAGAACGTCTTGTCAACCGCGGTACGGACAGTATGGAAACTATTGAGCGCAGGCTCAGCAATGCCAGCGGTGAAATTGAGCGTTCCCATTGGTTTGACGCATGGATTGTCAATGATGATTTGGAAAAAGCCTATGATGAACTGCGTGCTTTTTATCTTTCCTGTACGCTTGAGCCAAAGCTTTTTCCTCAATTATTAAAATCTGTTTTGGGAAAATAGAGGATACTATGGCTGAACTTATTGTCGCACTCGATTTTAATACTGCAGATGACGCCTGTAAACTTGCCAAAAAAATTCAAGGTGTTGTGCCTTGGGTGAAAGTGGGGCTTGAACTTTTTATTGCAGAAGGACCGCAAATTGTACAAAAGTTTAAAGCCATGGGCTTTAAGGTTTTTCTTGATTTAAAATTATACGATATTCCCAATACGGTAAAAGGGGCAGCCTTATCAGCCTGTCAAGCAGGAGCGGATTTGCTCACAATTCATTTATCCGGCGGAAAACGCATGTGCGAAGAAGCCGCTGCTGTCAGCCGCAGCCATCATGAACGCATGAAAATTTTTGGGGTTTCCGTGCTCACCAGTTTTGAGGAAGGAGAACTTGTCGGCTATACGGGAAAATTGTCTGATTTAGTGGAAATGATGGCAAAAGGGGCTTCGCAGTGGGGCGTGCATGGGATTGTTTGTTCCGGGCATGAAGTGGAGAAAATCAAGAAAACTGCACCGCAGCTGCTTTGTTTAACGCCCGGCATCCGTTTAGAAGAGAACAAAACAAGTGACGATCAGCGCCGGGTGATGACACCGCGCAAAGCTGTGCTTGCCGGATCTGATTTTCTCGTTGTGGGCAGACCGATAACCAAAGCAGATGATCCAAGAAGCGCTGCACAGGCGATTAATGATGAAATTACTGAAGCCATGAGAGAATTAAATAAGTAGGGTATTGCCATGGGACAATTTAAACAAGATAAAATTTATGGTGTTTTTTCTTCTCAGGAAATAAAAAAAGTGGGAACAGGCACAACAACACGGAAAACTGTTTCCAAAATCTTTTGGTTTGTTGAAGAAAGCGATGACGGTTCTATTATTGTGCAGTCTATTAATGCCAATTATGTTCCCACGGGGGTTAAAAAGACCATTACCAAGGAGCAATTATTGGAAAAATATTCTCCTGAACCGGAATTTTATGCCAGCACCGTTTATCCTAAAATGAAAGAATTGGATACCGCCCTGAATAATGCCGATGAATCAAGAAAAAATGGGGAAACATTTACTGCTGAATTTGAATATAATCATGCGTTAAAAATAGATGTGGGCAATGTTCGGGCGAATTTCGGCATAGGGCTTACCTACTTGGACAGGGGTGATACGGAAAAGGCAAAAAACATTTTTGACCGTTTAATCAATTTAGAAGGTGCTTATACTCCGGAACATAAGCATTTATTTAATGAATTTGGGATAAATTTGCGGAAAACAAAAATGTTTTCTCAGGCAGTTGAATACTATAACAGAGCATTAAATCTTAATAAATCCGATGAAAACATTTTTATCAATTTAGCACGTGTATATTTGGAATTAAAACAATATGACAATTGTTTTGAGGCACTGTCAGCAGCACTGCAGATTGCTCCGAAACATGAAATTGCGACAAAATTTGTCATTTGGCTGAAAGATAAATCGTTAATAACTCCGAAACAGTTTGAACAAGTGCAAAAATATATTCAGTAGCCTGTTATGCGAAAAGTAATATGGAAAAAGCAAGTTGCCCGTTCTGATTATGAAATTCCTGCCCATGTGTGCGAAAAATTAGGAATTTCCCCTCGGCTTGCATCCATTTTACAGGAACGAAATATTCCGGAAGATAAAATCGCAGCATTTTTAAGTCCTCATTTACGCTATCTTGCTATGCCCGAAAAATGGCCGGGGGTAGCAGAAGGGGCAAAATGTCTTGTGGATGCCCTCCTCTCCGGAAAAAAAATTGTTGTGTGGGGAGATTATGATGTTGACGGCATCACCGGTGTATGTGTAGTTTTAGAGGTTTTGCATTATTACGGGTTTGACCCCTTTTGGCATTTGCCTGAACGGATTTCCGAAGGCTATGGACTCAATGAAGCTTCCCTTGAAAAGTTTGCACAGCAGGGTGCAAGCGTTTTACTGACAGTTGACTGCGGCATTTCCGATTTTAAAGCCATTGAGCGGGCAAATGAACTGGGCTTTACCATTATTATTTCCGATCATCATTTGCCGCAGGATGCCTTGCCCGACGCCCATGTTCTTTGTAATCCCAAGCTTGCAAACTGCCCGTGTTCGGAGCTTGCTGGGGTCGGCGTGGCATTTTTCCTTATGGCGGAAATAAATACTCTGTTATCTCAGGCTTTGCACAAACCTAAAATGGATATGCGGACAGTGCTTGATTTAGTGGCTTTCGGCACCCTTTCTGATATGGTTCCATTAATTGAACAAAACCGCATTCTTGTAAAAAATGGCATGCTTTTGCTGAATGAGGCAAAGCGCCTTGGATTTGCAGCGCTGAAGCATATTTCAAAAATGAATAGCAGGGATTTATTAACAACAAGGCAAATTGTCTTTGCCCTTGCCCCCCGGATTAATGCAGCGGGAAGAATGGCGGAAGCGTCCATGGCTGTGAAACTTTTTATGTCAAAGGATATTGAAGAAGTAAAACAAATTGCTGCTGAGCTTGATAAATATAATGAAGAGCGCAAGCAGGAAGAAAAGGAAATGGTAAAAGAGGCACTGGAGCAAGCGAGGGAACAAAAACATTTACCGGCAATTTTTGTTGCAAAAGAAGAATGGAATCAAGGTATTGTGGGTATTATTGCTTCCCGTTTGGTGGAAAAATATTATAAGCCCGCCTTTGTTTTCTGCAAGGACGGGGATATGTGGAAAGCTTCTGCCCGCAGTATTGAGTGTATTCATTTACATGAAGCCTTAGCCCACTGTGCTGAATATTTGGAAAGTTTTGGCGGGCATCAAATGGCAGCGGGGGTTCGTGTTGAAGAGAAGAATTTTCAAGCATTTCAGAAGAGTTTTTGTGCCTATTTAAAAAAAGAATACGGCGAAAGCAGTTTTGATGAAATTGTGTATTATGACGGAGAACTTTCCTTTGCAGAAGCTGTTGACTATCAGTTTAAAAAAGAAATTGCGTCACTGCAGCCCTTTGGCATATCCAATAAAGAGCCGGTTTTTCTTTCTCCCGAACTAGTGATTAAACAGGCTTATTTATACGGGTATTTGAAAAATCATATTCGGCTGACATTGTTTGATGAAAGCAGTAAAACAACCGTGCAGGTAAAAATGTGGGGACAAGCGGATAATTTCCCTGATACCATTGTGGGAAAACGGATGCGGGCTTTGTTCGTGCTGAATCTTGACAGCCATTCTAATTTGGAAGAACCCATAAAAATTAAATACTGGAATTTTCTTGAAGAAAAATAACGTCCTTTGTTAAAAGAGCCGTGTTATTTTTGCTGAGGGAGCGGCTATGTTTGAAAACTTACCGAAATTACACAGAAAAGACAGGCAAATTTCTTTTGAAGCCTGTGAACAGATTTTGCAAAATGCGGAATACATGGTTATGGCAACGGCGGACAGTAATGCAATCCCCTACGCAACACCCCTTTCCTTTGTGTATTTTGAAGGAAAAATTTACTTTCACAGCGGCATGCATAAGGGACATAAGGCAAGCAATACAGCCGAAAATCCCTATTGTTCCCTTGCTGTGGTGGGAAAAACACAGCCTGTGTATACCAAAAATTTTACAACCTATTTTGAAAGTGTGATTATTTTTGGCAAAGTATCTGAAGTGACTGACAGCGCAAGAAAAAAAGCTGTTCTTTTTGCCCTTGCGGAAAAATATTTGCCGGAGTACATGCATCACGCAGAACACGATATTACAGCTTCTTTGGAATGGACAGCCGTATATGAAATTTCCCTTGATAAAGTAACTGGCAAAGCAAAACGGGCAAAGAACGATGCGTAATTTATTCTTTTTCGCTTTGTTATAAATCCGCGGCAATTATTTATGCGTTATCTGCTGCAGCAAAGATATGATACGTGTGCTGAACTTTTTTCACACTTGACGATAGGATAAGAAATTGTTATAAGAAATAATATTCTATGCTATGAGGTGATAGTATGCATTGGATGCAAATGGGAGAAACAGTCCATAGTCCTGCTCCTTGGGATTTGCCGTTATGGGATCCTTCACACGTAGTTTTCTTTGGAGTGCTTTATCTTGTGCTTATGGCACTTGGCATTGGCTTATCCCTTGTATTTCGCGGAGCAATGAAAGATATGAAAAATGAAGAACAAGGGGCAAAGCATTAAAATTTAAAAA
>CAJTMS010000036.1 GCA_910577155.1 uncultured Mailhella sp.
CTATATGAATTTATTATAAATTTAATATGATTGTTCCTTAAATTTTTGCATTTTTTCCCTTGTTCTTTCCGAGAAAAAAAGATATAAAAAAATAATATCTTTCTATGAGGTTTTTATGGCTCAATTTGAAAAAAGACTTCCCTTGCTGGGACAAAAATATATTGAAAAAATGCAGCTTCCCCAAAAACTTGCGTTTACGAAAATGGAAGGCATCGGCAATGACTATGTTTATGTATGGCTTGAAAATCTGGATACACCCCTGACCGACCCTGCGCCGCTCGCCGTTTTTATGGCTGACAGAAATTATGGTGTCGGCGGGGACGGACTTGTGCTTATCGGCAAATCCAAAAAAGCCGACTTCAGAATGAGAATGTTTAATAATGACGGTTCAGAAGGAAATATGTGCGGCAATGCCTCCCGCTGTGTGGGAAAATATCTCTTTGAGCACAAGCACACGGATAAAACGGCCATTACCCTTGAAACAAAAAGCGGTATCCGCACCCTTCTTCTCACAGTGGAAAAGGGCAAAGTTAAAAGCGTGACCGTAGACATGGGCAAACCCATTATCAAACCCGCCGACATTCCCATGAAAGCTGACGGGGATACCTTTATCAGCAAGGAAATTATCATCAATGGGCAAAAAGTGAAAGGAACAGGCGTTTCCATGGGTAACCCCCATTTTGTTGTGCCCATGCCCGATATTGCCAGTCTTGATTTGCCTCAAATCGGACCTTTCTTTGAGCACCACGAAATCTTCCCTGAACGGGTGAATACAGAATTTATTGAGGTAGTCAGCCGGCAAAGAGTACGCATGCGGGTATGGGAACGCGGTTCAGGCGAAACGCTTGCCTGCGGAACGGGTGCCTGTGCCGTTTTGGTTGCCTGTGCTCTCAATGACTACACCGATAAAAAAGCATGCATTGAACTTCGCGGAGGAGAACTGGTTATTGAATGGGCTGAGGACGGCATTGTCTATATGACAGGACCTGCCCGTGAAGTTTTTTCCGGAGAAATTGAGCTTTTATAACATATAGCGGTGAGGATTTTAATATGGCAACACCAGTTATCAGCAGCTTGGAATGGATTGCAAAAGTACAAAATACCCCTCGTAAAGCGGAAGATTTTGTTACAGCCTTTTACGAATACAGCATAGGGGCAATTTGCACGGACGCAAAATTACTTCGTATTCCCTTAGACGACCATTTAGTGCACAGAGGGGACGGTTGTTTTGAATCATTAACCATAGCCGAACGCAGAATACTGGAACTTGACGCCCATGTTGCCCGTCTGGAACATTCTGCCACACGCTTAGGCATAAAAGCTCCCCTGCCCTATTCCGAACTCAAACAAATTATTATTGATACGGCAAAAGTCGGCAATGCTTCCCATGGTTCCCTGAAATTATTGATGGGACGGGGCGAAGGCGGTCTTGGAATCAGCCCCAAAGAATGTCCTGTAGCCAGTTTTTATTGTGTTGCCACAAAAGGAAATCCCCCTGCACCCGGTTACTGGGAAAAGGGCATTACCGCCTGCAAAAGCGAAATCCCTGCAAAACAGCCCTTTTTAGCCCAAATCAAATCCACCAACTATTTACCCAATGTGTTTATGGCACAGGAAGCAGAGGCAAAGGGCGTCAGTGTCAGCATTTCTTTTGATGAAGACGGCTGCATGGCGGAAGCTGCTATTGCCAATGTCGGTATTATTGATAAAAACGGCGTTTTTGTTCTTCCTTACTTTAAACGCGCGCTTGCCGGAACAACGGCTCTCCTTGCAAAAAGTATTGCGGAAACAGATCTCCATATGAAAACGGAAAGCCGCAATATCCGCGAAGAAGAAATTTTTGAGGCAAAAGAATTTCTGCTCTTTGGTACAGGTTCACAATGTGTTGCCATTACCCATTATGAAGGGAAAAAAATTGCTGACGGCGTCCCTATGGAAAATGCCAAAAAACTGCAGAAACTCATTTACCGGAAACTCATTGAAACAGGCACTCCTTTTTAGCAATGTTTCAAATTATTGCACTCCATGAACGCCCCCGAAACATTCTCCGTGAACTGGGGGAAATTTGGAAAGAAGCCGTTGCAAGCACACACTTTTTTTTAACGGAAGAGGATAAGAAAAAATTGTACCCTCTTGTTCTTGATGCGTTAAAAAATGTGCCTTTTTTATTTATGGCAAAAAATGAACAAGGCGCCATACAGGGTTTTATGGGTATTGAAGGACGTAAAATAGAAATGCTTTTCATTCACCCTCATGCGCAAAAACAAGGACTTGGCAGGCAATTTTTCATCCATGCTCAAAATGCCTATCATATCCAATATGTTGATGTGAATGAACAAAATCCGGATGCCCTCCGTTTTTACCAAAAAATGGGCTTCACCCCATTCGGACGCAGCGAATATGATGAGTTAGGCAATCATTTCCCGCTGCTGCATTTAAAACTGTGATCTGAGCCATACCATTCTTGATAAAAACACTTTTTTACTCTGCCCCACGTTTTTTTCGGTTTATAAAAACAAAAAGCTCAGCCCTTAGAAAAAACTTGACAAAATAAAAATTTTCCAATATATTTTATGTCGTTAACAAGCAGAAACAAATAAGTATTTATTTTTACTGCTTTTTAATGTTGCTTTATGCAACCTGTTATATACAGACAATTTTTTCGTATATAGTGGGTGGTCTGGTTCAGACCTCCCCTTTTTTATTGCTAAAAATCAAGGTTATACATGAACGAACAAGGAAAAAATATAGGGAAAACGAAACTTCTCGGCATAGTCCGTGACATTGCCGCTGTTGCTGCAAAAAGTTTCAATCTGCACATCTGGGGCATTGAACTTTTAGGAAGCGGAACCCGTCCTGTTGTCAGAATTTTTGTGGATACTCCATGGGAAAATAAGGTTGTTCCTTTTGTCAAACCCCTTACCCGTGAAGAAAAAAGCAAACAAAAATCCATTCATCCCATGGCAAAAAAACAAATGGAAAATCAAGAAGACAGGGAAGAAGATTTTTCCGAAATGTCAGAAGAATCAGGGGTAAGTGTTGATGTTTGTGCGGAAATTTCTCGGCTGATCGGGCTTAGTCTGGAAGTTGAAGATATTTTTGCCAATGCATGGATATTGGAAGTTTCTTCTCCGGGGCTTGAACGCAATTTTTATGAAATAAGCCAGCTTCGCCCCTATCTTGGACATCCTCTTGATGTCACGCTGGAAAATTCCCGCCCTGATTTTGCCGACAGAAAAAAATTTCGGGGAACACTCAAAGAAGTAACGGCAAATACCTTTACATTAATCTTAGATAATCCTGAAGGACAGGAATGTACTCTTGATTGGGATACGGTAAAAAAAGCCCATTTAGTCCATATTTTTCCTGAAACAACCTTTTCTAAAACAAATTCACGCAAATAAATGCGGAGGCTAACACATGAATTTGGAATTAAAAAAAGCAATTGATCAAATCAGCAAAGACAAAGGCATTGATCGAGCTCAACTGATTACAACACTGGAAGACGCTGTCAGAACTTCTGTGGAAAGAAGATACGGTGATGATCTGGATGTTGAAGTCCGCTTCAATGAAGAAACAGGAGAAATTGATATTTATCAATTTAAAATTGTTGTGGAAGAAGTTGAAAACGAACTCACCCAAATTACGCTGGAAGAAGCACGTGAACATGACCCTTCTGTCGGTTTGGACGACGAAATGGGCTTTCGCATGAAAATCGACGACCTTGGCAGAATTGCTGCCCAATCCGCCAAACAGGTTATTATTCAGCGTATGCGTGACGCTGAACAAGAACAAATTTACAACGAATACAAAGACCGTATCGGAGAAATTGTCAGCGGTATTACCCAGCGCCGTGACAAGGGCGGCTGGATTGTCAACCTTGGCAGAACCGAAGCGCTGCTTCCTAAAGATGAACAAATCCCCAAGGAACACCAAAAACGCGGCGAACGCACCCAAGCTCTTATTATTGATGTGAAAAAAGACGGAAGAGGTCCGCAGGTCATTATTTCCCGCTCTCACAGGGACTATCTTGCTGCGCTGTTCCGTCTGGAAGTACCGGAAGTTGATGACGGCACCGTTCAAATTATGGGTGTTGCCCGTGATCCCGGTTCCCGTGCTAAAGTTGCCGTTCTTACCCGTGACAGAGATGTTGACCCTGTAGGCGCCTGCGTAGGGGTGCGCGGATCCCGTATCCAAAATATTGTTCAGGAACTGCACGGCGAACGCATTGACATTGTCGTCTGGAATCAGGACATTACCGTATATGCCAAAAATGCTTTGGCTCCGGCCGTTATTACCAAAATTGTTGTTGACGAAGCTGAAAATCTCTTGGAAGTGACTGTTCCTGATGAACAGCTGACCAATGCCATCGGACGCAAAGGACAAAACGTCAAACTTGCTGCCAAGCTCCTTGGCTGGAAAATTGATATTTTCTCCGAATCCCGTTACAAAGAAGCAAACGGTATCGGACGGGGACTTGAACAAATCGCAAGTGTTGCAGAAATCAGCGTCGACCAATTAATCAAAGCAGGCTTCCAAAATTTAGATGATTTGCGCGATGCGACAGATGACGAAATAGCTGAAAAATTATCATTAACCCAAACCCGTATTGCGGAACTGCGTTCTGCAATCAGCTTTCTTACTCCCGTCATTGAGGGTAATGAAGAATAATGGTCGACGATATCAATAGCAAAACACAAAAAGCAAAACATGTCCCCATGCGGATGTGCGTATTTTGCAGAAAGAAATTTGCTAAAAAAGATATCATACGTTACGTGTTTTCCCGAAAAAATGAGGAACAGTATGGGGAAACACTTGAGGTGGATATAGCCCAGACAAAAGAAGGGCGTGGTTATTATGTATGTTCCTCTCAAGAATGCCAACAAAAAATTACCCAAAAAGGCTCTATCCGTCACAAACGTAAAGGGGCATAACAAGTATGAGTGAAAAAATGAAGATAAAAGATTTAGCACAAGAACTTGGCGTAAGTGTCAGAGATTTACAAAAAGATTGCAGTAAACTCAATATTGAAATCACAAAAACCAATCTTCTTGAAGACAGTGATGTGCAAAAAATCCGTGAATACAGAAAAGCACATGCCAATGATAAAATTGAACAGCGCGAAACGGAATCCGGTGTCATTGTTCGCCGCCGCAAAACAGAAACAAAGACAGAAGCAGTAAAAACAGAAGAGAAAAAAGACGCAAAACCTGCTGAAACAAAAACAGCAGAAAAGAAAGCCTCTGCAAGCAAAAAAACGGCAGCAGAAAAAGTCGTGTCTGAAAAAGCTGTTTCCGACAAAACTGTAAAAACTGCAAAAGACGCTGAAATTCAAGCTGCGGAAAAAGAAGCTCCTGCCAAAAAAGCGAAAAAAGCACCGGAAGCGGAACAAGCAGCCAAGGAAACACCAAAAGCTCCTAAAGCGGCAAAAAGTAAAAAAGTTATTGATACTCCGGCTAAAATTATTACTCCTGTAAAAACGGAAGAACAAAAAGCAGAAACAAAACAAGACGCTGCCCCTAAAACAGCAGAAGCTGTAAAACCCGAGCCAAAAACAGAAGTTAAACAGGAAGCAAAAGCTGACAAAGCAGAAAAGAAAACGGAACAGCTTGTTAAAAAAGAGGATATGCAGCCAAAAGAAGCAAAGAAAACGCCTCTTATTTCTGCAGCGCCTGATACGAATACGGCAAAAAGCATTTTGCCCCCTATCAATGCAAAAAAAATTGACAGTCCTGAAACAAAGACAGAAACGGCACAAATCCGTGTCATTTCCCGTCCTGAAAATACTGCCCGTGTTGTAGAACGGGCAGAACGCCCCTATCGTGACAGAAACGACAGCCGTCCTGACAACAAAGAAGGCAACAGGGAAGGCAGAGGCGACAGACCGCGTTCCGACAGACCCCGCACAGACAGGAATGACAAAAACCGCGGCGACCGCCGTCCCAATGACGACAGACCACGCAGTAAAGACGGCAGTGGCCAAAGACGTGATAATCCCCGTTTCCAAGGCATGGACAAGGATAAAGACGCAAGTCAGGCTCCCCGTCCGCAGCGGCAAAGCAAACCTTCCTCTTCTTTCAGAATCAGCGATGCATTTATGCCGCAGGACAATGAACAAAGCCGGAAGAAAAAGAATAAAAACCGCCGTACTGTTGAATTCGGACAATCGGAACAAAGCGATAATTTCCGCCGCCGCAATAACAATGCCAACGCCTATATGCTGGACGACGAAGAAACTGTCCGTTACCGCAACCGTTCTAAAAAGAATAAAAATAAACAGCAGGCTGTACAAGCCACAACCCAGCCAATGAAAGCAACAAAACGAAAAGTCCGCTTTGAAGAGGCTATTCGCGTTGCTGATTTAGCTCACCAAATGAGCTTAAAATCCGGTGAAATCATCAAGGTTTTGTTCAATCTTGGAGTTATGGCGACTATTAACAGCTCCCTTGACCTTGACACTGCCACCCTTGTTGCTTCCGAATTTGGGTATGAAGTGGAAAAAGTTGGTTTCTCTGAAGAAAACTATCTTGTGCCGCAGGAAACAGACAGCCCCGAAAGCCTGCTTCCCCGTCCTCCTGTCGTTACTATTATGGGACACGTTGACCATGGTAAAACATCTTTGCTTGACGCTATCCGCAAAACAAGCGTTACCAGCGGCGAAGCCGGAGGCATTACCCAGCATATCGGCGCATACCACGTAAAAACAAAACGCGGCGATATTGTTTTCCTTGACACCCCTGGTCACGAAGCTTTTACTGCTATGCGTGCCCGCGGTGCACAGGTTACTGACCTTGTTGTTCTTGTTGTCGCAGCAGACGACGGCGTTATGGAACAAACCCGTGAAGCTATCAACCACTCAAAAGCTGCCGGTGTTCCCATTCTTGTTGCTGTTAACAAAATCGATAAGGAAGCCGCCAACCCTGACCGCGTCCTGCAGGAACTTGCGGCTCTTGGTTTACAAGCAGAATCATGGGGCGGAGATACGGTTGTCGGCTATGTTTCCGCAAAAACAAGACAGGGACTTGATGAACTTTTAGAACTTATTGCCTTGCAGGCTGAAATTCTGGAATTAAAAGCCAATCCCAATAAACCTGCCCGCGGACGTGTTGTAGAAGCTAAGCTTGATAAGGGACGCGGTCCTGTGGCTACCGTGCTTATTCAGGAAGGAACACTCAAACAGGGCGATGCCTTTGTCTGCGGTGTTTTTGCAGGACGTGTCCGTGCGTTCTTCAATGACCAGGGAAAGAAAGTAAAAGAGGCAGGACCTTCCATTCCTGTTGAAATCCAAGGTTTTGACGGTGTTCCGGAAGCAGGTGAAGAGTTTATTTGTTTGTCTGATGAAAAAGCTGCCCGCCGTATTGCCGAATCCCGTGCCATTAAACAGCGGGAAAAGGAACTTGCAAAACAATCCCGTGTTACCTTGGAAACATTCCTTGCAAGCACACCGAATGACAATGAAGCAAAAGTTCTCAACCTTGTGCTGAAAGCTGACGTTCAGGGCTCTCTGGAAGCCATTACCGACGCCCTTGTCAAACTGAGCACGGATAAAGTCCGTATTTCTGTTATCCACAGCGGTGCAGGCGCTATCACGGAAACAGATATTATGCTTGCTGCGGCATCCGGTGCCATTATTTTGGGCTTCAACGTCCGCCCGACAGCAAAAGTCAAGGAAGTTGCGGAACGGGAAGGTGTGGATATTCGTTTCTATGACATTATTTACAAGCTTGTGGAAGAAATCAAGAGTGCCATGGCCGGTATGCTTGCTCCTGTAAGCAAGGAAGTATACTTAGGTCAGGCTGAAATCCGCCAGACATTCAGTGTGCCGAAAGTGGGCGTTATTGCCGGCTGTATGGTTACAGACGGTAAAATGCAGCGCAACGGCGGCATCAGACTTCTTCGTGACGGTGTGGTTGTCTACACAGGTAAAATTGCCTCCCTGCGCCGCATGAAAGACGATGTCAAGGAAGTTGCCAAAGGCTTTGAATGTGGTATTGGACTGGAAAACTTCAATGATATAAAAGTAAACGATGTCTTAGAATGTTTTGAAATGATTGAAGAAGCTGCAACTTTAGACTAAGCTTGTCGTATATGAGAAAAAGCCTTGCAGACATGCAGGGCTTTTTCCATACACAGCATTGACAGTGTTTAATTTATACGCGTTTAATCTTGTTCGGCTGCAGGCAAAAAATGAGGGAATAGAGGCAATATGAGTAGGTTAACAGCAAAGTATGAAAACAATGTTTGCGTTGATATTGAAATAACACGAGAAAATGCTCTGCCTTTAACTCTCCTCGGTTCCGGCGGAAAAAACCGTGAACTTGCCATACTGCCGAAAGATTTTAACGAAACAAAACATCTTGCTGTTTTTCTTGGCTATGGAATGGGAATTGCCTTAGCAGCATTTCAAAAACAAT
Source organism: uncultured Mailhella sp. (assembly GCA_910577155.1). Lineage (GTDB taxonomy): Bacteria > Desulfobacterota > Desulfovibrionia > Desulfovibrionales > Desulfovibrionaceae > Taurinivorans. Next base: position 8,415 of record CAJTMS010000036.1, read on the forward strand.
TTCCCCATGCCCGTATTGCTCTTATTGATAAAGAAAACGATATTTTGGAAACGCTGCATTTTTCCTGTCCTGAAACTGTTTTTTTCATCAACGAACAAGACAAAAATGCCGCACTCAAAAAACTGACAAAATGGCAGGAACAGCACCGGAATAAAGCCCTGTATCCCATTGTCAATCCTTGTTATCAGCGTTTAGACAAAGAGTACTACGGATATTTGCGCGAAAACACCGCGGCAAGCCAAAAATTCAATTTTTGGGAAAAAGCAAAATACACAAAATTCCAAACTCCACAAACAAAACTCCTCCTCATTTCCTCAAAATATTTTCTCATGGGTGAAGTGGAAAACGCCTGTAAAAATTTAGGACTGGACTATCATTATATTTTACTTGGGAATGAAGAAATTGCCCATTCCGATTTTGTCAAGCAGCTGCTGGAAGAAATCATTTCCTTTAAGCCTGATGCGCTCATTACGCTTAACCATTTAGGCGTTGACCGTGAAGGTGTATTAATGGACTTGATCAACAAACTGGAACTGCCCTTTATTTCATGGTTTGTGGATAATCCGCATTTAATCCTTTATTCCTATGAAGGCTTGACGTCTCCGTTTTTGCATATCTTCACGTGGGATTTGGACAATGTACCAAGCCTCAAATCCCGTGGTTTCAGCAATGTCTATTATTTGCCGCTGGGAACTGACGCTGCCCGTTTTCACCCGAACAACAGAAAAAAACTCCTTTCCCCTTCATGGAAAAGCAATGTTTCCTTTGTGGGAAACTCCATGATCGACAAGGTGCAAAAACGCCTTGACGCATGCAGTCTTCCGCAAAAATTCTATTCCGATTTTTTTGCTTTGGCAAAAAACTTTATCCGGTCCCCGAAACGTATTGCGGAAAAATATATTCTCGAAGACGGAAAAATGAATTTCCCCGAACTTATCGGGCATTACCAAGAAGTATTTGACACAGAAGAAAAACTCGCCTTTGAAACCGGCATGACATGGGAAGCGACACGGGTGTACCGCCTTGACTGCGTCAAGCAAATTCTTGATTTTAATCCCCTGCTTGTGGGTGATAACGGCTGGAATGTTTTTTTGCAAAACGAAAAAAGACCGTGGCGCTGGCACAAACCAATCAATTATTATGATAAACTGCCCTATTTTTATCCTCATTCCACTATCAATTTCAACTGCACCAGCATGCAAATGAAAGGAGCTTCCAATCAGCGGATTTTAGATGTTCCTGCAGTGGGAGCCTTCGTGCTCACTGATTATCGGGAACAAATGGAAAACATGTTTGATATTGGTGAAGAAATTATTTGCTATAAAACAAAAGAGGAAATTCCCGAGCTTATCAAGTACTATTTGAGCCATGACACAGAGCGGGAGCAGATTATCCACAAAGGGCGGGAACGGGTTTTAAAATGTCATACATGGACTCACAGAATGGACGAAATTATCCGTACCATGAAGGCATTTTATGCCAAAAATTAATACTGATTTGCTGATTATCGGCGGCGGTGTGGCTGGACTTTTCACAGCCTTGCGCTGTCAGGATAAAATGACTGTCACCCTTTTGGATTCACAGGAAATTTTAGGCAAAAAATGGCGTCTTGCAGGCGGTGCCATGGGCAATATGACCAATAGAACCATAAACCCGGATCACTATGTCAGCCACAATCCCAAACAAGCGAAAAAACTGCTGCACTCGCTTTTTAAAACATGGCAGACAGAACAAACACTCGCTTTTATGCAAGCCATGGATATGGATTTTGAAGAGCGGGAATACGGACAGATTTTTTGCAAAAAGCCTGTTAAAAATCTCATTGAAAACCTTGTCCGGTCCCTGACAAAAACAAAAATCCTCCTTTCGCAAAAAATCCTCAGCTATTTTTACCATGAAGAAGAGGGGCAAAAACAGTACACCATAAAAACACAAACGCATGAAATTACCTGTAAAAAACTTCTGATAGCCACGGGCTCACCTGCCTGCCCGCAAATTGGCGCCAGCGACTTTGCTTTGCGTTTAGCCCAAAAATGGGGACACAGCATATTTTCCTTTCGCCCGGCTCTCGTTCCGCTCCTTTTGCCAAAGCACTCTCCGCTGCTTGGATTAGAGGGGATAAGTATTCCTGTTTGCATAAAAGTTTTACAAAATAACGGACAAGAAAAAAAAGATCCCTGCGGCATACGTCCGCTTCTTTTTACCCATACCGGCATAAGCGGACCTGCAAGCCTTGTTATTTCCTGCCTATGGCAAGACGGGGAAAGGCTGAGCATTGATTTTCTTCCCTCTGATAATTTGCTGGAAAAAATGCATGACACTGCCCATGGCAAGAAACTAGTAAAAAATTTGATTTTGCCTCTTCTGCCCGACAGACTTGCGTATGCCCTGATGCCAAAAGCCCTGCAGAACAGAAAAATTGCGGAACTTTCCAAAAAAGAGCGGGAAGAACTCGTCAAAGCCGTTCATCGGTTTCCATGTGTCCCCGCAGGTACTGATACTTTGAAAAAAGCAGAAGCCTGCCTTGGCGGCATAGCCCTTGACACAATTTCTCCCGATCTGGAAAGCACGCTTCACAAAAATCTTTTTTTTGCAGGAGAATGTCTTGACATAACAGGACTGCTTGGGGGCTACAATATCCATTTTGCCCTTGCCTGTGCCAATAAAATTGTAAACAAAATTGCCAAGATAGCTTCTTGATTTTTTTTGTGCAATAGGCTACACTTTCCCTGAATGTATTACAAGGATTTCAAAAAAAGGAATAACGATGAAACCCATAAAAGCAACAAGAATATCCAACATTGATGACATTGCAAAACAGTTATGCAATGTCGATTCATTAAAAAATGTTCTTCACTGCGGTGAATGTGAACATCCCATGCCCTCCCATGAAGCATTAAAAGAAATTCTCAGCCGCCTCAAGGCTATTATTTTTCCGGGATATTTTGGTCCATCACAAGTTCACATGGAATCTATCAGCTACCATATCACAGCGAGTCTGGACAGTACGTACAGGCTTTTGACGGAACAAATACGCCGCGGAGGCTGTTTTGCCTGTGCAGAATACTCTCAGGACAGACGGGGATGTGAAAAAGCTTCTGCGGAAATTGCCATGCAATTTATGAAAAAACTGCCGGAAATACGCCGTTTGCTTTCCCTTGACGCCCAAGCCGCCTACGAAGGCGACCCTGCTGCCATTAGCCCCGGTGAAACAATTTTTTGTTATCCTTCCATGCTTGTTATGACCCATCACCGCATTGCCCATGAGCTGTATAAATTAAATGTTCCCATTATCCCTCGCATGATTTCAGAAATGGCACATTCCCATACAGGTATTGATATCCACCCCGGAGCAACCATTGGCGAACGCTTCTTTATTGACCACGGCACAGGCGTTGTTATTGGCGAAACATGCATTATTGGGGCAAACTGCCGCCTTTATCAGGGGGTAACCTTAGGTGCATTATCTTTTGACAAAGCCGCAGACGGAAGCTTGGTCAAAGGCATTGCCCGTCACCCGATTTTAGAAGACAATGTCACTGTCTATGCAGGAGCTTCTATTTTGGGACGTATCACCATTGGCAAAGGTGCTGTTATCGGCGGTAATGTCTGGCTGACAAAAAGTGTTGCTCCCGGTGAAAAAATTGTGCAAAGCCATGGTGCAAAAGCAAAAGAGAGTGATACACTGAAAGGCTGTACTAAGGAGATTTCATGCAAGAACAAAGACAAATAGGCACAATTTGGGCTTTTTTGCTGGGCTTATGCTGGCCCGGAGCGTCACTGCTCTGTGCAGGAAAATCAAAACTGGCACTTTTGATTGGCTTTTTACTTGTTTTTTATGCCTTTTTCCTCGCATTCATGCCTGTTCGCTTCATTGTTCTTACGCTTTTTCTTTATATTATAGTCCATTTTATTGCCCTGACCTACGGGCTCATTGCAGGTCTGTTTGCAGCGCGTCAGCCCAGAAAAAATATTGCCATACAGGATATTTGCGCTGATGTTTTTTTCTATCTTGTTTTCCTTATTTTAACTATTTTACTGATTATAAATGTACCCGTTAGTTTTTATAAGGTCGAGCAGGATTTTGAACAAGTCCGTGCCAATGATATTTTGGTTGTGCAGGAAAAAATCCCGCTCATCGGGCACCATTACAATGATTCCGTTATTTTTTATACGGATAATTTTGAGGAACGTCTTGGCATTGTCAAAGCCGTTGCCGGTGATGTTCTGGAATTTAAAGACGGAACCTTATTCAGAAACGGTAATGAATTGGCTAAAATTGCCTCTTTTCCCATTACCAAGTTCATTGTTCCCGATACGTTGCTTCTTATTCAGCATGACAAAGAAAAGGATTTGACTGTCCGCAGAGATGAACAGTTTGAAATGCAGGATACGCGCAGCCTGACCTTCCTGACTGCCCACAGAATAAAGGGAAAAGCCCTCTTTGTTCTCTACAGCAGCGCATTGAACGGTATAGGAAAACGGCTTGTTTTTGCCACTGTGGCAAAATAATATATAAATCCGGAACAAAAAGCAGGTATATTTTTAAACAACTATGCCTGCTTTTTTTACATGAAAGGAAAATTTCCCATCCGATTTATATTTTGGAAAAAAAGAAAAAATACGCTTTGTTATAGAAAGCGGTTGATAATCAATCACCTATAAAACATATGTTCCTGTTTTTCTTTTCCTATGACAGTTTTCCTTTTTTTCTGCAGCAGCTTTTCCCCTCTGCTTTGCAGAACAGTATCATTAAAAGACAGGGCAATACAGTACGTATTGCCCTGTTGCTGTCCACACATTTTAACAAGGAGGTTAAAACATATGCTCTCTCAACTTATCCTAAAAATTCTTTTAATAGTAAAGGAACCATACTGGGACGCCGGGCTACCTTACCTCCTGCCTTTGTCAGGGCTTCAGTTTTTCCCTTTACTGTGCCTTTGCCGCCGCTGACAATGGCACCGGCATGTCCCATGCGTTTTCCTTCAGGTGCGGTTCTGCCGCCAAGGAATGCAACAAGCGGTTTGGTAAATTTCTTTTCCTGCATGAGCTCTGCAACTTCCTCTTCCATTGTTCCGCCAAGTTCTCCAATGATAACAAGAGCTTTTGTATCAGGATCAGCTTCATACATGGGCAGTAATTCAGCAAAACGAGTTCCCGGAACAGGGTCGCCGCCAACGCCGATAAGTGTTGAAACACCAAAACCGCCGCCGACAATTTCGGCTGTCACTTCATTCGTCAAAGAGCCGCTGCGGGTCATGACCCCAATATGTCCTTTTTTATACACACGCTCAATCCAGTAAGGAATAGTGCCTAACATGGCTTCACCAATGGAAATAATCCCGGAGGTGTTTCCGCCGATAACCATGGCGCCGCAGGAAAGTGCCGCTTTTCTGATTTGAACGGCATCATGCAGGGGAATACCGTCAGCAATGGTGCAAATCTTTTTTATGCCGGCATCCAAGGCTTCAAATACAGCGTCTTTTGTAAATTTTGGAGGAACAAAAAGCATGGAAATATCGGCATCATGTTCGGCTATACCCCGTCTTACCGTATGATAAACGGGAATACCGTCAACGTCTTGCCCTTCTTTGCCGGGTGTAACACCAAAAACAACTTTTGTGCCCATATCCTTCATATGTTTTGCCCAAAATGAGCCTTCTTTGCCCGTAACTCCCTGCACAAGAACTTTTGAATTGCTATTGACAAAAATACTCATTATTTCCTCCCTGCTGCAATATCAACAGCACGCTGTACGGCTTCTTCAGTATTCGTAAGCGGTTCAAGACCGATTTCACGAAGAATTTTAAACGCTTCTTCTTCATTGGTTCCACGGATACACGTTACAATAGGCATTGAAGGTTTATGGGTTTTGATAGCTTCTGCAAGACCTTGCGCCATAACATCCGCCCGTGCGATAGTTCCAAAGGTTACCACAAGAATAACTTTGCTCGGTGTTTTCAGGCATAATTCCATTGTCCGTACAGCTTTTGTATAGTTTGCACCGCCAAATTCCGTATAGGTAGCAACAGTTCCGCCAAAGTCGTGGATAATGTCAAAAACTGTTGTGGTAAGCCCTGCGCCTGCACACATCAGTGCAATATCACCGGTAAATTGCAGATAAGGGATACCTTCCATGGCAGCTTCATATTCAACATCGGAATCAAAATAGTCGCGGCTGAGCTGATAATTGGGCTGACGGGAAACGGAGTTGTCATCAATAATCAATTTTCCGTCACCGGCAATAACCTCTTCATCTTTTGTAATGAAAACAGGGTTAATTTCTGCTAAGGACGCATCACAGGCTCTGAATGTTTTATACAAATTGCGGGCAAGCGCACCAAATTTCTTTCCTAAATCACCGCTGATACCCAAGCCGAAAAGCAAGTTATTGATATGATAAGCGCCAAGTCCCTCTGTAATATCCACTTCCACTTTTACCAGTTTTTCAGGGCTGTTTTTAGCCAAAATCTCAATTTCAACGCCGCCTTCAGCGCAGGCAATAAACATGGCTTTTGCAGTCACAGGATTGAAAGTAACGGCAAGGTATACTTCCTTAACCATGGCAACAGCCTGTTCCGCCAAAATCATTTTAACATTATGTTCACAGGAAAAAAGTTTTTGGGCTGTATCTTTTGCTTCTTCTTTTGTTTTTACAAGTTTAATAAGCCCCGCTTTGCCGCGTCCGCCGCGCAAAACCTGTGATTTCAAAACACAGGGAAGCCCTACTTCTCCTATAACTGTATCCAGTTCCTCAACACTGCGGATAAGAACTCCCTTTGGGGTTGCTATTCCATTATCTCGGAAGGCTTGTTTTGCCTGATATTCAAATACGTTCATATTAACCTCATTTTTTAGGCTGACAAATGAGGGAAGAGCTTTCCCCCGCTTGCTTTATTTTCCATATTTTTTCCAAAAATCACCCCACATGTCCTCATCCGTATAGGACCATGGTGCAACAGGCTCATTTACCCATGTGATATTCAGAAAATGTTTCCAGTGTACATTTTCCGTGGTGCTGTTTCCCCCCCAAGTACCGCAGCCAAGAGTTGCTGTTGAGGGCATTCTATTAAATGCATGCCCGCCGTTGCCTGATGCCATGGGCTGACGCACGGTAACACGGGAAGATTTCATATTATTTCCAAGATATTCAATATATTCCCGCTTATAGGTGTGGATACCGCAAGAGTGACCGCGCCCGACAACATTTGTTAATTCCGTTAAAATACGGTAGGCATCCATAAAATCTTTTGCTTTATAAATGGTGATAACAGGAGAAATTTTTTCATCATAGAACTTGTCGGAGAGAATAGGCTCAATGCCTTCAACCATAAGCACCTTTGTATCTTCCGGAATGACAATGCCTGCTTTTTTCGCAATAACCTGTGCTGATTTTGCAATAATATCCTGACAAAGGGCAAGTTTGCCTTTTTCATTTACCTGCCACATGGCGTTTTTTAATTTTTCTCTGTCTTCACCTGTTACAAGATAGGCTTTATTTGCCTGCATGGCTTTCAAAAAGTCATCATAAACAGCTTCAACCGGAATTGCGGCATTTTCTGAGGAACAGGAAGTCGCATAATCAAAAAACTTACTGCCGATAATCATGGCCGCGGCTTCTTCAATATTGGCGTCTTCAGCGACAATAGCGACAGCATTTCCCTGTCCGACACCAAGAGCAGGTGTTCCGCTTGAATAAGCTGCCCGCACCACTTGTCCGCTGCCTGTGGCAACAACAAGATCGCTTTTCTTCATCAGTTCCGCAACGGCTTCCCGGGAACCGTCTTCAATAACTTGGATTAAATCAACAGGTGCACCCACTTTTTTTAACCCTTCACGCATCATGTTAATGGCTTCTGTCGTAGATTTCATTGCCCGTGAGCTGGGTTTGAAAATAACGGCATTTCTTCCTTTAAGAATGCTGATTGCCTTGCCGCCGCATGTTGCCGTTGGGTTAGTTGCAGGCAAAATAGCACACACAACGCCTACCGGCTTTGCATATTTGGAAATGCCTGTTTCCTCATTTCTTTCGATAAGCCCAACACTTTTGGCTCCTTTTATATCATGCAGCACACCGCCGACTTTCCGTTTATGCTTGATAATTTTACTTTCTTTATTTCCAAAACCTGTTTCATCAGCTGCCATTTCTGCAAGTTTTTCAATATTATCATCTTTATATACTTCCCAGCCGATTGCCAAGCATACTTCATCAATTTGTTCCTGTGTATACTGAGAAATTTGTTCCTGAGCCTTGCGGGCCAATTCCATTTGTTCGTCTACAGTTTTCATAGTATCTCCTTATCATTATTTATTTTTACCAAATACTCATTTGCCCCAGCGGACCAAAAATTGCGACTGATGTTGTCACACACAAAATGCCGACTATTGTCATCAAAATCCCAACCTTTGCATATTCAGCAATGCTGAAATAGCCTGCAGAATACGGAATAACATTGGTAGGACTTGAGGTAACCATGATAAATGCCATGCTGGAAGCAATACCGGCAGGTCCGGCAAATACCCATGGGTTAATGCCCAGCTCCATTGCCAGCGCAATAATAAGGGGCATAACAACAGCACCGGTTACACTGTTGCTGGAGAAGAAAACTTTTAATGCTTCAACCAAGCAAATCACGGCAATAACACGAAGGATAGGATGAAGAGAAGAAATGTCAGACAAAAGCGCCCAAGCTACATAACGGGCGGCCCCGGTCTTGGCAAGCAGCATACCTGCAGCAATACCGCCGGCAATCAGGATTAACCCGCTCCAGCTAATACACTTGGCGGCTTCTTCCCAATTGGGGAATACGCGCAATCCGGGAATGAATAATAAGGTGAAGCCTAAAAGTGCTATATATGCTTCAGGCAGCTTAAATCCAATCATCTTTCCAATGGGCACGCCGCCAAGCCAAAGTGTAACCATAATAAGAAGCACAATAAGGGTACACCGTTCTTTTCTGTTCAAAGGTCCGAGGCTTTCCAGCTCTTCTTTAATCTGATGAAGAGGCATGGGGATTTCTTTAAATTCAGGGGGAAAGAATTTCATCAATAAGAACCAGCCGCAGGGAATCATGAGCAGTGCCCCGGGAACACCAACCATCATCCAGTCCGCAAAACTCACATTAAGACCTGCCATATCACGGGCGAATTGAATTGCCAGAACATTAGCGCCACATCCTGCCGGAGTAGCAGTTCCCCCAATAAGGGAACCATACACAATACCGATCATCAGGCATTTGCCAAAATTACTTTTTAATGGTTCGCAGCCGCTTTCTTTCAAGATAGACACGCCAAGAGGTACAAGCATTGCAGCAACAGCCATATCTGTTACCCACATGGAAAGAAGCGTACCCGCGGTAATAAAGGATAAAAGAATATAATCCGTTCTTCTTCCTACTTTGGACAATGTCATCAGAAGAAAACGATTGGCCAGCCCCGAAGCTGTCATGGCAGCAGATAATCCCATTACCCCCATTAAAAAGAGCAAAACATTGCTGCCAAAACCGATTTTACAGAGCTCATTGAAAGGTGCCACGCCAAATGCATGCAAAAGAACCATTAAACAAAGGGAAGTTACAGCAAAAGGAATAGCCTCTGTCATCCACAAAACAACGGCAAAACCGAGACAGCCGATAACAATTTTTCCCTCAGAGGTGAGAGGGATTAATTCATCTCCGTTCTGCAGGGGACCGGGGCTTGGCAATAAAATAATGACAGTAAGGACAAACACAGCCAATAAAAAGCATAATGCTTTATATTTTGCCTTATCTGAATACGCATCTTCGTCTGGAAGCGTGCAGCATGGTTTTACATTACTCATAAATGTTCCTTTATGTGAGAATACAAATTTTCTGTATCCTCTGTTAACCTTCTGTTCGTCAATGTACAGTACATAGAATTTGTTTCTCTTTCAGCAAATCGTGTTCCAAAAATCCTCTTCTTCTATCATTTTAAAAATATTTTTTATAACCTCGTAAATTATCAGCAATTATTATGCGAACAACATACATTGCCGTCACCTTGCTCCTTTTTCCCTGCAAAAAAAATGTCTTGCTTTCAAGACATGTCCAATATAAAGTGTCCAAAAACAGAGATTGCTTCAGACACTTTTGCTGCCATTTTTTGTTCGTATTTTACCTGTACCGGAGAATAATCATGGATACTCCTTCCAATAATGCAGATCCATTAAAAGAATATGATTTTTTCAAATGTGAAAATGTACTTTTTATGAAAACTCTGCTGCTGCAAATTCCCACAGCTTTTTTTGTTTGTGATGAACATTGCCGAATTTTATTTATTAATGAAGTCTACGCAAATTATTTAAATAAAACTGTTGATGAAATTATTGGAAAATATACCCAAGAAATTTTTACGGATTCTGTCATTCCCCATATCCTGACAACAGGAAAACCCATGTTCGGCGGCGTACGCAAAATTAAACGCAATGATGAAATTATACAGCTTATCGTCAACCGTATTCCCCTTTTTGATGACAATGGAAAAATCATGGGAGCCATGGTTATTGCCCTTGCTGATACTCCGGAACAAATTGCAACGTTGACAAAGCAAATGAAAAAACTCAGCCCCCTTGAAAATTATACCCGACATTCTCCCTATAAAGCCCGTTACACGCTTGATTCCATTATTGGAAAAAGCATGCTTATCACAAGGCTCAAAGAAATTCTTGTGAAATACGCCCAAATAGAAGCCCCTATTCTCATTTTAGGGGAAACAGGTACGGGCAAGGAATTAGCGGCATCTTCCCTGCACAATTCCGGTCCCAGAGCAAACGGACCTTTTATTGCTTTGAACTGTTCTGCTTTTCCCCTTGAATTATTTGAATCGGAACTGTTCGGGTATGCTCCCGGTTCCTTTTCAGGAGCAAATAAAGAGGGAAAAATCGGACAAATAGAATTGGCAGATCAAGGAACATTGTTTCTTGATGAAATCGGTGATTTGCCTCTTCTTATGCAGGTAAAATTATTGCGTGTTCTTGAAGAAAAGAAAATCACACCCATCGGGTCAGTGACCGCAAAACCCGTTGATTTTAAACTCATTGCCGCCACCAATAAAGATCTTCGGCAAATGGTCAAAGACGGAACATTCAGGGAAGATTTTTATTATCGGATTAATGCACTGGTTTTGAATATTCCCTCACTCACGGAACGAAAAGAAGATATCCCGCTCATTGTAAAACACATTTTAAAAACAACAGGACACGAGCACTATCAAATTTCTCCTCAAGTCATGGAAAGTTTCATGAATTATTCATGGCAGGGAAATATAAGAGAACTGAATAATGTTCTCATGCATGCTCTGAGCCTTTGCCAGCATAACTGCATTGAAATTTGTGACTTGCCGGAGAATTTTCATACCCCTGCCACAGCGGCTTTTTGTGCCGGTCAAAATAAATTTAAAGCCAGACAAATAAAAAATGATGAATACATCCTTCTGCAGGCTCTGGAAAAAAATAACTGGAATGTAAAAAAGACAGCACAGGAACTCGATATTTCCCGAGCCAATATGTATGAAAAAATGAAGAAATTAGGAATAAAAAGACCATAACAAAAAAATGCACCGGCATTGCACAAATAAAAAAATTGCAGAATATAAAATTGAAGAAAATGAAGATTAAAAAAATTGATGATGATTTTTCCGTGTGTAAAGTTGTTGATTATGCTGCTGTCAATTTCAATGCAGCATATTGTTTTCTGGGAAAAACAGACGAGGAAAACTCACTGGTCTGCTTGACAAAGGATGTGCCTGCAAATGTGATAAAAAGGGAAGACGGCTGGAAAGCGTTTCGGATACAGGGGGAGCTGGACTTTGCCTTGGTGGGGATACTGGCTGAAATAACCGCCTTATTAGCTGAACAGGAAATAGGGATATTTGCCCTCTCAACGTATAACACCGACTATATTCTCACGAAAAAGGAAAAATACCCAAAAGCCCTCGGTATTTTACAGGCTCACGGCTATGAAATAACGGAATAACATATGATATAAAGGCGTGCCCTCAAAAGAAAAATGAAAGCGGGGATAAGATAATGCAAGTTTGCTTTTATACTGGATACGCTCCCGTTTAATCCTCAATTTTCCAATTAATCGGTTCTCTGCCAACAGAAACTAAAAAACCGTTTGCCTGAGAAAAATGTTTGCAGCCAAAAAATCCGTTTGCAGCAGAATACGGACTTGGGTGCACGGTTTCCAGAATTTTGTGTTTTGGATTGGTGATAAGTGCTTTTTTAGAACGGGCATTGCTTCCCCAAAGCAAAAAGACAATGGGTTCAGGATGATTGTTTAAAAGCGTAATAACCCGATTTGTAAAAATTTCCCAGCCCTTATTCCGGTGGCTGTTTGGATTTCCCTGGCGAACAGTCAGCACCGTGTTGAGCATAAGTACCCCCTGTTGTGTCCAGCTGATGAGATTTCCGTGGTGCGGAGGCTCAATTCCAAGATCGGATTGAATTTCCTTATAAATATTGATAAGAGACGGTGGAACACGCACCCCTTTCTGCACAGAAAAGCAAAGACCGTGAGCCTGCCCCCTGCCATGATACGGATCCTGACCGAGAATAACCGCTTTTACATTTGCAAACGGAGTATATTTGAGGGCATTAAAAATATCGTACATATCAGGAAAAATCGTTTGTGTCTTGTATTCCTGAACTAAAAATTGCCTCAACTGACGGTAATACTCTTTATCAAATTCGCCTTTCAGCAGCTCATCCCAGTCATTTCCAATATGTACCATGAAAAATACCTTTCTTTTTTGATTGTTCTGATAAATTTTATCACATACCGTAATTATCGGCAACCTGAACATATGTCCCAAAAAGATTTCTATCCATAAGGCAACACAGCAGGCACTACCGCAGCATATTGGATAAAAACGAAACCCCGCAAGACTTTCGAGGTCTTACGGGGCTTTGAGAAATTTTTTTACTGGCGGAAAGGCATGGATTTCACTTGTTATATCAATAAGTTATGCTAATACCTTGATTACTCTATATTCTTACTGCAACTGTTTACGATAATTGTCACAGCAAAATGTTCCACCAATCTAAATAAGTTTATAACTAATTTTCCCTTTGAAGTCAATCTAATATACTTACTCAACACACAGAAGTTCTTTACTCTCATTGAGTATTCGCAACTTCATAATTACATAAAATTATTGAAATAAACCATATCTTACCTCTCATTTACTATTATTTTAGGGTCTAGACTAGTATCTTTATTTTTGAAAGAAGATTTCAATTAAAAATTGTTCAAAATTTTCATTTCTAAAATTAAATCTACACTCACATTCTTTTAAGTGCAAGATAAACTTTTCATC
>CAJTMS010000037.1 GCA_910577155.1 uncultured Mailhella sp.
AAACTGGTTTAAATCTTGTGGGTATTATTCTTAATGTTACAAGGAAATGCTCTAACCGGGGAATACAATACAGTATATTTATTAGCTATAGCATGCTCAATGCTTTTTTCATCCTAAACACGAAGGAAATTATTGATATCAAGGATTACTTCTTCTTTTGCTTCAGCAGAATTTTGTGCTGAGTTACTTTCAGTATCAGCAAGAGCACGTATTTCCTGTTCCCATTTTTTGACCTGTTCAGCAAAAACAAGCACTAATTTTGCAAACTCCTCAACATCAAGATCCTTTTCCTGTCTGACAGAAGAAAGGACAAGGGCATGCATGGCTTTATAATAGCCTAAATGAAAGGTCAGGCTTTCATAACCAAACAGATTTGCCTCCAAAGCCCGTTCCAGCTGTGCCCAATTAAAGCCCTCTTCCGCATAGGCGGCAAGCCCGTACAGAAGCAAAGTCCGGTCGTACTTTTGATACTGAAAATTCACCAGAACATCGTCAACCTGCAGGGAGCAGGCAAACTGGTCATCCAAGGTTAAATCCGTGTTAAATTTTTTGCCCAATTCATTGATAAATACTTGTATATCCATAGCTGCCTCTTCTATTATTCTGCTATCCCATTAATCCAAAAGCCGCCGGTAATGGTGACATTCTGCATATTACATGCACCAAAGTCAAAATTTGTATGCCAATTCATAAGATCACTTAGTTTCGGAATTTTTGGAAGGTCTGTCAAGCCGCTGAAATCAACAGTTTGCAAACGCTCGAGTTCATCACCGGGAATATGAATATTGAGTTCGTAATGTTCCTTTGAATCGGGGGCAAGGCTCACAGCCTTGGAATTTGCTCTGTTTGCCTGAAAATAGTTGATAGAGCGGGTACATTCATATTGAATTTCAAAGCCCCCGGAACCGTCTTCAACCAGTTGGAAAGAACGCCCTCCGCCCGGAAGTCCCTGATTTGCTTCTCTGTTTTCCATAGTTATAAAAGCTTGTGCATCTTGTTCTCTGTTGAAAGCCAATGGTGCTCCCATATTGACAATTTTTTCTGTTTCCTGAGAGAGACAAATCATCAGAATTTGTGCGGTACGGGTTTGTGCAGGATTCAAGTCTGCATAGTTTTCCACCTGTCCATGGCTGAGGTATGATGCCAGCTGATTTTTGGCAGTTTCAAAATCATTCTCTAATTTTATTCCATTGGGCAGTGTAACCAGTAAACCTCGTTTAATATCTTTTTCAAATGTTATCTCTCCGGCACTGATACCCTGCAGTTTTTGCATTTCACCCAAGAAATTGATTTGGAACATGGATTGGGCAGTTCCCTCGAAACGGCTCTTATAGTTTTCCTTGCTAAGTCCTTCCAGAAGAATATCTTTCGGTAAATCACCCGAAAGTACGCTGTCCAAAGAATGTTTATCCCGCATGGAGCAGGAAAGTTTTGTATAATCACATTCTTGCTCCGGATTGTTTGAGAAAGGCTTTACTTCCAAATTATCTATCAATGCAATTTGTTCACGCAAAAGACTGAGGTTTTGGGCGACAAAAAGGCTGTCTGTATTTTGATAATCGCTTTTATGCATATAAAATAAATTTTCTCCTGCCGGAGAAGAAAGACGGTCAAATAAGTCTTTTCGTTCGTCAGCAGAAAGGCTATTGACACTTTCGCCTAAAATATGATCAACAAGATTGGCTTTCATCATACCAAGTTCAGGCAAAAGTTCCTGATTGACCTCATAATCATTAATAGCTTTTGATAACTGTGTTATCACAGTATCAAAACGGTCTAAACTGACAGCATTCATGTTGGTGGTCAGTTGTTTGAAAACAGGATTAAGGTCTTGGCTGGCTCTATGCAGTGCGGTTAAATAGCCTGCTTTTGGAATTCCTTTTACATTGGAAATCGTTTTCATGCCAATTTTTTCAAGTGCTGCATTGCCGTTTGCATAGTCTTTTACTTCCTGTATGGCGGCACGGTAATTGTCAAGTTCCCTCTTTGCTAAATCGTATATTGTTTTCGGGCTTGCTTTTATTGACCCAGCAACTAATTCCCGCAGTTCTTCCGGCGATGCGTCCATTTTATAGGAAACCAATTTGTGAACATCATTGGCTACTGCATCGGTCACTTGATTTTTCATATATTCAATACTGTTTTCAGAAAATCCCATTGCGGATAATTCGTTTTTGATATGAGTATTAAATTCAGCAGTATGGCTCACTTCATCATGCACAAACATATTTTCTCTTATTAAAACGACAAGAGTAAATCTGTCTTTTTCAAAAGGACCGTTATCTGCTGCTACCATGTCATAGAGTATATTTTTCTGTGATGCATTTAATTGCGGATTATTGCTGATTTCCTTATAATATGCTCCGGTTGTTTCAAGCTGTTCTTTTGAATAATTTTTTCCGACTGTGTTCGCAAAAAATGTGTCTTCTAAGTCACTTGGCAAATCAAGTTCATTAAAAGTGGATTTTATCAGCGTGGCATTTTCGTCAAATTGCCGTATCGTATTTTCAATATTCACATTGCGTAAATCTTCTGTTTTCGCAAAAATATTTTTAAATGTATTATGGAATGCGTTGCTGTATGCATCTTTAATTTGTTTGGAGCTGTCTGCCAAGGAAGTTGGCAGTCCGAATTTGGCAGACTTGTCTTGATTTTGATGTAAGACAACAGCTGTGTGCATTACCCCGGACATAAAAGATTTTTTCCGTTCTGCCGGTGTGGATAAACTGTCTGCATAGGCTAAAATATCTTTGATTTGACCGGCTGTAATTCCTTTTGCAGACAACTTACTTGACATCATCCCGTCAATCATGCCCTCAAGATGTTTTTGAACGCCAAAATATTTGGGGTCTGAAGCAATGGTCTGCTTCAGGCTGTCGACAATATTCTGCTTATTTTGGTCAATAGTTGACTTTCCGGAAAAGAAAGAAGCTTTTTGAAATGTACCGTCATTATTGAGCGTCACGCGCGCAGTATCCTGCATTACATTTAATGATTGTAAATTAATTGGCATAGCGTTCTCCTGTGTCTTACTTGATTTTTCTTACTATCAGGCAAAAATTATACCAAACTACTACAGTTACCCGACACATTATCAAATAATTTTATACGATAGTATAATAAAAAACAAGTTATTTTACAATCCATATATGCCTCAAACGACATATTTCTCTGTTCAAGAATAAGAAGTTCTACCCCTTGCAAACCGTACAAAAACAAAGCCCCATACCAATAAGTACGGGGCGTTACAAAAATATCTTCTGGCGGAGAGGGGGAGATTCGAACTCCCGGTACCTTTTGAGTACACACGATTTCCAATCGTGCTCCTTAGGCCAGCTCGGACACCTCTCCACTAACAGAGAGAATTATTTACTCAGTTTTTTTCCTTTTGTCAAGGAAAAAATACTGCATAATAATTCAGCGATGAGGAGTAATTATTTTCCTTAAAATAACATTATATAATTTCTTACAATGTTAAGATAATCAATTACAGAATTTTTACAATTTCACCGCTGTTTGTGAACTCATATCCGCCCAACTGCATGACTTTCTCTTTAAATTCTACACTTTTGAGGACTTCGATAAAAGCCCGTACATGAGGCAAGGTAAGCTTATGCCCCTCTATGGCAAAATCATATTCCTCAAAGCCCACGGGCACAAAATCCAAATCCATGGCTCTGGCAGCAGATTCAATACCCATGCCGCAGTCCACTGCCCCGCTTTGCACTAAGGCTGCAACAGCCATATGCGTGGCAATTTCTTTATCATAACCATTAACTTCGGCAGGCGAAATACCATTTTTCCTAAGCAAATAATCAAACAGAACCCGTGTTCCTGCTCCTGACTGCCTGTTGACATAACGGCATGTTGTCACGTCATGGATTTCCGTAATATGTTTGGGGTTTCCTTTTGGCACAATAAAGCCCTGCACGCGTTTCAGCCCTTTTATCAGAGCCATATGCCTGCCGCTGTTTCCAAACATTTTTTTGATAATGGCAATATTATACGTGCCTGTTTCTTCATCAAGCAAATGGATAGGAGCAATATGGGCTTCACCGCGTTTCAATGCCATAAGCCCTGCCATACTTCCCACATGACTGCTGGAAAGATGCATATTCTTATATTTATTAGGAATCATATCTGCAAGCACATCAAGGATTAAATCATGGCTGCCGATGGAAACTACCGTATGCTCTATTTCATCCACCGTTCGGCAAAGTTCCACGGTCACCTTTTCGCCTGCTTCAAGTCCTTCCTGATTTTGTTCAATCACACAAAAACCGTCAGCCCGTACCAAACTCATAGCAGCTCCTGCACCCCGAGCCAATGGTGTTGCAATAATTTTATCGTCCACCTTGCCCACTTTTACACGTACGTATTCCTTATGCTTAAGACTTGAAACAAGGCGTTTTGATAAATATGCCTCAACTGTTTCGCTTTGTGTATCAAGCGTATTTTGCATATAATTGATAAGCGGACGGACGAAGTTTTGATAGCAAATATACGCGGATACGGGATAACCGGGCAAACCCACAACGGGAGTCTTTCCAACCATAGCTAAAATCACAGGTTTTCCCGGTTTTATTGCCACGCCATGGACAAAAACCTCTCCCAGTTCCCTCAGCACATGTACGGTAAAATCTTCTGTTCCGGCACTTGAGCCGGCATTGACAATAACCATATCATATTTTGCACAGGCTTCTTTGACGCTGTTGCGGATAAGGGCATAATCATCTTTTAAAATGCCTAATCTATGGGCTTTTGCACCCTGCTCTGTCACCAAGCCCTCAAACATACGGGAATTGGATTCAATAATGGAACCGTCCTCAATCTGCTCATTCGGCTCAATAATTTCTGTACCTGTTGCAAAAATTGCCACATTGATTTGCCGATACACCTCAACTTCTGTAATGCCCGCTGAAAGCAAAACCCCTATATCAATGGGACGGATTGTATGGTTGCTTGTCAAAATAAGCTCATGGGCAACAATATCTTCCCCCACAGGACGGACATGCTGCCAGCTCATGGCCGGTTCTGTGATTTGAATTTCCCCGTTGCCGGTTTCAATCAAATTTTCCGCCATAATCACCGCATCATAGGGTTCATGGACAGGATCGCCCGTATCCACAATGACATACTCATCCTTATGCAAAACAAGCGGATGAATATCACTTGCTGCTGTTGTTTTATTGGCAGCAACAGCAATGCCGTCCATTGCCGCAGAATTATAGAGAGGAGAATTATATTTTGCATAAATGGCTGAAACGGTCACCCGTCCCAAGCTGTGAACAACGGGAATATGCTCTGTTTTTACTGCAACCCGTTCCCTTATCACAGATAAATACCGTTCCAAAGCTTCCTCAACAGGAATGACATTTAAATATAAATTTCGTTTAACCATACTATTCCTCTCATGACACGCCTAAAGCAAATGAACGAGCACCTGCTCATCTTTTTTAACACCTTCACTGTTCATATCAACAAGAATATACCCCTGAGCCTTTGCCAAGCTTGAAATAACTCCTGATTTACCAAAAATGGGCTTTGCCGTATAGCTATTTTCATTCCGTTCAAGCTCCACCAGCTGGCAGGTCAATCGCCCGTCGGCGCCGGGGAAATTACAAGCCATTTTTGCAGCAACAAGAACAGGCTGCGGAACATTCCAGATTTTTTTATACACTTCCACCGCAAGAAGCTCAAATAAAAGCATAGCTGCCACGGGATGCCCGGGCAGACCAAGCAAAAGACAATGCAAATCTTCATTATAGGCAGTAATGGTGGGTTTTCCCGGCTTGACGGCAATGCCATGGGTTAAAACCCCGGTTGTTGAAATTTCTCCAAGTAAATTAGCTGTAAAATCCTTTTCTCCTTGGGAACTTCCTCCAGAAACACATACAATATCAACGTCATGAACAGCTTTTTTCAGCACATCATAAATAACCTGCCTGTCATCTTTAATATGATAGCAACTGTGCACCGCAAAACCGAACTTCACCGCCTGTGTATATAAGCCAAAGGTATTAATATCATAAATTTTGCCGGGCGTCAGGGCTTGCCCTGCCTGAATAATCTCATCACCTAAGGAAATAATAGCGACTTTGGGTTTTGCATACACCAAAACTTCACCCATGCCCAGAGAAGCAAGCACGCCTATTTCATGGGGACGAAGGACAGTGCCCTTTTTCAAAACCGGACTTTTTTCGGCAATATCTTCCCCAATTTCTACAACATACTGATTATGTTTTACATTTTGGTAGCAAGCAATTTCATTTTCACTGAATTTTTCCGTATATTCCAGCATCACCATGGCATCAGCACCACCGGGGATCATGCCCCCTGTCGGCACGTATACACATTCACCCCGGTTAATGGCATAGGTATTTTCCTCTCCCATTTCTACTTTTCCAAGGATTTTCAAAAAACAGGGAATACTCTCTCCAATACCCACAGTATCAAGGGAATTAACCGCATAACCGTCCACAATGGAACGTCTGAAGTGGGGAACAGAAAAAGGCGCATGGATATCTTCAGCCAGAATATATTGAAATGCTGAGGATAGTGCAACTTTTTCAGTTTTTAACGGATTTTTTGCAAGATACGCATAAATTTTATTTTGTGCCTCTTCTAAGGTATCAACCGTCAATAAATGCATACATACCTCTTAACGCAATGACTGTAACTGCATATAATATTTTATTTTTTCATGACTGCTTTGTTTTAATCCCGCCAAATCACAGGAAAGAATATGCCTTCCCTGATCAAAAAAATGGTATTCATTCACCATATCCGCAATACTCGCCACCTGATGGCTGATAAGTACAAAAGTAGCTCCGTATTCTTCATGCAGACGCCTGAGCATATTTTTTGCTGTACTCATGCTTTCGATATCTAAATTGGATAAGCTTTCATCAATAATAATAAATTTTGGTTTTGCAATAAGAGTGCGTATTAAAGAAACTTTTTGCTGCTGTCCGCTGGATAATTGCCGTGCATACTCAAATTTTTTTTCCAAAATTCCAAATTCTTTTAAATACGTATCCGCTTCCTGTTCGCAAATTGGCTGTTTGCGGACTTTAAGCGGATAGACAATATTTTCCCAAACAGTATCATGGAGCATATAGGGCTTTTGGGAAGCTAAAATAATATCGTGCGGCTTCAAGCCCTCAAAATCAATCTCGCCTTGCTGATAGGGCAAAATACCCATAATAATTTTTGCTATAGTGGATTTCCCGCAGCCATTGGAACCAATTAAAGCATGGATACGGTGTTCCTGCATTGTCACGGTATCAATATCGAGGGTAAAATCCCCTAACCTTGCCCGCAGATTAGAAATTCTCATTTAAATTCTCTTCTTTTCTAAAATATTCTACAAGCATTTGTAATAAAAAAGACATTAAAAGCAGAACAACGCCAAGGAAAATACCTTCTGTAAAAATTCCCTGACTTTTTAAAAGAGAAATGGCTGTAGTCATTGTCCGAGTACTTGCCTTGATATTGCCCCCCACAAGCATAACAGAACCGACTTCACTGATGGAACGCCCAAAACCGGTAATCACGGCAAAATACATTTCAGACCTCAGCTCCCGTATCACAAGCCAAAAGGTCTGTTTTTCATTAGCACCCATGCTTTTTGCAAAGGCACGCATTTGCGGTGCCTGCTTCTGGGCAACGGTATGCACCATACCTGTGATAATGGGAGTAATAATAAGCACTTGGGCAATAATCATGCCCGGAATAGTAAAAAGAAGTTCAAAAACACCGAGAGGTCCCCGCCGCATAACCAGCATATACACAACAAGCCCGATAACAACAGGGGGAACACCCATAAGCGTTTTATTGACCCGAAGGACAGCATTTTTAAAGGGGAAATGGTATTTTTCCAATAACAGCCCAAAGGTAATGCCAAGGCACGTGGATATGCCCGTTGCCACAAAGCCCATAAGCAAAGTGACATAAATAGCATGAAAAGCCCCGACACTTTTCAGCAGGCTGATAAATTCCGATACCATTTCCACCATAAAAAACCTTATTACTTTTTAGCGTTTGGAACAAACAAACCTTGTCCGTATTTATCTACGCCAAAGTCGGCAATAATTTTTTGAACCTTATCAGAAGTAATCCATTCGATAAAAGCATTGGCTGCTTTGATATTGGTATCAGGATACTTTGCAGGGTTAACAGCAATAACGCCGTATTGGTTCAAAAGATCGGGAGCCTTTTCGCAAATAATATCGAGGTCTAATTTTACAGACGCATCGTTTTTCATTTTGAGGAAGGTACCGCGGTCAGAAAGAATCAAAGCACGAAGCTCATCAGCCATGGAAAGGCTTGCACCCATGCCGGAACCGGATTCTTTGTAATTTGGATTTTCAGCAGGATTGATATTCAAAGATTTCCAAATAGCTTTTTCTTTTTTATCAGTACCGGAATCATCGCCGCGGCTTACCCAGTTAACTTTCTTTTCAAAAACCTGAGCCAAGGTAGCTTTTACATCATTAGAATATGGCAGGCTGTCTTTTGGTCCGACAACAATAAAATCATTGTACATAACTTCGAAACGTTCTACACCAAAACCGTCAGCAACAAATTTTTCTTCACTCTTTTTAGCGTGAACAAGAAGGATGTCAACATCACCATTTTCACCATGTTTAATAGCTGCACCCGTACCAACAGAAACGTATTTCAAGTCATAGCCGGTATCAGCTTTAAAAATTGGTGTTAAATAGTCAAGAAGACCGGTATCAGCCGTACTTGTGGTTGTTGCCATTTTAAGTTCTGTGCTGTCCTTTGCTGCAAATGCCGGTGCTGCGCATAATACTGCCATGGCAAGAGACAATAAAAGTTTTTTCATAAAGTCTACTCCTAAACTTATTTGATTATAGTCATCTCATCACCAACCGCGATTTCTCCGCCATGAATGATTTTTGCAAATACGCCCTCCCTCGGCATAATGCAGTCACCCATTTTTTGGAAGATTTCACATCCGTGATGACATTCCTTTCCAATTTGCGTCATCTCCAAAATAACATCATTGCACTGAAAACGTGTTCCCACGGGCAATGATTTAAAATCTATTCCGGAAACAACTATATTTTCTCCAAAGGCGCCGTCTTTGACTTCCGCACCTTTTGCCCGAAACGCCTCAATTTTTTCATGGGACAAAAGACTGACCTGTCTGTGCCATTTGCCGGCATGGGCATCATTTTCAATACCGTAATCCTCGATAAGTTTTACCTTGCCCACATTATGTTTTTGTATTCCGCGAATTTCACTGATATTTGTTGAAATAACTTTTCCCATAGCATTTTCCTGTTTTTCTATTTTCTTGCACAGTTATTTGCTTCTTCAAGCAAAATTTCCAAACCATGATTAAGCTCGGAAATAATATATTCCAAGCACTCACGCACAGCCTTTGGTGAACCGGGCATATTGATAATGAGCGTTTTTTTGCGGATACAGGCAACTGCTCTGGAAAGCATTGCCCGCTTTGTAAACTGCATACTGTATGCCCGCATGGCTTCAGGGATACCCGGTACAATTTTTTCGGCAATGGCTAAGGTTGCCTCCGGCATGACATCACGAGGAGCAAAACCTGTTCCGCCCGTTGTCAAAATTAAATCTGCTTCGCCCTTATCAGCAATTTCCTGCATAGCCTTGGCAAGCATGTCTTTGTCATCAGGCAAAAGAAGCTTTTTAACGACAGCATAATTTTCTTTTTGCACCGCTTCTTCAATCGCAGGAGCACTTTTATCTTCCCGCTCCCCTTTATAGCCGCTGTCACTGGCTGTAATTATTGCAACGCGTTTCACCCCGCCTCCTCATCAGCCATTTTTCAGGCACTTTTTAGCCGTCTTTTTTAGCCGCTTTTCTAACCGCCGATGGACGCCATTTTAGCATGTTCTTCAAATACAATATCTTTTTGTAAAAAAGCATGCTCCAAAGGCTTTTTGAGCACAGCCTGCCGAATTGCGGCTTCCAGCATACTGTCGCTTGCGCCCTGACGTATCAACTCCCGTAAATCTGCACCAATTTCATATTGTAAACAAGTTTTTAAATAGCCTGTACACGTTAATCGAATGCGGTTGCATTCATGGCAAAATTTATGCGAAATAGCGCTGATAAACCCAATCTTACCCTGAAAACCCCGCAATGAGAAGTAATGGCTGGGACCATTTCCCAATTTATCTGCGCAGGGAGTTAATATTCCATATTTTTCTTCAATCAAAGCTTTTATGGCGTCTTCATGCATAAAATGATATTTTTTGCCCTCGCCTATGGGCATAATCTCAATAAAGCGCACATGCACAGGATTATCTTCGGCTAGCGCCACCACATCAAGAAGCTTTTGGTTTTCACCGTCAAAAGGCACACAATTGATTTTTAATTTCAGTTTTGGATATCGCAGGGCTTTTTGCAGGCTTGCTTTCACTTTTTCCACATCTCCCACACGGGTAATGCGTTTAAATTCATCCCTGTCAAGACTGTCAAGACTGATATTAATGCCGTCTATGCCAATTTTTACCAAATCATCAAGATAATCCCCGAGCAAAACGCCATTTGTTGTCAAGGTAACCTGTTCTATACCTTCTATATGTTTAATCGTTTCCATAAGGTGCAGTGCATCTTTCCGAACCAGAGCTTCTCCGCCTGTAATTTTTACTTTTTTCATGCCAAGGTTTGCAAAAATCCTGCACAGACGGACAAATTCTTCATAACGCAAGACCTCGTCATGCCCGCACAGTTCAACTCCCTGCTCCGGCATACAATAAAGACAGCGCAAATTACACCTGTCTGTAATGGACAGGCGGATATAATCAATAGTTCTGCCGTAACTATCCCGCATCACTTTGTCTCATCAAAATAAAAATCTGCACTTTTTCCGCCATGTTTTTCCACCAGATGCACATCAGAAATAACCATTCTTTTATCCACGGCTTTACACATGTCATAAACAGTTAATAAGGCTATGTTCACCCCTGTCAATGCTTCCATTTCAACACCGGTCTTTCCCTCTATTTTTACTGTACAAATTGCTTTGATAGACATTTTTTCCTTATCAATCTCAAAATCAATACTGCTTTTGGAAATTAAAAGGGGATGACACATGGGAATAAGACTGGCTGTCTGCTTGACCGCCATAATACCGGCAACCCGTGCAACACCAAGTACATCGCCTTTTTTGATGTTTTTGGCAAGAATTGCCTCAATAATTTCTCTATTGCAAAAAATTGTCCCCTCAGCTACGGCGATACGCGTGGTAATTTTTTTGTCTGTCACATCAACCATAACAGCGCTGCCGCTTTCATCAAAATGTGTAAAACCAGCCATAGTTACTCCTTATGCAAGCCATGCAGCGGGCATGTTTCATTCTCTGGAATGGACACGCTTTCCATTTCCTGCCTTTTAGCGTCATAATAAAGAATTTGTCCAAACAACGCATTGTCCATTCCCAAGATAATTTTTATTGCTTCCAAAGCCTGCATGGAACCGATAATCCCTGCTACGGCGCCTAAAACAGGCGTTTTTTCTTTTTCTCTGCCTGCAAAAAAATCCATACAATTAAGGCAGGGATAACCTTTTTTGATACAGGAAATAAAACCATAAAATCCGTCAATACCCCCTTCAACCAGCGGAATACCCAGCTTGAGTGAGGCTCGGTGAACAATTTTTCGTGTTTCCTGATTATCGACACAATCCACTACCACATCAAAATTTTGGAGTATAACGTCAACAGTACGCTCATCAATATGTTTGACATGTCCATGCACACAAAGAGCGCCATTCATTTGCACCAGTTTTTTCTCTGCAATTTCAGCCTTATAAGCCCCAATATCCTTTTGCGTGAAAAAAAACTGCCTGTTTAAATTAGAAAAAGACACAGTATCTGCGTCCACCAAATCCAGCTGCCCAATTCCAGCCTGAGCCAAGTATGTTGCACACGGAGTGCCAAGTCCCCCGCAGCCAATGATAAGTACCTTTGCCGATAAAAGTTTTTTTTGCCCTTCTTCACCAATTTCAGGTAAAATCATTTGCCGCCCATAGCGTGAAAACATCTTAGCCTCCTCCGACAGGAGGAAAAAGCGCTACAATATCAGTATCTTTCACTTCATCTTCCGGTTTTTTATGAAAACCATTAATCAGAAGTGTGGTTACCTCTTCTGCTGGAATACCTAAATAAGTAATGATATCCAGTGCACAGTGAAAATCCTGTGCAGGCAAAAAATAAATCTTTTCCCTGTTTTCTCGAAGTGTGGCAAATAACCTTACTTCAATCATAGTTTCCTCATAATAATCTGGCTTACCTTATGCAGATAAGCCAGATTATTAATGTATGCTTTTATTTTTTTTCAACCAAGCCCAATCTATCAAGGGTTTCCTTTGTCGGGAAAGCGTCTTTCCAGCCGCGAACTTCATAGTATTGCGGCAAGGTCACACTCAGCTTGTTTACCATGCCTTTTGAAGGTCCGTCAGGAATAGGATCTTCAAGAAGACGTTTCGGCAGGCGGTCATCTTCCGGTTTCATGCCTGCTGCCTTGTTGAATAAGCGTTCAATATTATAAATACGTTCGCCTACTTCAAGCAAGCCGTTAACATCATAATTGGTACCGGTGCCGGCATTGAGAAGCGCTGCATACTGCGGTGCACCAAGAGCAAAAGAAGAGAAGAGGCAAAGTCCCATGGAGTCAATAACAGCTGTCAAATCCTGGAATATTTTGCACCAAGCGGCTTTTCCTTCCGTTGTCGTACGGTCCAATTGTTCCGGCAAGCCAAGAACTTCCGGAGAAATCATATAGCCGCGAACATGACAGCCGCCGCGGTTGCTTGTTGCATAGGTAATACCGATACCTTGGATACCGCGGGCATCATAGGCAGGCATTTCCTGTTTCTTTACGCTCATGGAAACTTCCGGCATTCCATAATGTTCGCAAAGACGATAGGATCCGTCAGCCATAAGTTTAGCAAGCGGAGAACTTGCTTCACCCATGCGTTTTGTCCATTCTACAATAGCTTCGGCACTGCCCCATTTAAGCGGCACTCCGCCGCATTCTTCCTCTTTAATCGCACCGCGCTGATAAAGTTCCATGGCGGCAGCAATGGTGCAGGGGGTGGAAATAGCATCCAAGCCATATTCATTGCAGAGGAAGTTTGCTTTATCAATGGCATTGAGGTCATTATTGCCGCAGTTTCCGCCATATGCCCAAAGAGGCTCATATTCGGGACCGCCGGCAACTTTCCCGTCAATATTAACAATACGACCGCAGCCAATCTGACAGCGGTGGCAAAAATTATTTTTTACCAAATATTTGTCTTTTAAGGTTTCGCCGGAAATATCATCTCCTTGCGCATACTGGCTGCTTTGCCAGTTATTGGTTGGGAATGTACCGATATTATTGACAATATTGACAAGAATAGCCGTGCCATAGGTTGGCAAGCCTTGGCTCGTTACAGGATTTGCCTTCATGATTTGCAGACATTCCTTCATGGCTTCTTTCAATTTGTCAGCGTCATGTGGCTCAACAGCATTTTTGCTTGCGGTAACCGTAATTGCTTTCAAATTCTTGGATCCCATAACGGCGCCAACACCGCTTCTGCCTGCTGCGCGGTCTTTATCATTCATAATAGCAGCCAAAAGGGAAAGATGCTCACCGGCCGGTCCGATATTGAGGACAGAAGCTTTCGGATGAACTTCTTTAAAAGCGTCATCGCAGGCTTCACTGAGCATACCGGCGTATTTATCTGCCGGCAAAATTTCAATTTTATCATCTTCAATATTGATATATACCCAAGATTTTGCTTTTCCTTCAACAATAAGAGCGTCCCAGCCTGCGTATTTGAGTTTTGCACCCCAAACACCGCCTGAGTTTGAGCTTGCAATCATACCCGTAAGGGGAGATTTTGTCACAACCATATACCGACCTGCTGTGGGAGAGGCAGTACCGGTCATAGGTCCGTTAATGTAAATAAGTTTGTTTTCAGGGGATAAAGGATCAACTTTAGCTATGCCTTCTTCATACAGCATAGCAGTGCCTAAGCCGCGACCACCAATAAATTTTTTTGCCAAATCAAGGTCTAAAGCTTCAACACTAATTTTACCAGTAGTAAGGTTAATACGAGCCATTTTGCCCATATAAGAAGTTTTCATACTTCGCCTCCGGATAAAAGAGTATTAAAAAAGTTTTGAGTAGACATTGGCAAATCTTTCCAAAGGTGGGAGGCGCTAAAAGTAAATATGGTCAGCACCCATTGGATTATCTCCATATAACCAGATAATCTCGATTTACCTTTATCATTAAAATAGCACAAATCAAAAACACTTTCAACTGGTTTTGCCATTTAAAAGTAAAAATGATTAATGTTTTGCAATTTTCATAATATAATCAAAATGTTGCTTCTCAACAGGCTGTACGGAAAGGCGGCTTCCTTTCTTCATCAGTTCCATGCCGGCAAGTTCCGGAGCGGAAGCCAATTGCTTTCTTGGAATAGGCTCTTTAAATTGTTCTACGAGTTTTACATCAACCATAAACCAAAGGGGTTTTTCCGGTGTTGATTTCGGGTCGAAATGCTGGTTAAACATATCCCATGCAAAATGATCCGGATACGCTTCCTGCACCACTTCCACAACCCCGATAATTTCCGGATTTTTTCCGCTGTGATAAAAAAAGCCCAAATCTCCTTTTTTCATGGATTTCATAAAATTGCGTGCCTGATAATTTCGCACGCCGTCCCATGATGTGGTTTGATTTTTCGCTTTTTTTAAATCTTCAATGCCAAAACAATTGGGTTCTGTTTTAAAAAGCCAATATTGCATATCTGCCTCGTTATTCTCATTTTTTTCGGTACGTTTTCATCATGTACCTATACTGTCTTTATGAAATACTTTTTCCCAACTGTCAATTATTATTGTATTATTTCTCTTTGTTATAGTATTGGGTTGATTTTATAATAGTTAGATTTAATTACAAAAATTTTCAGTTACTCTTTTTATGGGGGAAATGATTATCTCTGCTGTCGCTATCCGTAGAGCTCGTTCACTCGCTAGCGGCTACAGCTCCCCATTCCCCTCATCGCTTGTCTTTATTTCATAAAAACAAGATTACTTTTTGTAATTGAAAGAATTTATATGTTTATCAACCTCTTTCCATAACAAAGTGTATTAGTTAATACAAGTTGCATTATTTTACAGAGCGGCAGGATTATTTTTATGCAAAATATCTTCTCAGCACCTCCATGCCCATTTAATTGTACGCAAAGAATACTTGCATATGCTTTCTATTTTATGTAAGAATATAAAAAATTATTGCATTATTTTATAAATAGGTTTATTGTGATTATATTCACAATTTATTTATAACCCTCTAACAAGGAAAATAAAATGACGCTACAAAAAACACTTGCCTTAGTCCGTGAGGCACAAAAAAAATTCAGTGAATTTTCTCAGGAACAAGTAGATACCATTTTTCGTGAAGCTGCCCTTGCTGCCAACCATGCACGTATTCCTCTTGCAAAACTTGCAGTGGAAGAAACAGGCATGGGGATAGTTGAAGATAAAGTTATAAAAAATCACTTTGCCTCAGAATATATTTACAATGCTTATAAACATGAAAAAACCTGCGGAATTATCAGCGAAGACCTCAGTTTTGGCACGGTTCGCATTGCAGAGCCGATAGGCGTTATCGGGGGTGTTATTCCAACCACAAACCCCACCTCAACAGCAATTTTTAAAGCGCTGATTGCCCTCAAAACCCGTAACGGCATTATTTTCTCTCCCCACCCTCGGGCAAAAAAATGTACTATTGCTGCAGCCAAACTGGTATTAGACGCAGCAGTCAAAGCAGGTGCACCTGAAAATATTATTGGCTGGATTGAAAACCCCACTCTTGAAGATACGCAGGAACTCATGCGCTCTGTGGATCTTATTCTTGCAACAGGCGGTCCCGGAATGGTAAAATCCGCCTATTCTTCCGGTACGCCTGCTATTGGTGTGGGATCAGGAAATACTCCTGTCATTATTGACGAAAGTGCTGACATTAAGCTTGCCGTCAGTTCTATTTTAGTATCCAAAACCTTTGATAACGGTATGATTTGTGCCTCTGAGCAATCTGTTATTGTCCATTCCAAAGTATACAAAAAAGTCAGAGAAGAGTTTGCCCTGCGTGGTGCATATATTCTGAACGCAAAAGAACTTCAGAAAGTCCGCAGCATTATTCTTACGGATAAAGGAGCATTGAATGCCGGCATTGTCGGACAAAGCGCCCACACCATCGCAAAACTTGCAGGGCTTGATATTCCTCAGGAAGCAAGAATTTTGCTTGGAGAAGTGGAATCAACCGATTTTGCCGAACCTTTTGCCCATGAAAAACTTTCTCCTGTTCTTGCCATGTATCAGGCATCTTCTTTTGATGACGCCCTTGAAAAAGCAAAAACCCTCGTGACACAAGGCGGACCGGGACACACTTCCGGACTTTATGTCAATGATGTCCTTGAAAAAGAAAAAGTTGCCCGTTTCACTGAAACCATGAAAACAGGCAGAATCCTTATCAATTCTCCCTCTTCGCATGGAGGTATCGGCGACCTGTATAACTTTGATATTGCCCCTTCCCTTACCCTTGGCTGTGGTTCTTGGGGCAGAAACAGTGTTTCAGAAAACGTCGGCATTAAACATTTATTAAATATCAAAACTGTCGCAAAGAGAAGAGATAATATGTTATGGTTCAAAATACCGCAAAAAGTTTATTTTAAATTTGGCTGCCTGCCCGTTGCCCTCAAAGAACTTGCAGGAAAAAAACGTGCTGTTATCGTCACTGATAAACAACTTGCCAAGCTCGGTTATACCGACCATATCACCAAGGTACTTGAAAAACTGAATATCCAATACAGGATTTACCCGGAAGTTGAAGCTGATCCAACCCTTGCCATTGTCCGCCGCGGAACAAAAATACTCTTGGATTTTGAGCCTGATGTCATTATTGCCCTTGGCGGCGGTTCAGCCATTGACGCAGCCAAAATTATGCGTGTTTTGTATGAATATCCGGATACAAACTTCATTGACCTTGCCATGACCTTTATGGATATCAGAAAGCGTATTGTCGATTTCCCCAAAATGGGTATCAAATCCGATTTGTGGTGTGTTGCAACTTCTGCCGGTACGGGCTCAGAAGTAACCCCCTTTGCCGTTATCACAGACGAACAGACCGGTATTAAATATCCTCTTGCAGACTATGAGCTCACGGCTAATGTGGCTATCGTTGACCCTGAACTTATGCTTTCCATGCCAAAGGGGCTCGCTTCTTCATCCGGTATTGACGTTTTGACCCATGCTATTGAAGCCTATGTTTCCATTATGGCAACAGAATACACCAATCCTCTTGCCATTGAAGCTATCCGCCTTGTTTTCGACAATTTAGAAAAATCTGTCAGAGAAGGGGCAAGTGCTGTGTATGAAAAAGAACGTATGGCGAATGCCTCCTGTCTTGCCGGTATGGCTTTTGCTAATGCCTTCCTTGGCGTCTGCCACTCCATGGCACATAAACTGGGCTCCCATTTCCATTTGCCCCATGGTATTGCCAATGCCCTTATGCTGGAAGAAAGTATTTTATTCAATGCTACAGAAAAACCTAACAAAATGGCTGCATTCTCCCAATATGATTACCCAAAAGCGGCTGAGCGCTATGCTAAAATTGCAGAACTGACAGGACTTTGCCCTGCAAAAGACAGCACTGAGCAAAAAATCAATGCCCTGATTAAACGTATCAAAGAATTAAAAACCAATATCGGCATCAAATCCTGTATCAAAGACTATGATATCAAAGAAGAAGCATTCCTTGCTGAACTTGATGTTATGGTTGAAGAAGCATTCAATGACCAATGCACAGGCGCAAACCCACGTTATCCGCTCATGAGCGAGATTAAGCAAATGTACCTCAATGCCTACTACGGAGAAAAGAAATAGTTTTTTTGCTTTGTATAGTATAGGCTTGATTGTATAACAACTGATATTAATGATAAAAAAAACCACCCGCACAGCGGGTGGTTTTCATTTGGGTATCCTTTATTTATTACGTTACTTTGCTTCTTCTTCCGGCAGGACAAAATCACCTTCCAGCTTTGATACCAAAACAGCGCCGGTTGCATCACCAAGAACGTTTAAAGAAGTTCTCATCATGTCAAGAATTCTGTCAACGCCGGCAATAATGGCAATAGCTTCAAGAGGTATGCCGATTTGTGTAAATACCATGGTAATCATAATCAAAGCAGCCCCGGGAACACCAATGCTTCCGATAGAGGCGAGCACAGCCATAACGATAATGAGAAGCTGTTTATCAATGGTTAAATCAATACCATACAAAGCAGCAGCAAAGACACTGGCAACCCCCATATAGATAGCTGCACCGTCCATATTAATGGTATTTCCCAAGGGAATCATAAAGGTTGAAACGGGTTTTGAAGCGCCAAGCTTTTGCACGCTCTGCAAGTTACTGGAAAGAGCAGCAGCACTGGAAGTACTTGAAAATGCGATAAGAAGAGGAGAAGCAACAACACTGAAAAAATGTTTAATTTTCAAACCGGTGAAACGAATACAGGGAATATAGCACAAAAGAACATGCAGGACACTGGCAATAAACATAGCCACGATAAGCTTTAAAAGTGGCAGCAAGACATCTAAGCCATATGTGCCAACGGTAAAAGTCATCAAAGCAAAAACACCGATAGGAGCATATAACATAACAACAGAAGTAATCTTAAGCATTATTTCTGCAAGCCCTTCAAAGACACGGTTCACAACTTCCAACTCTTTTCTGAGGGTACTGCATGCCATGCCAACAAAAAGAGCGAAGAAAATAACCTGCAGCATATTGCCTTTACTTAATGCATCAAAAGGATTTAAGGGAATAATATCCATAAATACTTTTACAAGTGAAGGAGGATTTACATTCAGAGCTTTAACGCCTTCTGTTGAAATGGTAAGACCTACACCGGGCTGAACAACATTCGCAATAATAACACCGATAGTTACAGCAATGGCGGTTGTTCCAACATAATAAATAAGCGTTTTTACAGCGATACTGCCAAGTTTATGCAAATCGCTGATTGAGCTGGAGCCTGCAATCAAAGTGAAAAAGACAAGCGGTACAACAACCATTCTGATTAAAGTAATAAAGACATCACCAAGAGGTTTAAAGTGTGCAGGGTTAATGCCGACTGCAGAAACAATTAACCCACAGATACAACCTAAAATTAATGCCAAAAACATTTGTGTTGCCAAACCTATTTTCATAATCCCTCCTTTTTAAATTAATACAAAATAAATTTTTAACTTCTCTAATGTCGACATTAGATTATTATATTCACAAAGTCAATAGAAAACATATTTGTCATTTGTACGTTTATAAAAAATCCTTTTTTTGTTTGTATATGAAAAAAAAATTGCTTTGTTTTAGTATCAGGTTGATTTTATAACTACAAAAGATAATTATAAAATTTTCTTTTTTATGGGGAAAATCATTATCTTTGCTGTCGCTATCCGCAGAGCTCGTTCACTCGCTAAAGGCTGCCGCTCCCCCATACCCTCACATTGCCTGTTTTTTTAGAAAAACAGGAAGATACGTTTTATAGGTGATTGATTATCAACCTCTTTTTAGGGCAAAGTAAGAGAATATATTATCAGACAGTACAAAAAAAGTTCTTTTTTATGAAAACAATACTGTATTCATAAAAAATACCATAGATACATAAATAAAAAAAAACAGGCTGTTATCCCTGTTTTTTTATTTAACCTCATCGTATTTTCTTCAATTATTATTTCTCTTCAATCAATTTTGACATGGCAACGGCAATTTCATAATAATGCGCTAAAATAACTTTTTTAATTTTTTCAGAATCTTTTGTAAAAAATGTATCAACAATCAGTTTATGGCGTGCATAAAAACATTGAGGATCGAATGTTTTTTTCCAATATTCACGGCATAAGTATTTTGAAATATTGGAAGAAAAGCGTCTTGCATTTTCAACAAGCTGGTCATTGGTGCAGTGGGATAAAAGCATATTATGCAAAAGTTCATCAAGTTCAGAAAGTTCTGTAATATCAACAGCTTCTTTACTTTTTTTCTCCATTTTTCTGAGGACATTCAATAAATCCTTGTTATCCTCTTCTGTCCACTCGGAAAGGGACATTAAAATTCCTTCACTTTCTAAAATAGCTGTAAGCGTATACCCGTCTGCAATTTCTTTTGGAGATAACACACGAATAGTTTTTCCTTTTTGCGGTTCAGAAACGATAAGACCATCCTGCGTCAGAATTTGTAATGCTTCGCGAATAGGCGCGCGGCTAATATTAAGGAAAGAAGCTAAA
Source organism: uncultured Mailhella sp. (assembly GCA_910577155.1). Classification (GTDB taxonomy): domain Bacteria; phylum Desulfobacterota; class Desulfovibrionia; order Desulfovibrionales; family Desulfovibrionaceae; genus Taurinivorans. Next base: position 20,351 of record CAJTMS010000037.1, read on the forward strand.
TCATTTTCTTTGACGGGATCACCGGGTTTCAGCTCCCCCTCTTGGATCATTTTTCGTATAAATTGGCTAACTTGAATAGCATATGTTTGCTTCTTAAAATCCATTTTGTACCTTCGCTGTAATTTACTGAACTTTAAACCACGACGCAACTTACTGTCAAGTTATATAATGATATTATTAATAAACTCAATGAGAAAATAAAGCTGCTTGACAACGGTAAGCAAAAAGTGTATCAATTGAATGTCGACATTAATATTGTATGAGGTTGCTATGAAAAAAATCATTACCAGTGACAAAGCTCCTAAAGCAATAGGTCCTTATTCACAAGCTGTTCAATTTGGAAATTTAGTATTCTTTTCCGGGCAATTAGGAATTAATCCCGAAACAGGAAAACTGGCTGAAGGCGGTGTAAAGGCCCAAGCTGAACAATCGTTAAAAAATATTAAAGCAATTTTGGATGAAGCAGGAGCAAGTGTTGAAAATGTGATAAAAACAACTGTATTTATCACAAAAATGGATGACTTCCAAGAAGTCAATGCCGCATATTCAACTGTATTCAATAAAGATTTTCCGGCACGCTCCTGTGTTGCCGTTCACCAACTGCCATTAAATGCATTGGTTGAAATAGAAATTGTTGTAGCAGTATAATACAAAGGAGAATAAACATGAATTTAGCACAATTTCCACGCCGCGGCTATGTGCAGGAAGCTACCCCGATCGAATTTTTGCCGAACTTTTCTCAAGCCCTCGGCAATAAAGTAAATGTATATATCAAACGGGACGACCTCTTGCCCGGTACTGCAGGAGGAAACAAAACCCGTAAACTTGATTTCTGTATTGCCGACGCCCTTGCAAAAGGTTCCGATACCATTATCACGTGCGGAGCCGTACAATCAAACCACTGCCGCTTGACCTTGGCTTGGGCTGTTAAAGAAGGGCTTGACTGCCATCTCGTTCTCGAAGAACGCGTAAAAAACAGCTATAAGGAAGATGCTTCCGGCAACAACTTCCTTTTTCA
>CAJTMS010000038.1:0-2832 GCA_910577155.1 uncultured Mailhella sp.
TATTGAATTTCATTGCTTTTAACCATAATCTTACTTGAGATAATGGTCAAGAGCCTATTTTATTTGACGATATTGCCACCACCAACAGCACGCTGAAAGAAGCCTGCAAAGAACTCAAAAAATCCGGGATAGAAACTATCCGCATTCTTGTGCTTGCAAAGGCTTAATCTTCATCGAAACCAATCGCCATAACAGGACAAATTTCAATGCACGCTCCGCAGCGTGTGCATAAACTTTCAATGCAGTAGGGATAGCCTCCTGCACCAATTTCCAAGGCATCATGGGGACATTCTTCAATACAGCCCTCGCACTGTACGCATTGGTCAATGTCGATAATGATTATTTCGTCAAAATTACTCATTTCAATCCTGCTGTTTTGAGTGTAACAAAGATTTCCGTCAATAATGCCTCTATGGTATAGGTGGGATTTACCATAAGGTTCAGCATTTCATAACAGGTCACAACCCGTTCATTTATTTCAAAAAGTTTATCAAACGTGAGGGTGGAAAAAAGTGAGGCAAGTAAATAATTTTTTCTTCCTGCCATGGCATGGGCAAAGTTTTTTTGCAAAAGCCCGCAAATCAGTTTTGCAGCTTCCGCATCAACAGCCCCTTTTGGAGAAGTTTTATCCAAGAGCCCCGCACCATTTTGAAAAAATCTGATTAAAATTGTTTCCCATTCTTTTTCCGTTTCCGTCAATTCCTGAAGGGAATCTTTCCATGGCAGGGTCATGACAAAACCGCGGGAAAGCAAGGTGGGTAAAATCATTTCCCGCTGGGACATGGTAAAAACATACTGATTATAGGGGCTGGGCTCTTCCAAGAGTTTTAAAATGGCATTTCCCGAATAGACACTGAGTTTCTGCGTTTCCAGCAAAAGCACAAGGCGTTTTTTAGCAAAACGGGGTGCTTCCATGGATATTTTTTTGAGCTCCCGCATGGAGTCAATCTCAATATGGGCTTCTCTGGTATCAAAAACAATAAAGTCCGGGTGCATATGCGCAGCCACTTTATAACATTCCGGACAATGGATACAAGGTTTGAAACATTCCCCATAGAGGGCGGCGTTTTCCCTGTCATGAAAGCATTGCTCCGGGCTTTGGCAAAAAAAGAGGGCGGCATAATAATGGGCAAAGGCCGTTCTTAGTTCTGCACTTCCCCCTTCAAGATGCAACAGCTGCGGCGCTTCCTGCTGAATTTTATTGATTTTTTCTCTAAATCTGTCAAACAATGGAGATAAAGCAGGATCATAAATTTTGATTGCCTCTTCTTTATCGGGGATTTGTTCTTCAGCTGTATTCTTTTTTTCTGCCATATGTTTTATAAAAAATCCGCCAAAAACTTTGACGGATTTTCTTTTATCTGTTAACGGCGAATGGTTTGATTCCTGTCAGGACCAACAGAAATAAAACCTGCCTTGACCCCAATGAGTTCTTCCAAACGCGCCACATATTTTTTTGCATTTTCCGGCAAATCCTCATAGCGAAGACAAGAGGAAATATCTTCTTTCCAGCCCGGCAAGGTTTCATACACAGGCTGAACAGCCGCAAAATCGCTTGCAGAACTTGGAGGCACTGCAAGTTCTTTTCCATTCAAGGTGTAGGCGACACAAATTTTAATTTCGTCAAGTCCGCCAAGCACATCCAATTTTGTCAAAGCGAACGTTGTTGGCTTGCACACGCGGTAACATTCACGCAAAACGCAGGCGTCAAACCAGCCGCAGCGGCGGGTTCTTCCTGTTGTTGCCCCGAATTCACCGCCTTTTTGCTGTAAATATTTTCCTGTACCATCAAAAAGTTCGGTAGGAAACGGTCCCGCTCCAACACGAGTGGTATAGGCTTTGACAATGGCAATATGTTCCGTGATAAATTCTGAAGGAACTCCTGCCCCTACACCGGCATTGCTGCAAATGGTATTGGAAGACGTTACATAGGGATAGGTGCCGTGGTCAATATCCAGCATAACCCCTTGAGCTCCCTCAAACAAACAGGATTTGCCCTGCTTTTTCAAATCATAAAAAATGGCTGTGGTATCCTGCACATAGGGAAGAAGTTTATCCGCACCAGCCATGACTTCTTTGTACACAGCGTCCGCATCCATTTCATCAATATGATACAAATTTTTGAAAAGAATATTTTTTTCAACAAGAGCTGTTTCTATTTTTTGGCGGACAAGCTCTTTATCGTTCAAATCCCCTGCCCGTACACCGATACGTGCCATTTTATCCTCGTAACAAGGACCAATACCCCGTCCTGTCGTGCCAATTTTGCCCTTTGCACTTTTAATGGATTCGCGGGCGGAATCAAGGACTTTATGATAGGGCATGATAAGCTGTGTTTTAGGGCTGACAAAAAGACGTTTTGGAGAAGTATCAATATGTTTTAAATGTAAATGTTCCAGTTCTTCAAGAAAAACAAAAGGATCAAGTACAACGCCGTTGCCGATGATGCAAAACGTACCGTCATGCAAAATCCCGGAAGGAATAACATGCAGCACTGTTTTTTCACCATTGACAATAACGGTATGCCCCGCATTGTTTCCGCCTTGATAACGGACAACGCACGCTACTTCCGAGCCTAATAAATCTACGATTTTTCCCTTACCTTCATCACCCCATTGGGCGCCGAAAACAGTCATATTTGCCATACATAACCTCGCCAAAGCATAGGAGTTATTTTCATACACACAAGCAATTTAATATACGTTGCTTTGCGGCATAGGTCAACAAAAAGAATTGAATAAATTTTGCTTTGTTATAGAAAGAAGCTGATAATCAATCACCTATAAAACATATGTTCCTGTTTTTCTGAAAGAAAAACAGGCAATGTGGGGG
>CAJTMS010000038.1:2880-20976 GCA_910577155.1 uncultured Mailhella sp.
GCGGATAGCGACAGCAGAGATAATCATTTCCCCCATAAAAAAAAAATTTTATAATTATCTTTTGTAATTATAAAATCAACCTGATACTAAAATAAAGCAATAAATTTTATTCATAAAATGGACTGCTTAGCAAATCGGCAAATTTTTCCAATGCCTTATCCACGGTAATACAATTAATAAGCGGATATTCTTCCGGCACAAAATCAGTTTTTTTTCCTTCCTGATAGGCTTGCAGGTCATGCAAATACTTTTGATATGCCTCATCGGATAAACGAACTTCTACCTGCCTTGCCGTCCCTTTTGGGGGATTTTTCGGGTCATAATGCCAAAAAGAAGCGGTTTCCGATAAAATAATTAATGCGGGAATATTGAGAGCCAGTGCCATATGCTGCGGAGCAGACGTATTGCCGATATGAAAGGAAGCAAACGACATGCATGCCATTGTTCCCCGTAAGGAAAGGGGTTTTTCCGGCATGCACACATGCTTGGGATCAATGGCAAGCAAATGTTTTACCTGCTCATCTTCACCGGGAGCGCGGATAACAAAAAATTTAAAGCTCTGATACTCGGCAAGAACAGCCTGCACCAATTCCTTGTAATATTTCCAACGCCGTTTAGGGTGCTTATGGGTGGCGTCAAGGGTGATAAAGGGAGTATTTTCCGTTATGCCGAGGGAAAACAAAATTTCCCGGGCTTTTTCTTTTTCTTCTTCGGTCACATAAAGCTGCGGTTTTCTTTCTTCCGGAACAAGACCAAGAGGAGCAAGAACCCGTGTCTTTGAAAAAGACGTATATTCTTCCGTATTTTCGGGAACTGCGCAATGCGTATACAAAAATTTTCTGTAAGCGTGCCGCGGAGCAAAGGATAAGCGATATTTTGCCCCGGAAAAGAGGGTAGCCAGCTGACAGCGCGGAAGCTGCTGCAAATCTGCCACCACATCAAAATGTTTTGTTTTTAAATTCCGATAAAAAGCAATTTGTTTTAAAAAACTTTTATCTTTTGGAAATGTTATGATTTCATCAAGATAGGGGTCTTTTTCGATAAGGGGAACACATTTGAGTTCTGTGAGCAAAGTCAGTTTTGCTTGAGGAAAGGCTTTTTTTACGGCTTCAAATACAGGCGTAGTCACCGCCACGTCCCCTAATTGCCGCTGCTGGATAATTAAAATATTTTGAGGTGGTTCTGTAATATTCTGCATAGTTCTTTATTATTCTTCAGCATTTTTCCGCCAGCAGGCAACATATTCCTGATTGCCCTTTGGACCTTTAATCATGGCAGGTGTTACCCCTAAACATTCCAAACCCAAATTTTCGCAAAAATGCAAAACTTTATTGACCGCTTCCTGCCGGACAGTCTCATCGCGCACAACACCTTTATCTGTCCGGTGGGCGCCCACTTCAAACTGCGGTTTAATCAGGCACACAATCAAGCCGCCTTTTTTCACGCTTTTCATACAGGGAGGAATAATAAGGGTCAGGGAAATAAAGGAAACATCAGAAACCATGATATCCACTTTTTCCGGCAGTAAATTTTCATCAGCATACCGCAGATTAATGCCTTCCATATTCACAACCTGCGGATGCTGCTGCATTTTTTCATGAAGCTGTGCATGCCCCACATCCACGGCATAAACCTTTTTCGCTCCAAACTGCAAAAGACAATCGGTAAAACCTCCCGTGGAAGCCCCTGCGTCAAGGCATGTACAGCCTGTCACATCAAGGTGAAAATGCTCAATAGCCGTTAAAAGTTTATACCCGCCGCGGCTCACGAAACGCTCTTTGCCAAGCAGCATAAAAACCGTATCCGCGGCATAATTTTGCCCTGCTTTTAAAACAGGTGTCGGTTTGACCCCCTCCGGCAGTTCCTTTTGCGGGTCAATCACAACCTGCCCTGCCATAATAAGGCGTTTTGCCTGCTCCCTGCTCTCTGCCAAGCCTTGTTCAAAAACAAGTTGATCTGCCCGCATTTTTTTTGCCATGCTCACTCCGCACAAAAACCAAGTGTTTTAAACATGGCTTTATCTTCTTCCACACCAATGCCTTGCGTGGTCAGCATATCGCCCGTAATAAGGGCGTTCGCCCCGCTTTCAAAACAGCGTCTCCCGTTATCAGGCAATAGTTTTCTTCCGCCCGCAAGACGCAAATATGCTTTGGGCAAAATAAAACGGTATAAGGCTAAAGAGCGGATAATTTCTTCATAGGGCAAAGCCCCATTACGGGCAAACGGAGTGCCCTCAATGGGGAATAAAATATTAATCGGCACGGACAAAATTCCTAATTCCTGCAGGGAAAACGCCATATCTATCCTGTCTTCCAAAGCTTCGCCAAGCCCCCAAATACCACCGCTGCAGACTTCCAGACCACATTCCTGAGCCTGCCGTATAGACCGGATTTTATCCGCAAAACTGTGGGTTGTGCAAATGTTCGGAAAAAAATTGTCCGAACTTTCCAAATTATTATGCACACGGGTCAAACCATGTTCTTTCAAAAGAAGATACTCTTCTTTTGTCAGCAAACCGAGGGAAGCACAGCAGGAAACAGAACTGCTTTCCTTTATTTTTTTTATGAAACGTGCAAGGGCGTGCATATCCTGCGTTGTTGGTTTTCTTCCGGAACAAACCAGAGAATATCGTCCGATTCCAGCCTGTTCAGCCTTTTTAGCCTGCTCAATAATTATATTTTCCGAAAGCAAAGAATATTCTGCGCTTTTTGTCCGATAAAAAGAAGATTGAGCACAAAATTTACAGTCTTCCGAACAGCGTCCGCTTTTTGCATTGACAATACAACAAATATCAACACGTTTTCCGCAAAAAAATTCCCGAATTTGATTTGCTTTTTTTGCCAGATATGCAATATCAGCCTGACTGAGCAAAATAATCTCTTCTTTTGTCAGCAAAAATCCGTCCATAACTTTTTGCGTAAGGACATCAACACTCGCATTGGGCAAAACAAAAGACTGCATTTATTTACCTATGGACTGACAATATGCTTTAAAAGAAGGTGCAGCTTTGTCTTTTTCCGATAAAATGGGATTTGCAATACCCCAATGTATCGCAAGATCAGGATCAGCATAGTGAATAGAGGCTTCGTACTGCGGATAATAATAATCTGTACATTTATAGTGAAAATGGGCAATTTCGCTTGTTACGGCAAAGCCATGGGCAAGTCCCGGCTCAATCCACAGCTGCCACTGATTATCAGCAGACAGTTCTACCCCGTACCATTTTCCAAAAGTGGGGGAATGGGGGCGAATATCAACAGCAATATCAAACACGGAACCCAAGGATACGGAAACAAGTTTTCCCTGAGCATGTTCCTTTTGGTAATGCAGTCCGCGCAAAACTCCATATACGGAACGGGAATGATTATCCTGCACAAAAGGAAACTTAATTCCGATTTCCTCATAGCGTTCTTTTTGCCATGTTTCCACAAAAAGCCCGCGATTATCGCCAAAAATTTTTGGCTTTACAAGAATAACCCCTTGTATGGGTGTTCTTTCAAATTCCATTCTTCCTCAATTCCTTTCATTAACAAGCTCAATCAAATATTGCCCATATTCGTTTTTTTCCATGGGTTTTGCAAGCTTTAACACATCTTCTTTTGTAATATAGCCATTTCTCCATGCTATTTCTTCAATACAGGCAATTTTCAAACCTTGCCGCTTTTCCACCGCATGAACAAAGGAGCTTGCTTCAAGCAGAGATTCATGCGTTCCCGTATCAAGCCATGCAACCCCGCGTCCCAAAAGTTCCACATTCAATTTTTGGTTGGCAAGATAAATTTTGTTAACGTCCGTAATTTCCAGTTCACCACGGGCGGAAGGTTTAATTTTCTTTGCAATATCAAGCACTTCTTCATCATAAAAATATAAGCCTGTCACAGCATAATTTGACTTGGGCTTGTGCGGCTTTTCTTCTATGCTCAGGGCTTTGAAATTATCGTCAAACTCAACAACTCCATAACGTTCAGGGTCATTGACATGATAGCCGAAAACCGTTGCCCCCTGCTCTATTTTCTTTGCATTCAAAGCTTTGGCGATAAGCCCGGTGCCGAAGAAAATATTATCCCCCAAAATAAGGCAGGTATGATGTCCTTTAATATAGGGTTCGGCAAGCAAAAATGCTTGTGCAAGCCCTTCAGGGTGTTCCTGCACAACATAATGGAATACACAGCCGTATTCTTCCCCTGTTCCCAGTAATCTTTGAAAAAGGGGCAAGTGCTCAGGCGTTGAAATTATCACAATCTCACGGATTTTCGCCTGCATAAGCACAGATAAAGGATAATAAATCATAGGCTTATCATAAATGGGCATAAGCTGTTTGCTCACACTTTTTGTCATGGGATACAAACGTGTTCCTGAGCCGCCGGCTAAAATAATTCCAACCCATTTCTTCATGCGTTTCTCCCTCTATCTGCCTTGATAATTTTTTTCTATCCAGCGGCGGTATTCTCCGCTTTGCACGTTTTCCACCCATGCTTCATTTTCCAAATACCATTTTACGGTATCTGCCAAACCGTCTTTAAAATTATGCTTCGGCTTCCAGCCAAGCTCAGTTTTAATTTTCGTACAGTCAATGGCATAGCGGAAATCATGCCCCAGTCTGTCTGTCACAAACTGTATCAATGTTTCATATTTGCCGTCAGCATGGGGACGAAGCTCATCCAAGACAGCACAAATAGTCCGTACCACTTCAATATTGCTTTTTTCACTGTTTCCGCCAATACAATAGGTTTCTCCCACGTTTCCTTTTGCAAGAACAAGATGAATAGCCTCACAATGGTCTTCCACATGGAGCCAGTCGCGTATATTTTCCCCTGTTCCATACACAGGCAGGGCTTTGCGCTTCAAGGCATTAAGCGTGACAAGCGGAATGAGTTTTTCCGGAAACTGCCGTGGTCCGTAGTTATTGGAGCAATTGGTAATCAAACAGGGAAATCCGTAGGTTTCATAATATGCCCGTACAAAGTGGTCGCTGGAGGCTTTGCTTGCGGAATAAGGGCTGTTGGGTGCAAAAGCTGTTTTTTCCGTAAACGCTTTATCCCCCGGCTGCAGTGCTCCATATACTTCGTCGGTGGAAACATGCAGAAAACGGAAATTTTTAAAGAGGGCACTTTCCCTATCCAGACTGTCATACCATTCTTTTACCGCCCGCAGCAAAATACTTGTACCCAAGACATTGGTGCGGACAAAGGCATCCGGATCAAGAATTGACCTGTCCACATGACTTTCAGCAGCAAAATTGACTACAGCCGCAGGTTCATATTCTTTGCAGATATATTGTACCAATTCATAATTCCCAATATCCCCGTGCACAAAAACATGAGCGGGATTACCCTGCAGACTTTGGAGATTTCCCAAATTTCCCGAATAGGTTAATTTATCCAAATTGACAACACGATATCCTGTCTGTATTGCCGTAAGTACATAACAAGATCCAATAAAACCGGCTCCGCCTGTGACTAAAATTGTTTTCATTTTCCACCACGTTTATTGATATAAAGCACGAATTTTTCTCCGCAGAGAACTGAGGGGAATAATTCGTGAAATTGTTAAAAGACTTTCCACAAAGACATAATACCATAAGGAATAATAAAAACAAAATACACGCTTTTTATGCATTTTTTTCGGAAATGTATATTTTAGCCTTGTATATTCCTCACCCCAGTTATCATAAAAGCGCTTTTGGTTTCGTGCCATATATTCACTTGTTTTTTTCTTTCCAAAAGAGGCATGGGATTTATGATACACGTACAGATTTTCCATAAAAACACAGCGAAAACCCCGTTTATGGGCACGCATGCAAAAATCCAGTTCTTCAAAATAACCGGGACTGTATGCCTCATCAAAAAGCCCTATAGCCTCCAAGCAGGAACGGCGTATGGAAAAGCACGCTCCGTCAGGAAAAACAATATCCGGATAACAAGGGATAATTTCATGGGCTTTTTTATTGACAGCGCCGACAAGCACAGGCAGGGTTCGGGCATTCAATTCCTGTTTTTGAAAAGTAAGAGGAACAGAAAACGGATTTCCATGGGATAAAACAGGACTTGCTACCCCGATTTTCTCATCATATTCAAAACAGGTCAAAATCCGAGCGGTAAAATCTTTGGGAATATATGTATCACTGTTTAATAAGGTAATAATATCACCAGCTGTATGGGAAATACCGTCATTGACAGAATGGAGATAGCCTTGATTTTTTTCATGCCGTATGAGCGTCACACAAGGATATGCTGCAGCAAAATCATCCAATATTCTTTGTGTTTCCTCTTGTGATGCATCATCAACAATAACAAGTTCCGCCCTTGAAAAATCAAGAGAGCTTGCCAAAGACTGCAGGCAAAGCATAACATCACCGGGGGCATTATACACGGTCAGAACAACGGAATGATTGAACAACATATTTCTCCTCAATAAAATATCAGTATACAAAGAAGAAACAAGAAAGACAAATTAAAAATTAAAAGACAATATGAAAAAAGCCACCGTGAAAGGTGGCTCAAAAATGGTGGGGTGTGCAGGATTCGAACCTGCGACTCTCTGCTTAAAAGGCAGGTACTCTACCGACTGAGTTAACACCCCGATTTGTCGCAACTATATAGAATAAAACCACCACAATAAAGGCAGTTTTTTTCTGCTGTGGTGGGGTGTGCAGGATTCGAACCTGCGACTCTCTGCTTAAAAGGCAGGTACTCTACCGACTGAGTTAACACCCCCTACAAGAAAATTCCTTTTATATTAAGCAACGTATGAAGTCAAGCAAAAAAATATTTTTTTTTATTTTTTACAAACAATAAAAAATCAACCGGTTAGAATACATAATTATTTTGACACTTCCCAAAGAATACGCTATGCAGAAAGCATAATACTGTCTATTCAGAATACAAATATGCCTGCGAGGTATCCTATGAAAAAAGTTTTACTTGGCATTCTTGCTGTTTTGGTTCTTCTTATTGGAGGGCTGACACTTTTTGTCAATACAAAAAGCGATTTCATCATTGAAAAAGTAAGTGAAATTTTAGAAAAAAATCTCAATGCGAAATTAGAAATGGAAAAATTACCGCAAATCAGTATTTTTCCGTCACTAAAAGTAAGTGTTGATAAAGCATCCCTGACATCGTCCGACTTTACCGTTACGTTTAACAGTGCCGATGTCAATGTGGCATTGTTTAAACTTTTTTCCGGAACCGTGCATATCAATTCCGTAAAGCTTGATACGCTTATGCTCAAGTATACTGCTCCAAAGCCGGCAGCAACAGCACGGCAAACGAAAACAGAGCCGGCACAAAACAAAGAAGAAGCAAAATCTTTAGAAGAAATTATTGCCCTTATTCCTGCTGAAATCTCCGTGACAAACAGCAATATTTTTTATAAAGACGATACGCAGGAACTTAACCTGCAAAATATCAATGCAGCTATTAAAGATTTTGGTCTTAACCAAAATTCCTCTGTCAGCTTAAAGGGAAGTTTTGCCTATAAAGATAAAGCACGGGACATAGCCTTTGACTTGATTGCAGACATCAATTTCCTCTTCATGGGACAACACCTTGAATACGATATTAAACAATTTAATTTCACTCCGACAAAAGGGTTTCCGTTTACACAACCTATTGATATAACCGCTGAAAGTGCCATGAATTTTTCACCGCTCATTATCGAAAAATTGGACGGCACTATAAAAAGCCCCTTTGCGGAACTTAACCTTAAAAGCAAAGGTGACAGGCAAAAAGGTGAACTGACATTTGACGGAAATATTTATCCCCTTGCCATACAGGAAAGCTTTTTAGCCGACATGGCGTTTAATAAACTTCCCCAAAGCATGAAAACGGAAGGAAATATCAGCAATTCAGCAGAAGAAATTACGCTTAATAACCTGAGCTTACACCCCAATGACGGATCTATCAGCCTCAAAGGCGTATATCATCTTGCAAAGCAAGAATTAACGGCTGCACTTTTTGCGGAAAATCTTGCTGTCCAAGATTATTTGCCAAAAGCCGGCACGAAAAAAGCAGAGGCGAAACAAAGTGCACAGACAAAAGCCGCAGCGCAAAAACAACAAGAAAATAAACAACAGGGAAACACCAATTTCAGCTTTAACCTCGTTGCCGATGCAGAAAGAATTTCATACAACAAATTGGTTCTTGATACTATCCACAGCATTATCAAAGGGAAAATAACCGAGAGCGAGACTATTATCGATATTCGGCCTCTTACGTTTACAAAAAGCAATGAAGCTGTCCACATGAATGCAAAACTTGAATTGCAGCCAAAGGATTTAGTCACCGTATCCCTTGACGCACCAAGCATAACAGCAAAAAACTGGGCATCCGCTTTTACCGGTCAAAGCCCTGTTGATGCAAAATTAGCCATGCATTCCAGCCTTAATCTGAAAACAGCCGATCCTTTAAATACGTTAAACGGAAGCGGGCAAATTGACGGCAGTGCCATTACCATTGAAACCAAACTGCTTCCTTTTATTGCCAATTTGCTGCAGATCAACCTCAAGCTGGAAGACCGTTATGAATTCAGCACGCTGAAAGCTCCTTTCACCATTAAAAACGGCTTGCTTTCAACTCCAAACGCCTATGTTGACAGCCCCGTCATTTTTGCCGGAACAAACGGTACGACCCACTTAGGAAAACAAACCCTTCATTTGCAGGGCAGCGTTGAGCTCAAAAAACAACATTTGACTTTCCCCTATAGAGTGGGTGGAACCTACAGCAATCCTCAAATCGGTCTCGATTTAACAAAACAGCTGGAAATTTTGGGAGGAGGCTTGCTCAATACAGGCAAAGCCGCAGGACAGGGTGTTGGACAGGGTGTTATTGACGGAGAAAAACTCATTGAAAAAGGTTTAGGAAAACTTTTTAAATAATCCATGCGGCAAAGGCAGTTATTAACTTTGCTTTTCAGAAAAAAAACTGTATAGTTATAAAAAATATTGAGGTATACTATGGACGATTATTTGAAACAAGCTCTGGAAATTGTAAAGGCACAAGCTTCTGTCCGCATTATGTCAGAAGAAGAAATTACCTCTATGGTGAAAAATCTTTCTCATCACTTGCGCAATCTTGAAGAATTACCCATAGAACAAGAGGAACCGGCTCCGCTCACGATAAGCCCTGCAAAATCAATCAAAGAAAAAACCATTACCTGTCTTGAGTGCGGCAAAAGTTTCAAAATTATTACCAAAAAACATTTAATGACCCATAATTTAGACGCTGATTCTTACCGTGAAAAATGGGGAATAAAAAAAACAATTCCTCTTGTCTGCAAAGAACTGCAGCGCGAAAGAAGAAAAAAAATGCGAGAAATGAAACTTTGGGAAAAAAGAAGTGCCGAAGCCAATAAAAAACGCAAATAAAGTTTTTCTTGACAAGTTGAATTTTTCTCTATAAAAATATCCCTTGTGCCGGGATGGTGGAATTGGTAGACGCAGTGGACTCAAAATCCACCGGGTGTACGCCCTTGCGAGTTCAAGTCTCGCTCCCGGTACCAGTTTTAGAAAGAGAATGGTAAGCAAAAATAAACAAATAATTATCATGACTGTTTCACACATCGCAATCCGTTGCTATTCATATATCCTCTTATGAATGCAACGGATTTTTTTATTCTTTTCCGAAAAAATATGTTTATTTAGCTCTCCGCAAAAACTCCCAAAAAGAAAAGCATGCAAATTCCGGAGCCTGTTTTGGTATTTTTTTCAGCAAAAGAGCTAAAATTTTCTCCGCACACTTTCCGGCAGCAGTTCAAATACCCCTTTTTCCCTTATATTAACATACTGTAATTTATGACCCTTTTGCCTCAGATTTTTTCATTGTCAGTACTATGGAAATACGATATTATAATAAAAAATAAAAACTGGATGATACGCATGAAAACAATCTTGATAACAGGCGGTACGGGATTTATCGGGACAAATCTCTGTATCAGGCTTCTCAGTGAAGGAAATAAAATTATTTGTGTTGACAATAATTACACAGGAAGAATCGAAAATATAAAACATCTTTTAACACATCCGTTATTTTCCTTTATTCATCATGATATATGTACACCCCTTCATATAGAAGATCCCATTGACCAGATTTATAACTTAGCCTGCCCTGCTTCTCCTCCTGCCTATCAGGGAATACATGCCATTCAAACAACCAAAACCTGTATTTTGGGCGCCATCAATATGCTGGAACTGGCTAAAAAACATCAAGCCACTCTTTTGCAGGCTTCCACTTCAGAAGTTTATGGAGATCCTGAAGTCCATCCTCAAGTTGAAACATACAGGGGCAATGTCAATCCCATTGGCGTGAGGGCTTGCTATGATGAGGGCAAACGCTGTGCTGAAAGTTTATGCTTTGATTATCACAGACAAGAAGGGGTGGATATCAAAGTTATCCGCATTTTTAATACCTACGGTCCTTACATGGATCCCAATGACGGACGAGTTGTTTCCAACTTTATCTGTCAGGCTCTTTTAGGAAAAGATATTACCATTTACGGCGATGGTTCCCAAACGCGTTCATTTTGCTATATTGATGATTTAATAGAACTTATTGTCAGAGTTATGAATAGCGGAAAGGACTTTACAGGCCCTATCAATACCGGTAATCCTCATGAGTTTACCGTCAAAGAGCTTGCGGAATTAATCCTGCAAAAAATTAAAACCACTTCTCAAATTATCTATACCAAGCTGCCGGCAGATGACCCGACAAAACGCAAACCTGATATTACACTTGCCAAAACAAGATTCCGCTGGGAACCAAAAGTTCCGCTTTTGGAAGGTCTGGATCCCACAATAGAATATTTTAAATCACAAATCCATTTATTTAAAAATTAAGGTTAATACTATGAAAATTGCAATTATCGGAACAGGTTATGTTGGACTGCCCACAGGAATTGGCTTGGCAGAATTAGGACATGATGTTGTTTGTATTGACAGGGAACAATCCAAAATTGACAATCTTCTTGCAGGGAAAATCCCTTTGTTTGAAGAAGGGCTTGAAGAACTTTTCCATAAAAACGCACAGGCGGGAAAAATAAAATTTACCACTTCCATGGAAGGAAATGTCAATACCGCCGATCTTGTTATCATTGCCGTTGGCACGCCTCCGCATCCTGTCACAAAAGAAGCTGATTTAAAATACGTCTACGCTGCCGCAACAGAACTTGCCAAGTACTTGGAAGGCTATACCGTCATTGCAACAAAATCTACCGTTCCGGTAGGTACGGGCGATAATATTGAAATTTTAATCCAAAAAACAAATCCTCAGGCTCAATTTGATGTTGTTTCCCTCCCTGAATTTCTGCGCGAAGGCTTTGCTGTTCATGACTTTTTTCATCCGGACAGAATAATTGTGGGAGCAAATTCACAAAGAGCCTCTGACCTGATTGATGATTTATATACATATTTTCAAGATAAAACCACCATTCTCCATGTCAAGCGCCGTTCTGCCGAAACTATCAAGTATGCAGCAAACGCCTTTTTGGCCATGAAGATCCATTATATCAATGAAATGGCGAACTTTTGCGAAAAAGCGGATGTGGATATTCAGGAAGTTTCAAAAGGTATTGGAACAGATACAAGAATAGGTCCCAAATTTTTGATCCCGGGTCCCGGTTTTGGAGGAAGCTGTTTTCCCAAAGATACGCTTGCCATGGTGTATATGGCAAGACAAAACGATGTGGAGCTGAGCCTTATTAACGCAACCATTAAAGGGAATGCCAACCGAAAAAAGGAAATGGCCGATCGTATTTTATCTGCCGTTAAAAGGATTGAAAATCCAAAAATTGCCATACTCGGTCTTGCATTCAAAAGCGGAACCGATGATTGCCGCGAAAGCCCTGCCATAGACATCATTCTTGAATTACTGGAACAAAAAGCCAATATAACTGCCTATGACCCAAAAGCCATGGCAAATGCGCAAAGCGCATTAGGCAATAAAATACACTATGCGGATACTCTCTATGATGCCGTAAAAAATGCCGATGTCCTCGCAGTTTTAACCGAATGGCAGGAATTTAAAGCTCTTGATTTTGATCAACTTTCTTCATTAATGCGCAATAAAAACATCATTGACTGCAGAAATATCCTTAATCCGCAAAAAGCGGAAGAATTCGGCTTTAAATATCAAGGAATTGGAATTAAATAAAAAAATTATCAAGTAATTTTGCTACATTGACTTTAATTTTTTTATACTATAAAATTGCAAAAAAATCGGAACTGCATATGTATACAAATAAAACAATTCTTATTACCGGCGGCACAGGTTCTTTTGGTAAAAAATTTATCAAAACAGTTCTTGCCCAATATCCTGATGTAAAAAAAATTATTGTCTATTCCCGTGATGAATTCAAACAATTTATCATGAGCACCATGCCTGAATTTACTCCTCATATTGATAAATTACGCTTTTTTATCGGGGATGTGCGCGATAAGGAACGTCTGCGCATGGCAATGAGCGGTGTTGATTATGTTGTGCATGCGGCAGCGCTCAAACAAGTCCCTGCTTGTGAATATAACCCCTTTGAAGCTATAAAAACAAATGTTCTGGGCGCACAAAATGTTATTGATATCAGCCTTGAACATAATGTGGAAAAAGTTGTTGCGCTTTCTACAGATAAAGCCTGCTCCCCTGTGAATCTTTACGGAGCAACAAAACTTTGCTCTGATAAGCTTTTTATTGCAGCAAACGGATATAGCGGAGAGAAACAAACAAGATTTTCCGTTGTCCGCTACGGCAATGTTGCAGGTTCCCGCGGCTCTGTGATTCCTTTCTTCCAACGTCTGGTCAGCGAAGGAAAAACAAGCCTGCCTGTCACCGACCCCAATATGACCCGTTTTTGGTTAAAGTTAGAAAATGCTGTCTGGCTTGTCATGAAAGCATTTGAAATCATGCAAGGCGGCGAACTCTATGTCAAAAAAATCCCTTCCATGCGGATTATGGAATTGGCGAAAGCTATTGCCCCCAACCTTGATACCCATATTATCGGCATACGCCCGGGAGAAAAAGTCCATGAACAAATGATTTCAGCAGAAGATGCCCGCCATACTTTAGAGTTTGATGATTATTATATTATTCAGCCGGATGTTGAATGGTGGAAAGAGCGAGCTCGCAATATTGGCGGAAAACCTGTTCCGGAGAATTTCTCTTATAACTCGGGCACCAATACGCAGTGGCTTTCCATAGAAGATATGCAGGAACTCATTGAAAATTTAGACGAAGAATAATATGCAGACATATACCTATGGAAAGCAATTTTTAGACAAAAACGACTATCAAGCCGTTCTTGAGGTGTTACAGTCTGATTATTTAACCTGCGGACCAAAAGTTACGGAATTTGAACGGGCTCTTTGTGCATACACAGGAGCCAAATATTGTGTTGCCGTATCCAATGCAACAGCAGCTCTGCACCTTACTATGCTTGTCTCTGGCATTGGGCAAGGCGATGAAGTCATTACCTCACCCATTACATTCTTATCTTCTGCCAACTGTGTCCGCTTTGCGGGGGGAACGGTTAAATTTGCGGATATTGAAGCGGATACTGCCAATGTTGATGTAAAAGAGATAGAAAAACAAATTACTCCAAAAACAAAAGCCATTATCCCTGTCCATTTTGCCGGACAATCCTGCGATATGGAAAAAATACATGAACTGGCAAAAAAACATAATCTTTTTATTGTGGAAGATGCTGCCCATGCCATTGGCTCTGAGTATAAAGGCACCAAAGTTGGCTCCTGCAAGTTTTCTGACATGGCTGTTTTTTCCTTTCATCCTGTAAAAAATATTACAACAGGAGAAGGCGGAGCAATAACGACCAATAGCGAAAAATTATATAAAAAACTTCTTTCCTATCGCTCCCATGGTACGCATAAAGAAGGCGAAATGACCCACACGTGGGAATATGAAATGCGGGAATTGGGCTATAATTACCGTTTGACAGATATACAGGCTGCACTTGGTATCAGCCAGCTCAAAAAATTGGAACAATTCAAAAAACGCAGACGTGAAATTGTGCAGTTTTATAATGAGAATCTCGGACTTCCGCACCTCATTGAAAAAGAATTTTCCAATGCCTGTTTTCACCTTTACCCCGTTTTCATAGAAAAACGCAAAGAATTTTACTTTAAAGCCAAAGAAAAAGGCTTGAATTTGCAGGTACATTATATTCCTGTGCATTTGCAGTCCTATTATCAAGAATTCGGCTATAAAAAAGGCGATTTCCCCAAAGCGGAAGCCTATTATGAAAAATGCATTTCACTGCCCTTGTACCCAAGCCTGACCGGTGATGATTTAATAACGATAACAAAGACTGTCCGTGAGTTATTAAAATGAAACTTTGCCTTGGTACTGTACAATTTGGCATGGAATACGGCGTTGCCAAAGATGTAAAACCTTCTTTGGCTCAAGCATTGGATATTCTTGACTATGCTTTTTCAAATGATATTACAGCGTTTGATACCGCCGGCGGCTATGGTAATGCAGAGGAAGTTCTTGGCGAATTTTTAAAAAATCATCAAACAGACAGGCAACAACTGCACATTGTCACTAAAACAGGAAACTGTCTGGATAACGTGGAAAAAAACAAATACATCTCCACATTGCAAAAAAAATTATCAGAATCTTTAATAAGACTGCACACGGATTATATCGATACATATTTATTCCACACAGCTCAGTATGCCTATGAAGATGAAAAACTGCATGCTCTTCACCAATTAAAAAAAGAGGGACTGATAAAGCACTGCGGGGTTTCTGTTTATCAGCCGAAAGAAGCATTATCTGCCATAAACAGTGGATTTGTAGATTTTATCCAGCTTCCTTTTAATCTTTTTGACCATCGTTTTTATAATGAAAAGGTCTTTGCACTGGCAAAAGAAAAAAATATTATTATTCATACACGCAGTACCTTTTTGCAGGGTTTATTTGCCATGGATCTTGAAAAAATACCTCCATTTCTTAGTATTGCTCTTTCCCCGCTGTGTGAATTAGAAAAACTCTGTACTAAACACGATTTAACGAAACTTGAACTGGCAATGGCATTTGTGAAAAGTTTTCCTGAAATCACCAATATTATTATAGGGGTAAACACACTCGAACAGCTAAAAATCAATTTACAGCTATATACTAAAAATATAGAATATGACTTATCACAAAAAATTTTAAAACAATTTAATAATCTCAATGAAAAAATTTATCTCCCAACCTTATGGGAATAAGGAAATAATTATGAATACTCAAAAGACAAAAGCACTAAAAAATAAAGCCGTAAAACTTATCCCTGGCATGACCCAGCTTCTTTCCAAACGCCCAGACAGATTTGGCCGTGAAATTTGGCCTACCTATTTCAAAGAAGCAAAGGGAGTTTCCATTACGGATTTAGACGATAATGTTTATTTGGATTTCAGCATTGGGGGCATTGGTGCAACCGTTCTTGGTTATGCTGATGAAGATGTTAATCAAGCTGTTATTGACGTAATCAATAAAGGCTCTGCAAGCACCCTTAATGCCCCTGAAGAAGTGGAACTTGCGGAAAAGCTGATCGAACTCCACCCATGGGCAGGCATGGCGCGTTTTGCACGCTCGGGCGGAGAAGCAATGTCCATTGCCGTAAGAATAGCAAGAGCTGCCACAGGCAAAGACAAAGTAGTCTTTTGCGGCTATCACGGCTGGACAGATTGGTATATTGCGGCAAATCTAGGTAAAAAAGAAGCGTTAGACGATCACTGGATTGCCGGTCTTAATCCAAATGGTATCCCAAAAGGTTTAACGGGAACAGCCATTCCTTTTAAATATAATGAAATTGATGACTTTAAAAATGCTATTAAACAAGCTGGCGACGACTTGGCAGCTATTGTTATGGAACCTATTAGAAATTTTGAACCAACACAAGAATTTCTCGATATTATTCATAACACAGCAAAAGAAAAAAATATTCCTCTTGTTCTTGATGAAATTACGGCTGGTTTTAGAATTTGTAATGGCGGCGCCCATTTAAAACTTGGTTTTCATCCTGATATTGTAGTTTTTTCAAAAGCACTTGGCAATGGATTTCCAATTTCAGCCATTATCGGTAAAGAATGGATTATGAAATCCGCGCAAGATGCTTTTATCACCAGTACAAACTGGACTGAAAGAACCGGAAGTACGGCTGCTCTTGCGATGATTAATAAATTTGTAAAAAACGATGTTTCCAAGCATCTTTTACATATTGCCGATCTTGTTTGGAGCGGATGGGAAAAACTTAGCAACAAATATGGTTTTAATTTGCATTTGGGTGGTTTTAAGCCTCTTATCCATTTTGCTTTTCCCGATAATCACCTCTTGTATACTACCTATTTTACGCAGGAAATGCTCAAAAAAGGTTTTTTGGCAGGCTCCGGTTTTTACGCCATGTATGCTCATACAGAAGATGATGTAAAAAAATATCTGTCAGCCTGTGATGAAGTGTTTGCACAATTAAAACTTCATATTGAAAAAAATGATGTGCAAGCACAATTACAAAGCCAAATTGCCCAATCAGGTTTTGGCAGAATTAATTAGGACTATATATGAATATTGCCATTATTCCTGCTCGCTCTGGCTCAAAACGTATTCCTAAAAAAAATATAAAAGATTTTTTTGGAAAGCCCATGCTTGCATACGCCATTGAGGCCGCAATAAACGCTGCAATTTTTGATACCGTCATGGTTTCAACAGATTCAGAAGAAATTGCAGAAATTGCTCAAAAATACGGCGCAAAAGTACCCTTTTTAAGAAGTGCAAAAAATGCTTCTGATACAGCAACAACCTATGATGTTTTAGAAGAAGTACTACTTAGCTATCAAGAGCAAAATATTGTTTATGCTACAGTATGCTGTATATATCCTTGTGTACCGTTTTTAACGGGTGATATTTTAAAAGATGCATATTCTTTTATGAACAAATACAGCGCAGTTATTCCTGTGTGCCAATATTCCGTTCCTATTGAATGGGCAATAAAAATTGAAAATAATATACTTCTTCCGTTTGATAAAGAAGCTCTCAATATTCGCTCACAAGATTTAACACCTAAATATTATGACGCGGGTATGTTTTACTTTTGCAGGCAAGAAGCATTGCTAAAAGAAAAAACTCTCATTACTTCAAATACATATGCATATATATTACCAGAGAATATTGTTCAAGACATTGATACAATTAATGACTGGCAAATGGCAGAATTGAAATATCAGGTTTTACATAGTGCAGATAGGACTTAAACTTTGGTCAATCAATACCGACTTCTATTATGAAGAAGCGAAAAAGCTTTATAATCAAGGTTATTTTGATTATATTGAACTGTATGTTGTGCCTGATACATTGAACACATTGGAAAAATGGAAAGAGTTGGATATCCCCTTTATTCTGCATGCTCCCCATTTTATGCATAACGTAAATCTGGCAGACAAAGATAAATTGAAATATAATAAAAGCATATATGCACAGGTAGAAATTTTCCGTCAGGAATTGAATACAGAGCATACCATTGTTCATGCAGGGATGAATGGAACAATAAACGAAACTATCAGGCAATTACAAATTATCAAACCTCAAAATTTTCTCATTGAAAATAAACCCTATCTTCCGCCATTAATACCAGATTACAAATGTGTAGGAAGTACAATTGCCGAAATACAAAAAGTTCTCACAGAATTATCCTGTGGATTTTGCTTAGATATCGGACACGCTCTTTGCACGGCTAATTCTTTGAATTTGGAACCATATGCTTATTTAGCTGAATTTCAGACACTTTCCCCGATTATGTATCACCTTTCAGATGGGGATATTCAATCTCCTTTAGATCAGCACTTACATTTTGGAGAAGGAAATTATAATCTAAAAAAAATATTTTCAATAATTAATCCACATGCAAAAATATCTATTGAAACCAAAAAAAATTCAAAAGAAAATTTGAATGATTTTATTGAGGACATCAAATGCATCAAATTCTATTAAGATTTGCCGACTCTTCTGATATAAAAAATGTTTTTGAATTATCAAATTCATCTTTTGTACGTAATAACTCTATAAATAATAAAGAAATTTTATGGAATGAACATGTTGAATGGTTTAAAAATGAACT
>CAJTMS010000039.1 GCA_910577155.1 uncultured Mailhella sp.
AAAGCAAAAGCCGTGATTGGCTTTCTGCTTTAGACATGGCGCTGCAAGCCAATTTCCCTTATGGAGTCAGAGGACACAATCTTAACTTGATGAGTGATCACGGCTGCCAGCCAACAAGCAAATCTTTTATACAGACATGCAAACAACTTGAAATAAATCACGTTGTTACAAGTTATAATAACCCTAAAGGCAATGCCGATACGGAACGCATGATGCGAACAATGAAAGAAGAATGTTTATGGCTTGAGGAATGGGAAAATCTGCTGGATGTAAAAAATAAATTATCTCAATGGATTGAAGAATATAATGCAGAATATCTTCACTCAACTTTGGGCTGGAAAACACCAAATGAAGTCCATACAAAAAATCAAAATACTCTCTTAAAAGTTGCTTGACTTATGGGGGGCATTACAACTTCTATACATAGTGTTATATATACATATAGAATTTAGACGTTTTTTAGACGTTAGTTATATACATATAGTAAGGTATTACCAATAACCGAGATTGAGCAGTCCTGATATAACGAAAAATAAGAATATGAACGTGCGAGAAACTCGTACTATTATATGAACCTATTTGTGCGGAAAAATTTCAAAAAGATATACTTATGAAACGGATAAGAATGAAAGTTGAAATAATTTTATACTATTTATAGTTCCATTTTTTTTATACCGAATAAAAATTGAACTAGTCTTCTGTGTTGAATTAATTGAATTTTTTTATTTTACGCATCTTCTTCTGCTGCTTCGGCGAAGAAGCAGAAGGAAGCAGAAGAAGTATATAAGAGAATTTTATCCTTCAAGACTCGGGATTTTTTTGATGACATCGTTGTATAAAATAGTAAGTCCGTACTGCTTACCATAACGTCCGTAGGTTATGTTTTTTGTTCCTGTTTCGTGTCCAACAACTTCTTTGACTTTGTATTCTTCCACATCAGCCAGTTTGCACATGTGGGTAAAAGTGTGGCGGAAGGAATGGAAGTCTTTAAAATTATCGTCAGTTTTTACATTGATTTTCTTTAGATAAGTTCCAAACCAACGGGACACATAATGTGAGTATCTTCCATTTTGTTTTTTTAGTTCTGGAAATAATCTTTCTGAATTTTTGCTTTTTTGTTGTTCAACAAAGGACAAAAATCCAAATTTATCTATTAAATCTGGATGAATGGGAACTTTACGTGTAGCCGCAGCGGTTTTTAAGTGTTTATCTTCATTTTGGGTTAAATTAAAGAACCAAATACCGTCTTCTTGCTGAATATCTGACAAATAAAGCTGACAAATTTCTTCCAGACGCATGCCTGTATGGTATCCGATGAGCGGTACCCAATATTTATAATCAGCGTTAAAAGATTTTTCTTGATATTCTTGGGAAGAAAAGATTTTTTTCAAATCTTCGGAACTGAAAATTTCTCGTTGCCGAGTTGTGTTTGACGGGGAATTGACACGTAAAATTTTTGATAAGTCGCTGTTAATATCATCATAGTTTGCTTGCAGCCAAATAAGGAAGCTGTTGATAATGCCATAATATTTATTCAGAGTTGTTGGGGCAATTCTCTTTTCTAAGGGAATTACACTCTTTTTTATGTCTTCTAATGAATATTTTTTGTAGTTCACTCCATAACCAGAAGGAAGTTTTTCAATGACGCTTTTTACTTCTCGTATATGTTGTTTGGTGATTGTGCTAATAGGAATATTTGTAATAAGCTCACAGAAGAAATTTAATTTGGGAATAAACTCTTGTTTAGTCCTTTCTGTCCAACTTTTTACCCGTAGCTTTTCATCAATGTAGACTTGAAGTGTTTCAAAGAGTTTTGGACTTGTAACCGTTTCTTGAGTCGTTGGCAGAGTTTGTTTAATAGTAGGCAGCGTTTGTACTGGATTTTGGTTTGAAGCAGTTACTGGAATAGTAAATTGCCGTTCATAGGCATAATTTCCCTTTTCTCGTTCCAATAAAATACGGTTCAATGAAACTTGCATCTTATGAAATTCATTAAGAATTGTGATAATATTATTTTCTGTAAGTTCATCTGGAGTAAAAATTTTTTCTTTTAAAAGCTCTATAAGCGTATTGGGAAAATATATGCTAACTAAATGTTTTTCATTATTTATAGCCATTTTTTGTAAGAAAAAAGATTGATTTAACGTTTGTTCAGTAGAAAGAGGTATAAACTCATTATCATTCACTTGAAATCCTTGTTCAGGCTGATAAAGAGAACAATCTGCATCGGCTAAAATTTTTTGGCGAAGTAAATCCATTCTGTATTTGATTTCTGTAATGGAAGGTGGATTTTTTTCAGGATATAAATCCATAAGTTGCTTGAGTTCAAGTGTTATTTTCTCTTTGAGTTCAGTATAATCCAGCTTGCCTTGCTTTTCCATAATTAATCCTTCTATCTTGGAACGTAATCGGCGTGCCAATCTTTTTGCTTCTTTGATAAAGCCTGTTTTGAGGCTAACTCTTATTTCAGCGTGTTGGAAGAGTTCTTTTTCTTTTGAAGAAAATCTGTAACGAAAATAAAAGATATTTCCCTTTTGGTAAAGGTAACTGGGGGCGTAATTAATTTTTTTACGTTTTGGAGGGAGGGGAGCAATGGGAGGAGTTTGAAAATTAAGACTTGCTGTAGACATGTTTTTTCTTTTCAAAAAAACAATTTGTGACCCCTCATTGTGACCCTTTTTTGAAAAAGGGCTAAATCCAAGGGGTAACTCAATCTATCAGCGGAAAATTGTCTATAAAAATATCGTTATATTACAGTGTGTTACGATATAGAAATTTTTATAAATGGTGCCGAAGAGGAGATTCGAACTCCTACACATTGCTGCACTGGAACCTGAAACCAGCGTGTCTACCAATTCCACCACTTCGGCAGTATATGTTTTTTTATTATGTCGTTTCGTTAATGACTACCCCATAGGAAAGTTCAGAGCTGAGAGAAAGAGCCGGGTGAATACTCAAAAATTTTTGTGTTGCTTCATAGGGAGAAAGTTCCGGAGTAATATGCACAGCCGGATCTGGAGTCAAAAGCATTGTTGAGTCATAGGTTTCAGGGTTGATAAGTTTATAAACAAAAGAAGTAAAAGATTCACTGGAGCCTTCAATTAAGACAAAAGGATTGAAAACGTCACTATAAGGATAGGTATAACTTTCAGGGCTTCTGTCAGCAATATCGTTGTACCGGAACGCTATGGGATGATAGCCTTTATTGGTATTATGGGAGGAATAGTTGGTATTATGTATTGTTTCCCACATAACAGCATTGGCAATATCCATATATTGTGAAAAGCTCATCATTCCTCCTTTTTTTTCTACTATACGTCAGAGCTTAAAAAATGTAAATAGTTATATTGGGGGTATGAATACAAAAAAAGGCAATAAATATTTTTTACTGCCTTTCTTGTTTTAAAAAAACGGGTTATATGGATTGTAAAAACTTTTATGCGTCAATGCTTTCCTGAGAATGGGCAGCATTTTTGGTGTTATTCATTAACTCTTCTAAAATTTCAAGACTGATAAGGTTATTGAGATCAAGAAGAATAAGCAGCCCCTTTTCCAGTTTGCTTACACCGCGGATATAGTTTGAACCGTCGCCGTTGGCATTGGTCAGAACAGGCGGAGCAGGCTCAATGGCTGATTCATTAATACGGATAACTTCACAAACAGCATCAACAATGAAACCTACCGTAAAGTCATGCGTATGGACAACGATAATTCTTGTTTCGTTATTATAAGGAGTGGAAGGAAGCTTAAACCGTTTCCGCATATCAATAATAGGGATAACTTCTCCACGCAGATCAATAACCCCTTTGACAAAGTTAGGAGCAGAAGGGACTATCGCAATGGGAAGCATACGGATAATTTCCTGAACCTGAAGAATATCAATGCCATATTCTTCTTCACTGACTTTGAAAGAAACAAGCTGCACGAGCTTGCTGTCATTATTAGCTTGAAAATTTTGGAAATTTAATTGTTGATTCATAGCGTTCTCAATTTTTATTTATTGGGTTGATATTGTTCTCTTCGGGGTTTTGTTTCAAAAGTTTAGGTTAAAAGTAGCGTTAATTTAAACTTTCTTCAATACTTTCCTGCTCAAATTTTTTTTTGCTGAAAAAGCGGAATTTTCTTTTTTTCCTTGGACGATTGATTTGCTCGGCAAGGTAGCCGGGGCTGTCCTGCAATTGGATAAGCTGGCAGTAGAGAAGAAGCCCAAGCCATGCATCTGTTGCCGCATATTGAATTTGTGAATGGGAGAGGGTATCAGATGCCCAGTTGGAGCATTGTGCTCCTTTGCTGACTTTATAGCCCAGTAAATTTGCACTGATAGTGCGCAGTCCCTGTGCTTTTATTCCTTTGCGGTTGGCAAGTTTGGCAAGGTCAACAAGTCCGTTGGGGCTGACAGGAAAAAGTCTCGCCAAGGAACGGTAATCATCATGAATGGCAACACCTGCTTTAATAATATGTTCATCTGATAAAAGGGTGGCTAATTCGTCAGTTTCCGTAATATGTTTTAATTGAATGAGATAGACTTTTTTTTCAGAAGCAAGCTGGATAAGAGAGGGCAAATTCATTGCTCCCTTTGTAAATTTGGGGCGGGTTTCTGTATCAAACCCGAGAAGAGGATTTTTTTTCAGTTCCTTGACTGCAAGCGCAAGCTCTTCATCGGAACGGACAAGAACAATCTCTCCTTCATAATTAATGGCGGGCAGCAGGTTTATTTCTTCTTTTGTCAGAGGAGCTTTGTTTTCATCAAAAAATAGCATATTCATGTTATTGCTTTCTTTTTAAATTATTTCTGTATTCTTGGACTGCTTTATTATGGTCTTGCAGGTTGGTGGAAAAAACATGGCTTGCCCCAATTCCTTTTGCCACAAAAAAGATATACTCATGTTCCTGCGGGGCAAGACTTGCTTTTATGGCTGATAAGGATGGCGAACAAATAGGGCTTGGGGGCAATCCCGGATGCTGATAGGTATTATAAGGGTTTTTGGGGTCATCCAAATGTTTTCTTAGCAGCTGTCCTTTATAATTTTGTCCCAAACCATAAATGACAGTCGGGTCAGCCTGCAAAATCATATTTCTGTTCAGCCTGTTGATATATACACCTGCCACAATGGGTCTTTCTTCCATAACTCTTGTTTCTTTTTCCACAATGGAAGCCAATGTAAGCAGTTCATTTAATTTTTGGGGGTCTTGAAAAATTTTATTATATTCTTCATTTTCCCGTAATGCTTTTGTTTTTTCAAAGAATGTATCTATTATTTTATTAACGACTTTATAGGCTGTTTCTTTAGTCATTTCCTTTGGCTTATGAAAACGATAGGTTTCAGGGTAAAGATAGCCTTCGGCATTTGCAAAAGGGATACCTTTTTTGTTTAAAAATTCTTTATCATAAATAACTTCTTTAAAATCGGTGGCTTTGCAGTAGCCATCTTTTTCAAAAAGCTTTGCAACTTCCCACCATGGCAGACCTTCTCGGATAGTGATTTTATAAAGAATGGTTGAGCCGCTTACCAGTTCATCGAGAATTTTTTGGGGTGTCCATGAAAGATTGAATAAAAAAGTTCCTGCCTGAATATGGGTGGCGGTATTTTTGCATTTTGCATAAATTTTGAATTTAAAAGGGTCCGTGATAAGCTTATTGTCTGCCAAAAGCTGGCAAATGTGCTGCAAAGAACTCCCCGCAGGAATTTCAAGGGTTACAAACTGTGAATTTTTGCTTACAGGGGTATTGATAAATGTATAGGCATGATAAGCAAAACTTCCTGTACCAAGGCAAAGGATAAGGAAAAATAAAAGGAGTATTTTTGTTCGAGTTTTCATATAACAGGTGAGTATCCTTATTTTTCTTTTATTATTTGTGAAACGGTTTCCGGAGTATATACAATTTTTTTAGGGCTTCGCAAAAAAGATTCTAAAATTCGGACAGATGCTTCCTGATCGACTTTTTCTTTAATTTTTTTTGCACTCACCCCATAGGAACGCATGTCTTGCTCCGCCTCAAAACTGGAAAGAAGTTCCTCCATAAAATAAATGGGAAGAGGATAGCGCCTTGCCAAAGAAGCCGCAAAATTTTTTACCTGATTGGTCGTAATACAAGGACTTCCGTTCTCATGAAACGGAAGTCCCAAAACAAAAGCTGTTGGTTTTTGTTCGTCAAGTATGCGGGAAAAATTTTCAAAAAAAGTCTTTTTGACGCTTCGATCAAGGGTGCACAGCGGAAAAACAAATTGCGTTTCCGTATTGCAAATTGCCAGTCCAACTCGTTTTATGCCATAGTCAATGGCGATAAATTTTTCATAGGTACCCATAAGCGGAAAATACCGTATTGCCGGTTTTTTGGCAAGATAAATTGTATTCCCTTGACCTGTTGTAGGATAATAAGACTGTGCTTTAATTGTTTATTTAAAAATTAACCATTGCGCCGATACTGAGGATAAGCCCATGTTCATCTTGTATCATAGGACTGTCGGTAATTTCATTGCTCAGAAAGGTGTACTGTGCATTGGCAAAAATATTCCAGCCATTTTCTGTCAGATAGCTTGCTTCTAGGGAAACATAGGGGCTTATACTAAAATCCGCATGATAATAGGGAAGACCGGAACGGACAGCCTCTGCCGTGCTGATACCATAATAATAATCTGTTCTGTCCCCGCTCAAATAACTCAGTCCAATACCCGGGGTTATGGTAAATTCATTAATAAAAACAGGGAGTTTATAGAAAACGTCAGCACCAAAGCCGTCTGCATTACCAAGAACATCCATGTACAGTTTTGCTCCGACGGTGCCATAGCGGAAACGTCTTATATATTGTAAATAGACGTCAGCTGCCATTTTCCGCTTATCAAGAAAACTGAGCTTAAAATCACTGGTTTTATCCGGATCAAAAACCGTAAAACCAGGGGTAATGCCAAGGGTTAATTCGTGTTCCTCCGCATCATCGCGGTACAAATAAAAACCCAGTTTCAATTCTTTAATAAAGAAATATTTTGTTTCAAGCTGCAAAGACGGAAAAGGAATATAATAATCATCATGTCCCTTGTAGGGAGAACGTATCCAGACCATACCCGCTCCGCCGTCTGCGGCAAAGCCGGGAATAGCCGTGCCTGCAAAAACTATGAGCCCTAAGAAAAAGGCAAGACTTTTTTTCAAATTTTTCAGCATTTTTTTCCCTTTTTTATTTTTTACAATGTGTCTGCAGGTATTGTATGCAAAAAATATGCCTTTGTTTGTTTTTTTTGTTTTTTCCTATGAAATTGCGGAGATAAAAAAGAATGGTGTCAAAAAGTACACGCAATCAAGGAAATTTTTTCCATGGTTAAAAACTATTCTTTGACAATGTATCGCAAACATATTAAAGTATTTCTCAATAATTTTATACTGGAGTATGGAATGGCTAAAATTCAAGCAATTAAAGGTTTTGCAGATCTTTTTGCCGATGAAAGTCGTTTATTTACCTTTTTAGAGCAAAGTGCCCGCACTGTTTTTTCTCGGTACGGTTTTACAGAACTGCGTACGCCTTTAATGGAATATACAGATTTATTTTGCCGTTCCATAGGCACAGAAACCGATGTTGTGCAAAAGGAAATGTATACTTTTGCTGACAGTAAAGGTCGTTCCATGTCCCTGCGTCCTGAGGCAACAGCAGGGGTTATGCGTGCCTATGTGGAAAATAATGTGGGAGCAAAAGAAGCTGTCAGCAAATTTTTTACAACAGGTCCCATGTTTCGGCATGAACGTCCTCAAAAAGGGCGTATGCGCCAATTTCATCAAATAAACTGCGAGTGTATCGGATCTAAAGAACCTGAAGCAGATGCTGAAATGATAAGCATGCTGATGTATTTTTTGAAATATATAGGCATTGAAAATATTACGTTACAGATAAATTCTCTGGGCTGTCCCAATTGCCGTCCCCGGTACCGTGAATTATTAAAAAATTGGCTGAAAAGCTTGGATACGGATTTGCTTTGTGAAGACTGCAAAAGAAGAATGGAAACCAATCCTCTTCGGGTGCTTGACTGTAAAAATGAGAAGTGCAAAGAAGCAACAAAGAATGCCCCTCTCATGCTTGAACATGCCTGTGAAGAATGTACAAGCCATTTCCAAACAGTAAAAAATTGTCTTGATACCCAGCATATTTCCTATGAAATTAATCACAGGCTTGTGCGCGGGCTTGATTATTATACACGGACAGCTTTTGAAGTAGTTTCCAATAATATTGGAGCGCAAGGTTCCATTGCCGGCGGCGGACGCTATGACGGTCTTGTGGAATCCATTGGCGGACCGTCTGTTGCCGGTATTGGTTTTGCCTGCGGCATGGAGCGTTTATCCTTGTTATTGCAGGCTCCTGAGGCAAAAAAACTTGATTTTTATATTGCGGCATTAGATGACAGCTGCCGTGAATATACTTTTTCCGCTGCCCAAGCGCTCCGTCAGGGTGAGCTTTGCGGTCTTATGGGCTTTGAAGCCAGAAGCATAAAAAGCGCCATGCGTCAGGCTGATAAATCCGAGGCTCGTTTTGCTGTTTTAATCGGTTCAGCAGAATTGGAACAAAAAAATCTTATGATAAAAAATATGGAAAACGGCACCCAAGAGGCAGTACCTTTTGAAAAAGCCGTATCCTATATAAAAGAGGGAAAGTAATGAGTCAGTCTATTGAAAAACAAAACACAAACCTTCAAAAAGAACATGCAGCCTATATTAAACCCTTGGGTGACTGGACACGCACACACCATTGCTCAGAACTTACTGCACAAAATAATGGACAGGAAGTCTGCATTATGGGTTGGGTACAGTATCGCCGTGACCATGGCGGGCTAATTTTCGTTGACCTTCGTGACCGTGAAGGGTTAACTCAGGTTGTTTTCAGTCCGGAAATTGCTCCGAAAGCCCATGAAGATGCCCATATTATCCGCAGTGAATATGTGCTTGCGATTAAAGGAAGAGTACGTCCCCGTCCGGAAGGCATGGTCAACCCGAATTTGAAAACAGGAGAAATTGAAGTTGTTGTGCTTGACTGGAAACTTTTGAATACTGCAAAAACGCCTCCTTTCCCCGTTGAAGACAGAACAGACGCCGGTGAAAATTTACGTTTGCAATGGCGCTATTTGGATCTTCGCCGTCCCCGTATGACCCAAAATCTGCGTTTGCGCCACCGCATTACCAATTCTGCCCGTAACTATTTAGATGAATTAGGCTTTTTAGAAGTTGAAACCCCTATTCTTACCAAATCAACTCCGGAAGGTGCCCGTGACTTTCTTGTTCCCAGCCGTTTAAACCATGGGGAATTTTACGCTCTTCCGCAGTCACCGCAGCAATTTAAGCAAATGCTCATGATGAGCGGGCTTGACAGATATTATCAAGTTGCCCGCTGTTTCCGTGATGAAGATTTGCGTGCAGACCGTCAGCCGGAATTTACGCAGATTGATATTGAAATGAGCTATGTTTCTGAAAATGATGTCATGACCATGGCAGAAGGCATGATGAAACGTATATTTAAAGAAGCAATGGGCATTGATATTCCCACGCCTTTTGTGCGTATGCCTTATGATGACGCCATGCGTGATTATGGGGTTGATAAGCCTGATACCCGTTTTGATTTGAAATTAAAAGACATTACTTCCATCGTGCGCGGTTCAGGTTTCAAACTTTTTGCTGCTGCAGAACTTGTCAAAGGCTTGAAAGTCCCCGGCGGAGCAGGCATGACCCGTAAGGAAATTGAAGAGCATACGGAATTTGTAAAAATTTATGGTGCCCAAGGTTTGGCATGGATTAAAGTTCATGAAAATGAATGGCAGTCACCTATTACAAAATTCTTCAGCGAAGAAGAAAAACAAGCTATTCAAGAAGCATTAGACCTGCAAGTCGGCGATATTGCCTTTTTCCAAGCAGGGGCTAAAGAAATGGTCAATGCCGCTCTTGGCAACCTTCGTATCCGTCTTGCACAGCAGCTTGGACTTATCCCTGAAAATACGTGGAATTTCCTTTGGGTTACCGACTTTCCGCTTTTTGAATACAGCGAGGAAGAAAAACGTTACGTTGCCTGTCACCACCCCTTTACGGCTGCGAAAGAAGACAGCAAACACCTTATGAAGACAGATCCTGCCCATGCAAAGGCCCGTGCTTATGATATGGTTTTAAACGGCAATGAAATTGGCGGTGGTTCTATCCGTATCCATACGTCCGAAGACCAGTTCAATATGTTTGAAGCCCTTGGTTTTACTGATGAATCCGCCTATGCACAATTTGGCTATTTTATCAATGCATTGGAATACGGAACTCCTCCCCATGGCGGTATTGCTTTTGGTTTGGATCGTGTAACCATGCTGCTTGCGGGAGCAAGTTCCATTCGTGATGTTATTGCTTTCCCAAAAACACAAAAAGCTACCTGTCTTTTGACCAATGCGCCGGATTTTGTTGCTGCAAATCAGCTTCGCGATCTTGGACTGCGTTTGCGTGAAGAACCGAAAAAGACAGAACAAGATAAATCCAATCAAGAGTAAATTTATGTTAAGACCTGTTCTCCAATTTCCGGATCCCCGTTTGACAACGGTTTCAAAACCTATTGAAACTATTGATGATAGTGTTCGCGAACTCGCTCAAGATATGCTTGATACCCTGAAAACTATTGGGGGAGTTGGAATTGCCGCACCGCAAATTGGTGTATTTCGCCGTATTGTAATTGTTGATGTAAGTTTGCTTGAAGAGCACCCTGAAGGTGTGGACGTTCCTCAAGATTTTCGTGTTGTGGTCAATCCGGTTATTACTGTGCTTGACCCGGCTAAACATATTGAAAATGAGGGCTGTCTTTCTGTTCCGGAATTTCGGGCAAAAGTAGCACGTCCAAAACGTGTTGCTATGGACGGCACGGATTTGGACGGAAAGCCTGTTCATTTTGAAGGTGAGGGCTATTTTAGTGCTTGTCTGCAGCATGAAACAGACCATTTAGACGGCAAACTTTTCATTGACAGGATTAGCTATTTAAAACGTTCCTTGTATGAAAAGAAAATGAAAAAGAAATAATGGGGAGTCTGCCTTTGGCAGGCTTTTTTTCTATGCTCAAGTTTTTTATCTTTATCGCAATTCTTATTTTTGTTGCCTATATGACCAATATTTTGGGCTTTGCAGATTTTGTCAGGCAGAAAACGATAAATTTTCACTATGAACGAAATGACGCTTTGCTCTTGGAAAAATTGCAGCAGCAAAAACCGCAGACATGGGCGGAAGAAAGTAAATGCTTGAACATGCTTTTGCAGCAGCCTGAACTGCTTGAAAATAATGCTCTTTTATTGGTTGGCGGTTTTTGTGACGGCAGCCGTGCCTATTTGTACAGAGTTATTCCGGAATTGAAAAAAATTTTAAAAGAAAAAAATTGTGCTGCGGATATCTATTATCGGGAACACGATGAATTGCACGGCATAAAAGAGTTGTTTACATTATACCATAAACAGGGTAAAAAAATTATTATTGTGGGACATAGCTGGGGTGCCTGTTCCGTATTTAAGCAATTTTGGCAAGATGGCTCTCTTCCTGTGGAACTTTTGATAAGCCTTGATCCTGTTGGGCTTATTCGTCCAAAGGGAGAGGCTGTACAAATAAAAAAATGGAAAAACGTGTATATTGATTATTCCGTTGCTCCATGGACTATTAATAATTGTATCGCCCGTATCGGTCAGCCCTTTGGCAAACGGGAAAATGCCGCAGAAAACAGGGTGACAACATATGAACATCAGCAGGCATACCAAATGTTTTTTGCCTATGCTCTTGATGAAATTGTTGAAATTTTAGCTCATGAATAAAGAGGATTATATGTATACTCCCAGTAAAGAACATATTTATATTGTTGGAAGAACATTGTTCATGCAAGCTGCCATTTTTGTTGTCCTGCTTGCTTCCATGTGGGGATTTCAAAAACTCTATGCCTTGACAGATAAAACTGTTTTTCCCGAGTGTTATCAGGTTAGCTATCTGCCTGAAATGACAGATGAAGAAAAAGGCGTGCAGCTCCTTGATGCCCTTGTGAACAGAATAAGTTATGAGCTGGACTCCACCTATGGCTGGTCTGCAAATGATATTCTTTTCAATAGATGGGTTATGGACAATAGGGCATACCGTCAGTTTGGAAGCTATGTCGCTACAAAAATGCTTTTGGATAACTATTCGACTGTCATTGCTAAATTGGGCAGCAGCGACAGGGAAAATGAAGATTTATATAAAGCTCGTCTTAATCAGTTTGCATTTTCTCCGCAGCGCTGGGGTATGCTTTTTATTCCGTCAGCAGAACAAGCCTATAAAAAAGGTTTGAATTTAGTCAAAAAATACCAGACAGATTTGCTCAATAAAAAAGCTGTTTATAATGCCAGAACAGATGATATTTACGAAGCGTTTAACGTAATTTTGGGTGAAACTGTGTTTGGCTATGCTCTTGGTTTGCTGCAAAATTCTCAAGATTTGCCTTTTTATACATTGGATAATAAAATCTATGAAGTTCAAGGGGTTATGCTTGTCGTACGCGATTATGTGAATGCTCTCTATACGTTATATCCGGAAATTGCCGCAAAAGGCAATACGGAAAATTACGCGGAAGCTATGGATTTATTGAATAAAATCTGTACCTATGATCCCTTGTACATTACTTCCACTGTTAATTCCGGTGAACTGATTATTTCCTATTTGCTGTTTGCACGAAACAGAATTTCTGATATTCGTGATAGTATCCGTATATAAGAAGTGAGGAGAATATGTCTAACCTATGCTTAAAAATAGCTTAAAAAATTAAATAGGTTAAAGTTGCAATTTAAGTTGACGCGGCAGACGGAATAAGCTATAAAGAAATTTCCCGCTGAGGAAAAGTTCTTTTGGAATGTGTTTGGGCAAGTAAGCTCAGACAAGGATTTTCAAGGGAAGAAGGACTTTTTGAAAAAAATAAAAAAAATTGTAAAAAAAGTTCTTGACAGTTTGGGCAAAAGGGTGCATAAACACACCTCGCGGCTTGAAGAAACAAATGTGCTTTGGACACAAGGACAAGGGTGCAGGTTTCCGGAAAGGAATTTTGTTTTTTGAAGCTGCAAATGGTCGATACCATGCAGGTTGACCGCTGAAAAGTTTTCGGAACCGGCTGCGGATGTTTTTCCAAAGAAGTCCGGGGCGGGTTTACGGGAACGGATCTTTGATAATTGAAGAGCGAAATGGAATAATAAATGAGCTTTGAGTTCAATTGTTTGAATTCTATGTAATTCAGACGGAATCATAAATTTTCAACTGGAGAGTTTGATTCTGGCTCAGATTGAACGCTGGCGGCGTGCCTTACACATGCAAGTCGAACGTGAAAGTACTTTCGGGTACGAGTAAAGTGGCGCACGGGTGAGTAACGCGTGGATAATCTACCAAGAAGTTTGGGATAACAGCTGGAAACGGCTGCTAATACCGAATACGCTGCATATCTATCTTATGTGGGAAAGATGGCCTCTGCATATGCTGTTGCTTTTTGATGAGTCCGCGTACCATTAGCTGGTTGGTGGGGTAAAGGCCTACCAAGGCGACGATGGTTAACTGGTCTGAGAGGATGATCAGTCACACTGGAACTGGAACACGGTCCAGACTCCTACGGGAGGCAGCAGTGGGGAATATTGCGCAATGGGCGAAAGCCTGACGCAGCGACGCCGCGTGAGGGATGAAGGTCTTCGGATCGTAAACCTCTGTCAGCAGGGAAGAACGGTCACTGTGCTAATCAGCAGTGAATTGACGGTACCTGCAAAGGAAGCACCGGCTAACTCCGTGCCAGCAGCCGCGGTAATACGGAGGGTGCGAGCGTTAATCGGAATTACTGGGCGTAAAGCGCTCGTAGGTAGTATGGCAAGTCAAGGGTGAAATCCCCGCGCTCAACGTGGGAACTGCCTTTGAAACTGCTACACTTGAGTGTGTGAGAGGATAGTGGAATTCCAGGTGTAGGAGTGAAATCCGTAGATATCTGGAGGAACATCAGTGGCGAAGGCGACTATCTGGCACATAACTGACACTGAGGAGCGAAAGCGTGGGTAGCAAACAGGATTAGATACCCTGGTAGTCCACGCTGTAAACGATGGATACTAGGTGCTGGGAAGTATTTTTCGGTGCCGTAGCTAACGCGTTAAGTATCCCGCCTGGGGAGTACGGTCGCAAGGCTGAAACTCAAAGAAATTGACGGGGGCCCGCACAAGCGGTGGAGTATGTGGTTTAATTCGATGCAACGCGAAGAACCTTACCCAGGCTTGACATCTAGGGAACCGGATAGAGATATTCGGGTGCTCTTCGGAGAACCCTAAGACAGGTGCTGCATGGCTGTCGTCAGCTCGTGCCGTGAGGTGTTGGGTTAAGTCCCGCAACGAGCGCAACCCCTGTCCTTAGTTGCCAGCACATGAAGGTGGGCACTCTAGGGAGACCGCTTCGGTTAACGGAGAGGAAGGTGGGGACGACGTCAAGTCATCATGGCCCTTACGCCTGGGGCTACACACGTACTACAATGGTGCATACAAAGGGTTGCGAAACCGCGAGGTCAAGCTAATCCCAACAAATG
Organism: uncultured Mailhella sp.; assembly: GCA_910577155.1. Taxonomy (GTDB): domain Bacteria; phylum Desulfobacterota; class Desulfovibrionia; order Desulfovibrionales; family Desulfovibrionaceae; genus Taurinivorans. The sequence goes on from CAJTMS010000039.1 coordinate 14,552, forward strand.
CATCTCAGTTCGGATTGGAGTCTGCAACTCGACTCCATGAAGTCGGAATCGCTAGTAATTCTGGATCAGCATGCCAGGGTGAATGCGTTCCCGGGCCTTGTACACACCGCCCGTCACACCACGAAAGTTGGTTTTACCCGAAGCCGACGAGCTAACTTTTCAGAGGCAGTCGTCTACGGTAGGCCCGATGATTGGGGTGAAGTCGTAACAAGGTAGCCGTAGGGGAACCTGCGGCTGGATCACCTCCTTTAAGAGAATTCCATATCGCTCTTCAATTACAAGGCACAAGGGGCTTTCTCAAGCTGCTTTGTGAATTGTGAAAGCTTTGCAGCAAAACATGAGAAATCATGAAGTTATTGCAAAGCCGTGCAGTATGTTAGGAATATGATACTGCACAAATCAATCCTTGCAGAACAAACCACAATTTGAAAGCTGCAGGGGCTTTAGCACAAAGCAGGTTGCTGGTAAATCTGCTGAAGTTAAGGCTGTCTTTTATAAGGTTACCCTAATAAAAGACTTTTGCGCAGGTATTTTTGCTTTTTGGCAAGGAAGCTGAGCTTTTTTTGAGGGAGTGTACAAAGAAGTACATGACCGAGAAAAAAACGAAGCTGACGCAGCCAAAAACAAAAAGACCAAGCAAAAAAGGGCCTGTAGCTCAGGTGGTTAGAGCGCACGCCTGATAAGCGTGAGGTCGAAAGTTCAAGTCTTTCCAGGCCCACCATAAAATCGGGGGCGTAGCTCAGCTGGGAGAGCATCTGCTTTGCACGCAGAGGGTCGGGGGTTCGATTCCCTTCGCCTCCACCAAATAATCTTTGGCAGAAGGAACAAAGGTATTTGTTATTTTTATCCGAAGATTATTTCGGCAGTAATAGAAATATTACGGTTCTTTGACAATTGAACAGAAAAAGAAAAAGATAAGTTTTTTTGAGACAAGTTACTAAGAGCAACGGGCGGATGCCTTGGCGCTGGAAGGCGATGAAAGACGTGATAAGCTGCGATAAGCGTCGGTGAGGAGCTAAATATCCTTTGACCCGGCGATTTCTGAATGGGGAAACCCAATTAGAGTTATGTCTAATTACCGTAACATGAATTGATAGTGTTACAGGAGCTAACTCAGGGAAGTGAAACATCTCAGTACCTGAAGGAAAAGAAATCAAACGAGACTCCCAAAGTAGCGGCGAGCGAAATGGGAAGAGGCTAAACCGATAGGATTCGTCTTATCGGGGTTGTAGGGCTGACATACGCAATCTTGGAGTAGATAGAAGAAGCTGGCTGGAAAGCCACACCAGAGAAGGTGAAAGTCCTGTATTTGAAGTCGAAAAGAGTGCAGTCGGTACCTGAGTACTGCGAGGCACGTGAAACCTCGTGGGAATCTAGGAGGACCATCTTCTAAGCCTAAGTACTACCCAGCGACCGATAGTGTACCAGTACCGTGAGGGAAAGGTGAAAAGAACTCCTGTTAGGAGAGTGAAATAGAATCTGAAACCTGTTGCTTACAAGCTCTGGGAGCAATTTTACGATTGTGACCAGGTGCCTTTTGCATAATGAGTCAGCGAGTTAATCTGTACAGCGAGGTTAAGCGTAAGTGTAGCCGTAGGGAAACCGAGTCTGAAAGGGCGCTATAGTTGTGCGGATTAGACCCGAAACCGGGTGATCTATCCATGGGCAGGTTGAAGCAAGGGTAAAGCCTTGTGGAGGACCGAACAGTCAACGGCTGAAAACGTTTCTGATGACTTGTGGATAGGGGTGAAAGGCCAATCAAACCCGGTGATAGCTGGTTCTCCCCGAAATATATTGAGGTATAGCCTCAGGGATTGTCTAACGGAGGTAAAGCACTGAAAAAGCTAGGGGTCCTACCAGATTACCAAACTTTATCAAACTCAGAATACCGTGTAGATGTACCCTGGGAGTCAGACAGCGGGTGCTAAGGTCCGTTGTCGAGAGGGTAAGAGCCCAGATCAACAGCTAAGGTCTCCAAATACATACTCAGTGGTCAAGGTGGTGGGGTTGTTTAGACAGCCAGGACGTTGGCTTAGAAGCAGCCATCGTTTAAAGAAAGCGTAATAGCTCACTGGTCTAATGACTCTGCGCCGAAAATGTAACGGGGCTAAGTATGTTACCGAAGCTTTGAATTGCACTTTATGTGTTCTGGTAGGGGAGCGTTCTCTTGTAGGCTGAAGGTGTGTCGTAAGGCATGCTGGACGAAAGAGAAGTGATTATGCTGACATGAGTAACGATAAAACAGGTGAAAAACCTGTTCGCCGAAAACCCAAGGTTTTCCGGGTAAAGTTAATCTTCCCGGAGTTAGTCGGCCCCTAAGGCGAGAGCGAAAGCTGTAGCTGATGGGAAACGGGTTAATATTCCCGTACTTTTATGATTGTGCGATGGAGGGACGCAGGAAGATAGGCTATCCGGCTGTTGGATGCCGGTGCAAGTGTGTAGGAGCAGGATACAGGCAAATCCGTATCCCGAGTCTGAGACACGAGTCCGTGGGCGCAAGCCCTGAAGTAGTTGAGTCTATGCTGCCAAGAAAAGCTTCTCAGTTTAGGTCATAAAAACCGTACTGCAAACCAACTCAGGTGGGTGGGATGAATAATCCAAGGCGCTCGAGAGAATTCTGGCCAAGGAACTCGGCAAAATGACCCCGTAACTTCGGGAGAAGGGGTGCTCCTTATTGTGATATATTTGCTTATGTAGCATTGAGGAGCCGCAGTGAATTGGTGGTGGCGACTGTTTACTAAAAACATAGGTCTGTGCGAAGTCGCAAGACGACGTATACGGACTGACGCCTGCCCGGTGCTGGAAGGTTAAAAGGAGGGGTCAGCGCAAGCGAAGCTCCGAATTGAAGCCCCAGTAAACGGCGGCCGTAACTATAACGGTCCTAAGGTAGCGAAATTCCTTGTCGGGTAAGTTCCGACCTGCACGAATGGCGTAACGATCTCCACACTGTCTCGGCCAGAAACTCGGTGAAATTGAAGTCGCGGTGAAAATGCCGTGTACCCGCAGAAAGACGGAAAGACCCTGTGCACCTTTACTATAGCTTGACATTGGATTTTGGGCCTACATGTGTAGGATAGGTGGGAGACTGTGAAATATGTACGCCAGTATGTGTGGAGTCATCCTTGAAATACCACCCTTGTATGTCTAAGGTCCTAACGTGACGCCGTGATCCGGCTCACAGACAGTGTCTGGTGGGTAGTTTGACTGGGGCGGTCGCCTCCTAAAGAGTAACGGAGGCATACAAAGGTTCCCTCAGGCTGTTTGGAAATCAGCCGTCGAGTGCAAACGCATAAGGGAGCTTGACTGTAAGAGAGACATTTCGAGCAGATACGAAAGTAGGTGTTAGTGATCCGGTGGTCCCGTATGGAAGGGCCATCGCTCATTGGATAAAAGGTACGCCGGGGATAACAGGCTGATCGCATCCAAGAGTTCATATCGACGATGCGGTTTGGCACCTCGATGTCGGCTCATCACATCCTGGGGCTGAAGCAGGTCCCAAGGGTACGGCTGTTCGCCGTTTAAAGTGGTACGCGAGCTGGGTTTAAAACGTCGTGAGACAGTTTGGTCCCTATCTTCTGTGGGCGTAGGAAAATTGAAAGGGCCTGTTCCTAGTACGAGAGGACCGGAATGGACGCACCTCTGGTGGACCTGTTGTCGTGCCAACGGCACAGCAGGGTAGCTATGTGCGGAAGGGATAACCGCTGAAAGCATCTAAGCGGGAAGCCTGCCTTAAGATAAGTTTTCCCTGAAGGACCGATGCAGACTACATCGTTGATAGGCCGGAGGTGTAAGTATAGCGATATATTTAGCTGACCGGTACTAATAGTCCGATTGTCTTGTTTCAAAAAACATTTTTCTTTTTCTGTCAATTATATATTTGGCTCGCTTGTATGGCTCGCATGATTATCTCTCACAAACCGTGAGAAGCGCCAATAGGCTGAAAAAAGACAAGCTGTATAGGTAAGAGCAGCTAAATTTGGTTTTGTGTCCATAGAGAAGAGGGTATACCCGATCCCATTCCGAACTCGGCAGTCAAGCTCTTCTTCGCCAATGATACTGCAGTCAATATTGTGGGAAAGTAGGACGACGCAAAACCTTTTTTATTTTAATCTGTTTGTAAAAAATCAGCAAAACTTTTTTAGCCCACATATAAGCGGGCTTTTTTATATGGGGCTTTGCCCCATTGTCCCCACCAAAGGGCAAACTAAAAAGGGCAAACCCCTTTGTTTATCTCTGCTGTTCACTTGCGTAAAGCTCACTTTGTTCGCTGTAACGCAAACAACTTCGTTGCCTTTGGTAGCTTACCCTTTGGAAATCCAAACATTACCCCATACACTCTCTTCTCGAAAATGAGCAGCTTCGCTGTCCTTTTTCAAGGAGTTCGCGACAAGTTACAGTCAGCATATTTTTAAGCAAGTTATTTCCTGCATACAATTTAGTTCGTTTTTTCATATGCAGAACGGCTTAATCCGTATATTTCTGAAACTCTTTTACATAATTAAGAATAAAAGAAAACTGGAGCATTTCCCCATTTCACACTTTTCCGGCAAAGGGCGTTCGCCTTCGCCATCAGCTTTAGTTGTTAGCGAGCTTGCGAGCTTTACAAATAAAGACAGCAATTATTTTGAAAATAATTATGCTAAGGAACAACTACGTCATTATTCACAAAATAATAAATTGGCAAGGTAACAGCTAAGGGTGAAATCCTCAAATCGAAAGTTGTTTACTATATTATAGCCGGTTGGAATTTTATCTGTTATTGAAATTTTTATTTATAAAGCTTTGAGCATTAATTGGGTTTTGTGCCCATAGAAAAGCGGGTATACCCGATCCCATTCCGAACTCGGCAGTCAAGCTCGACCTAAAAGCTCCTGCGCCAATGATACTTTGCCATTATTGTGGAAAAGCAGGATGACACTATCCTTATTTTTATTTCAGAATGATTGTACATAAATCATATATGAACATTTTATTTGAATAAACTCCTTATTGACATGGAATAAATTGTGAATTAGCATAAAAGTACTCATCAGAGGTGATGTAATCGTAATTGCAGCTACTGGATAAGATGTCGGGCAGTTCAATTATTGGAGGGTGCAGGTCGCGTATCGACTTCACCAGATAAGATAATTGAGTTTGTCCTGAATTCTAATCCTGTAGCTTTTTTATTTTAACAAGCTTTTAATAAAAGAGGTTTTTATGTTTTCAGTGAATAAAGAAAAATGTATTCAATGTGGTGCATGTTCTGAAGTTTGCATTTTTGAAACAATGAAACAGACAAGTGAAGGAGTGAAGCAACAGCACAATGTTTGTTTTTCTTGTGGGCAGTGTATTGCAGTATGTCCAACAGGAGCTCTTACAAATGACCATATGCCCTTTTCTGAACAACAGGCAAGGAATAAAAATTAGATATCTCACCAGAAGAAGCCTCTGAATTTTTACGTTCCCGCTGCTCCATTCGGGCATATAAAGAAAAATCTGTTTCTCATGATTTGATATCTAATCTTTTAAATGTCGCAAGAATGGCGATTTCTGCAGGAAATTCACAAGGTATTTCTTATTTGGTGATAGAAAACAAGGAAATTTTAAATAAAGTAAAAGAAGCTGTTATTCAGTATTATGAAAAGGCAATGCAAACTGACAGTTCACAGTTAGGAGCACGGATTATTGTTGATCGTTACCGTAAAGAGCATAAAGATACAATATTGTGGAATGCTCCTTGTTTAATCCTTGCTCTGTCTGAAAAGGGACGTACAAAAATTTCTCGTGAAAACGCTATTTTTTGTCTAACATATTTGCATTTATATGCACCGACATTAGGACTGGGAGGATGTTGGGCAGGGGCTGTAGAAAATACAGTTTTTGATAATTGGGAACCAATGCAAAATGCTTTAGATTTAGGAAATCGTTTTAATAACATTTCAGGAGCTTTTATGATTGGTTATCCAAAATATAAATATCAGCGTCTTGTTAGTCGTAATCCATTAAAAGTTGAATGGTGGGAATAAGAATAATTATTTGCTAGAAGAGGTAAAGGTAAATTATTCATGTGGGAA
>CAJTMS010000040.1 GCA_910577155.1 uncultured Mailhella sp.
CATATTTTTTATTATAACCCCAATATTCACCCGCAAAAAGAATATTTTTTGCGTTTATCAGCCATGCAGCAGGTAGCCGAATTTTATGATGTCCCCCTTGTCATTGGCAATAATAAAGAATTTTTCGACAGCATAAAAAAAGAACAGCATACACCGGCAGTGCCTTGGCTCAAAGAAAATTTCAAACCTCTTTTTGAAGCAAATCCTTCCATGCAGGAAGCAATCCAAAAAATTCTTACAAAATGGAAACGCTATGCAGAACTTTTTGCAAGCCGTGAATTTGAAAAATTAACCCTTTATTTTCACCATGAACATCTTTTAAATCCTACGGCAAATACACTGCAATCTCTTTTAATCATTGACAGTTATGCCTTTGTCAGCCATTTGAGCAATTGTCAGGAAAAAGAACGCTGCAAAGAATGCTATAAAGAACGCATGGTTAAAAGTGTTTTTTATGCCAAAGAACAGGGTTTTACGGAATTTAGCTCCACCTTGCTGTATTCCAAATATCAAAATCATGATGATATCTGCTTTGCCATTGAAAATGCATTGCAAATTGCAAATGAAAATAATGCAAATCCCCTGCATTTTCAATATGTTGATTTTCGTGAATTTTGGCAGCAAGGCATTGATAAATCAAAAGAATTAAATATTTATCGTCAAAAATGGTGTGGCTGCATATTGAGCCGCTTGGAGAGTTTAAAACAAATGGCTGCAAGGGAACAGGAAAAACTTTTACGCAAAAAGACACAGCATTAAAAATAATAATTCACCACCCGCAATAAAGACATCATCCCTGCAAACCCTATCACAAGAAGCAAAATTTTACGAAACGTTTTTTGCGTAATATATTTGAGAAAAGGAAAGGAAAGCAGCATGCCCAAACCCCCGGCAGGCACGCCAACAGATAAATACCGCAAAAATTCTTTTGTATATAACCCTGCAAAATAATGGCTTAAACAGCTTGTCCCCGTGATAATGATAAGGGCAGCTCCTAATGCCCCCAAAGCTTTTTGCTGTTTCCAGCCCGTGTATAAAATATACATGGCAAGGGGCGGTCCCGTAAAGGAAATGGTGGAACCAAAAAATCCTGAAAAAAAGCCGCTCAACCCACCCAAAACAGCATTGTTTCTTTCTTCTTTCGGCTCATATTTCTGTATAAAATTCCAAATAACATACCCAATCAAAACTACTGCCATAATACTTTCCAGCACATGGGAAGAAAAGATTTTTAATACTTGTGTCCCTAAAAAAGCCCCCGGCACGGCACACAATAATGCAGGCAAAATAATTTTGATATGAAACTCAGCATGATATTTTATAGCTAACGTTGACGATAAAACGGTTACCAAAAGGCAGGAAAGAGGCACAATTAATTGGATATCCATAAATAAGGTCATAAAGGGCACTGCCATGAGCGCAGCTCCCATGCCGCTTATCCCATTTACAAAGCCGGCTAATGCCCAAATACAGGCAAAATATATATGTTCCATAGTCATCTCTGTTTCTTAAATAAAACAAAACGTCCTATAATGCAAATTGTTCAGTATAGTAAAATTGAGTAAAAAAGAAACTATCCACACATAATTTGATACAAAATGAACCACCCTCCATTCTTTGCATTTTAATAACAAGCTGAAATTATATATTATTTTTTTGGCACATAATTTGCTGATTATCCTATATTATCGGTATGGATGTACGGAACTGTTATGGAACAACATTGTTGCATAACTTCGTTAACTTGGTATTGCATATCATTTATTATCAAAATTTTTTGAGGGGAAAATAATAAATCTTATGCAATACCAGCCAAACAAGGACGGTGAACACTTATAAACAGAGAATGCTGATTATAAAACCTACCTTAAATACAGCAAAAAAAAAGCTCCATAAAAATGGGGCTTTTTTTATGGCTGACAGCAGCGAAGAACCTGCAGCTTTCCGAATACTCTCATTTTCCCTGCACAAAGGAGCTGGATTAAAAATTTATTTTTTGCTATGATATTTTATATGCTTACAACAGAATAACTGAGGAGTTTGAAATATGCTTATATTTGTCCTTATTATGATATTCATTCTCACAGTTATTTTCATTCTTCCAAGGTTCAACAAAAGAAAAACATCTCAAAATACTTCGTTCGGCGCAAAATATCCGCAAAGCAATAATGCATCTACCCTGCTTGCCCTCACCTTCCACCCCAAAACAGAAACAGTGAATTTGTTTGGGCAAACTATTACCAACGCCTTTTTTTATACCTGCGGGCTGACTTCCTATATCCCTTTTGCGATTAATATCCATTCAAAGCCGAATTTCACTGCTGCTGCTGCGCCTGAAAAATTAGGTTTTTCGCCTAATTATAATGAATTAGAGGAAGATCAGCAAGGCTATTATATTGCGTGGCTGGCAAAGGGAAAACCTGCAATAGACGATATGGGCTATGTTTATCTGTATTATTATGGGCTTGAATACAGAGCATTAGTTGAAAAAAAAGACAGAAAGGACATTTTATTTGAAGTCATTGACCTTGTCACAAAATTTAAAAAATTACGATACGGCTATGACCTTATTGTTTATTTAACATTGACAATCAATAATTTTTCCCTTGAAGAAACGGAGATAATAACGCAATTTTATTTAGAGAATAAACAAAAATACAGCAATAATCCTGCATATAATACTATTCTTAAAAATTTGCTGCCGCACAGCCAATTCAAAAAGGAATTTTCTCCCGCACAATTATTGTATGACAAAGAACAGGAAAAACTCACTGCGAGAAAAAAAGAACTGCTCGAGTATTACTTTGGTAACATGCTTGAAAAACTGCCTGATACAGAAATTTTTACTACCCAAAAACAAGTGTACAATTATTATATGGCAATGAAATCCGGCACGTTCATTGATACGTTTTATCCTGCCTGCAATGCTGTTTCTTATGACGCACTGCTGCCGACAGCTAAAGCAAAACATCTGTACACGCATGCATTGCACATTATCAAAGAAGAAATAAAACAAAGCATAAAAAATTTTGAGAACTCTTCGGCACCGTTAACTGAAACGGAAAAATTCCTCTTTCTGCCGGAAACCTTGAAAAAAGATATTACCCCGCCCCAGCTTTTCAATTTTGAAGAGAATACAATCATCAGTATTGCAAATCTTGCAGCTATACTTGGCATACCTCTTGAAGAAACGATAACATTGCGGCAGTCAATATTCATTGCTGAAACGTGCGAAGCCCTCGGCTATGAAATTGAACCAAGTGCACTTCTTACACGAAAAGCATACAAAAATGAGGAAACAGTTATCCTCTACGAACAAGAATTTATCAAAAAAATCAGTTCTGAGCACTATCAAACGGCGTGCCTTTTTGCAGATTTGGGATATCAAATTGCTTTGGAAGATAATACATTATCACAAACTGAAAACAGCGGCATTGAAGATTTCATCAAAAAAGAATTTTCCCTTTCGCAGGCAGAATACTACCGTTTACAAATGCGGGGAAAATTAATTGCCCGAACACAAAAAATAACAACTAACGGCACCATAAAAAAACTTATAAAAACAGCAAGCAGCAATGTAAAAGAAACTGTTATTCGCTTTCTCCTTGTTATTGCAAGTAAAGACGGTATTATTAAAGAAAAAGAATACAGGCTGTTACAAAAAATTGCAGAGCAATTAACCATAACGGAAGAACAGCTCAAAGCCATTATTTCGCAATTTACTGATACTGCACATGAAGCGGTTATTTTTGAAGAAATACATTCTAAAACACAAAATGCCGAAGAAATTAAACTGCAATTAAACAAAGAAAAATTAGCAAAAGTCCAAATTAATACTGCTGAAATCCATACTGTGCTGCAGGAAATTTTTGGCGAGGAACAGGAAGCAAGTCCGCAGTCAGAACCGCAGGAACAAAATGTCTCTGACGAAATGGGTCAAAATCAACAGGGAAATGCTTTTCGGGACATAGTCACAATCCTCCTTGAAAAAGAAAATTGGACACGCAATGAATTAATGAATATCATTCAACATAAAGGAATGATGCTGAACAGTATTCTTGATGAAATCAATGAATGGGCTGAAAATGAATACGGTGATTTTCTCATAGAAGAAAGTGAAAATATTTATGCCATAAATAACGATGTTGCAGAATTAATCAAACAAACAAAACAGATTAAACCAATAAATGAAGGGTAAGTTATGGAAAAAATAAAAATAAAAGCAAAAGAAAAAAATGCCATTATAGAATCTTTGAAAGCCGGGCTTGTTCCCCGTATTGGCTTGCAGCATATCCAAGTAGGCAGAGCCGATGAACTCAAAGAAATGATTAAAGATTTTGCCCTCATTGCAGACGGCGGAGCAAAAACACGCTTCATTATTGGCGAATATGGTTCCGGAAAAACATTTTTCTTGACTTTGGCAAAATTAATTGCCCATGAAAAAAATTTTGTTGTGATTTCTGCCGATATTACAACGGAAAAAGTCCTTTGCTCTTCTGATGAAAAATCCCAAAAATTGTTTTCGGAATTAATCAACAATATGTCAACCAAAACAAAACCGGACGGCGGAGCATTAAAACTCATTATTGAACGCTGGGCATCAAAAATACTCCAAAAAAATGAACAAATTACAGAAGAAGGTATTTATAAAGAATTACTGCCCTTGGAAAAATATGTGGCTTGTTATGACTTCTCCAAAGTGTTAACAACCTATATCCATGCCTATCAAAATGGCGATGATTTAAAAATGTCACAGGTTTTGCGCTGGCTGAGGGCGGAATACACAACCAAAACAGACGCCCGCAAAGAATTGGACGTGCGCACAATCATTGATAATAATAATTTCTATGACTATCTCAAATTATTTGCCGGTTTTGCCCGTCTGGCAGGATATGCCGGTTTAATCGTCAGTTTCGATGAGCTGGCAGTTCTTGCACGGTTAAAATCAACTGTCAGAAATAAAAATTTTGAAAGAATTTTAACTATTGTTAATGATTCCCTGCAAGGAGCAACAGAATACATTGGTTTCCTTTTTAGCGGAACACCGGAATTTTTAGAAGATAAATACAAAGGTATGTACAGTTACGGAGCTTTAGAATCCCGTCTTGCGGACAATCCCTTTTCAAAAGAGGAACGCAGAGATTTGACAAGTCCCGTTATCCGTCTGGAAAGTTTGTCGCAGGAAGAATTATACATGCTCTTTTACAACATACGCAATGTTTTTGCCGAATATGATGAAAACAAATATCTTGTTACAGACAATGACATTAAACTCTTTATGCAATGGCTCATGAATAAATTGGGTGCCAAATCTTTTTTGTCACCGCGCGAATCCAACAAAAATTTTGTTGGCTTGCTTTGTCAACTGGAAAGTTATCCGCAAACCAATATTTCAGATTATCTTTCCGGCATACAGCTTGAGGAAGAGAAAGAAGCGGATGACGATGAACTTGTCAACCTTACTTTAGAAAAATAATGGACGCGTTTGAATTATTAAATAAAAAAATCCAAAAAGTTATCTATGAAATGAAATGGGAGAGCTTTCGCCCTATTCAAAATGATGCCATTGTGCATATGATAACTTCCCCCAGTGATTTAATCCTTTCTGCCCCCACAGCAAGCGGCAAAACGGAAGCTGCATTTTTACCCGTTATTTCGCAAATTGCCGATAAGGGGAAAAATTCGGTAAAAATACTTTATGTATCACCTTTAAAAGCGCTTATCAATGACCAGTTTGAACGTGTTGAAGCTCTGTGCAGACATATAGATTTTCCTATTACCAAATGGCATGGAGACGCGAGCAGCGCAAAAAAAACAGCGCTGATAAAAAATCCTGCGGGCATACTTCTTATTACCCCGGAATCCATTGAAGCATTATTTCTCAATAAAAAAGAATACTTGCAGGATCTTTTTGGCAGTCTGGAATATATTGTCATTGACGAAGTACATAGTTTTATTGGCAATGAAAGAGGCACACAGCTAAAAAGTTTAATCAGCAGATTAGAATATACCCTTGCTATTCATCCGTATAAAATTGCCCTTTCTGCAACTATCAGCAATTTATCGGATATTGCAAAATGGCTTAATTCCCGAAATCCCCAATCTGTCAAAATTATCAATGCAGCGGAAGCCGCAAAAAAAGATATCTTAGGCATCATCAAATGCTACAGGGCAATGCCGGCAAGTAATGACAGCGATAACCATACGTTTTCACCGTTGAAACAAGATTTATTCAAGGTCATTACAAAAGGGAAAAATTTAATTTTTGCCAATGCCAAAGCAACGCTTGAAGAATATTGCGATGCCATGAAACAAATTGCAAAAGAAAAAAATTATCTGCCCAATTTCTACATTCATCATGGCTCCCTTGCAAAAAATATACGGGAAGAATGTGAAGATTTATTAAAAACACAAACGAATATTGCCGTTTTTTGCTCCAGCACCTTGGAACTTGGCATTGATATCGGTAAAATAGAACGGGTTATTTTTCTTGCTCCTCCTTTTTCTGTCAGCTCCATGATACAGCGCCTTGGACGCAGCGGGAGAAAGAAAAATACTCATAAAGAATTTCGATTTTTCCTCGAAGAAAAGACACTAACTGACAATGCAAATTGGAATGACATGTTCCGAACAGAACTTGTCCAGTGCATTGCGCTGGTAGAACTCATGCTGGAAGGATTTATTGAGCCATTAGATACTGATACCTTTGACTATTCAACCTTTGTCCAGCAAATTCTCTCCTATTTGGGGCAAACAGGCGGAGCAACAGCTTCACAAATTTATCGCTGTATCGGTGAAAATTCTTTTCATTCATATTTCTCCAAAAATGATTTTATTGATATTTTGCAGCAGCTTAGTCATGAGGATATTATTTATCAATTGCCTGACAAAACAATAACGCTGGCAAAAGCAGGAGAAAAAATTGTAGAAAATTATGAATTTTACTCTGCCTTCGTCACCGCAAAAGAATGGAAAGTTCTCTGTAATGGCAAAGAAATTGGACAAATATCCGGTGACAATCTACTATTTTTAAAAAATGGCGGAACTTTTCTTTTGGCAGGAAAACGATGGGAACTTGTGGAAATAAAAAGCCAAAGCCAAATTCTTCTGGTAAAAGAAGCCTCAGGAAAAAAATCCATAAAATTTAATGGCGGTACGCAAAATATTCATAGGGCTATCCAGCAAAAAATGCAGGAAATTTATGAAACTAATTTTATTCCCAAATACGTGTCCAAAAATTCCATTGAAATTTTGCAGGAAGGCTTTGACAAGTATAAAACGTATGTAACAACGTCTGACAGCACTATTCTTCCTGTGCTGGAAGGATCCCGTATCCAAAATACCATAGGACTGCTGTTAAAATATTCTGGCATAGAAACAGAACACGGCGGCATAGGCTTCTTTTCAGAAAAAGGGAAAAAAGCATTAACTGACGCCCTCAAAACTCTCCATTTCGAAACCATAGATTGCAATGCTGTTTTAAACACAATTCCCAGACCATTAAAATATAAAAAGAAATTTGATTACTTATTGTCAGATACTATGTTGAATAAATCCTATACCCAACAGTGCTTAGATTTTATCGGCGCACAAGAGTTTATAAAAAATTTAAAATAAAATGCTTTGTTATAGCATGCTGTTGTTTTTATAACATTTAGATATAATTACAAAAATTACGAGTTAATCTTTTTTATGGAGGAAATAATTTTCCCCGAAAAACCAAGTTATCCCTTATCGCTTGATTTTTCGAGGACGAGAACTTTTTAACGTATTGTAAGCTTGTTTATGGCTTTGCCATGCTAACAATACGTAAAAAAGCCTCCATACCCCCTTGTTTTTCTTTCAGAAAAACAAGGGGGTATTTTTGTACGTAACAGGATAAAATTTATTTATCAACCGCTTTCCATAACAGAGCGAAATAAAAAAAATTTTTGTCGCAAATATGTACAAAAAATAAGGACTTATGAAAATATATCCATAACCCCTTGAAATAAGTGGTGGAACCTGCAAAGGTTGAACTTGCGACCAACCGGTTATGAACCTGCCCTATTAGTGAATAAACAGGATAAAACCTATGATGTAATTAATAAATATTATTATATTACAAATAGTTACACATAGTAATCATTTTGCTTTTTTCTTAATTTTTACTACTTTTTTAATCAAAATCAGGCATTTTCTGTCCAATACACAAATGGAATAAAAAAAATGGCAGATATGTTCCTTGTCTTCCAAAGTTCTTAGTGAATGAAAAATGACAAGAAATATCAAGGCAATATTTTGAACCCCAATAAGGGAATTCTCACTCTATTGCTAAAGAAGAAAGTGAATTGTCAGCAAGCTATAGGTTAAGCAAAAAAAATCCTCATTTTTATTGGAACTGCTTGAAAACGTATAGAAATATTCTTGATTTAATCACTGTTTATCGGCAGTACGGTCCGGCACTTTGATTACGCATTTGCCCTGCGAGGTATACACAGCATAGCGCAGACCTTTTCCCTGACGTTCCCCGGCGATAATTTCTAACGTTCCGTCACCGTTGAGGTCGGCAAAATAGCAAAGCTTGTGCAGCCGCGGAGCTTGCCTGACATTTCCCAAGGCAAGAAATTGAACCAGAGGTATTGCCTGCGTTTTATCAGCATCCTGCATATCTTTACCCAGCAGAATGACGGAATACTGCCCCCTTGAGGATTTCACAGGAGCCTGTTTTGGCAGAGGAAAATCTGGCTTCCAGTCTGTCGCTTCTGTTTTATCAGGCGTGAGAATATTTTGGGCGCAGTCAAAAGCAAAACTGGAATCTTTTGGGTCTGGCTGAAAAGGTTCGGCGTTTGCTTCAACGTTTTTTGCCGTAACAGCAGATAAGGGTGAGGGAAGACATATCAGCCCCAAAGTTATCAGCATGAAAAATACAGTACGCTGCAGATATTTGATAAACATGGTACGTTCCCCCTTGCACAAGAAAATTTGTTTTGGATCCGTAAGATTCCCTAAAATGTGCCAGATCAATTCTATTCCGTTAAAATTCCTGCAAATAAATAGAACCGTCACCTTTGCTGCCGTCATCTTTGCTGTTTTGGTTAATGGTATACTGTTTTGTCCTGCCGTTTTCATCTATATAGGAAATTCCATACTGCGGTATACTCCCCAAAAATGTCATGCCAAGGACAAAAGGGTGATGTGGTTTAAGCGCAGGCTGCATATAAATTTCCTTTGCTGAAAAAATGGGCTTTCCATTTTCATCAACATTGAGACATTCAAGCTTTAGCACTTTGAAATCTTTCACACTGATTGAAGCAGAAAAAGCAATTTTGACTTGCTGCTTCGAATTATCTGCTGTAAATTCATGATACGGAGTGCCTAAATCAAAAATTCTTTCTGCCCGTTGAACGGAAACAGACGGGGCATGCATTGTATTTGATACCGCAGAGGAAAGTGGAAGAAGTTGAATTTGCTTGCTATTTTTATAATATTCGTT
Organism: uncultured Mailhella sp.; assembly: GCA_910577155.1. Lineage (GTDB taxonomy): Bacteria > Desulfobacterota > Desulfovibrionia > Desulfovibrionales > Desulfovibrionaceae > Taurinivorans. Next base: position 9,476 of record CAJTMS010000040.1, read on the forward strand.
GAGTGCTTTCTCATACTCATTTTCTGCAATAACATCTGAAACAGCTTTATCATAAATTCCGGATGTATTATGATAATAAAGAATTTCTTGAAATGTTTCATCTTTTTCATAGTTAAAATAAAAATCTTCACACTCCAAGGCAGCTTTCTTAGGATAAAGGGCATAACTTCCAAAAATAGCGTGGGCAGCACCTTCTGAGCCAAAATTGAAGAACGTGCCGTCACTCAAAAGTTCAAAACTGTTTCTGACAGTCCCTTCCAGCAGGCAATATATCTTTCCGTCCATTAGCTTGTAAACTGCATATATTTTACTGCCAAACCATGAATTTTCAATTTTTTCTGAAATTTCACCAATAATAAGTTCTGCTATGCCGTCTGCATTGATATCCCGTATGGTGTAGCCTATTTTTTGAAAAGGTTCTGCAGGGGGATCATTGGGATTGGGATATTTGATTTTTTCCAGTATCCCCATTGCGCCTTCAATATATGGTTCTTCCTCGGGCATGGCATTTGGGTCAGGAGTGGAAATCATGTCGATAAGAGTACATAATTCTTTTAAAACAGTTTCATAATTCTGCACATATTCACCGTTCAGAGCTTTTACTGCGTCTTTTTGCGTGTCTGATGCGGTATCAGCATGGGCAGGGAACAAAAAAGCCATACCTGCAAAGAAAACTATCATCAAATGAAAAGAGAGTATTTTAATGTTCATAGGCTTTTCTTCCTGTTAATGGAAAAATCCATATACCTTTTATACTGCACGCAGCACATTAATGCATTGCACGAACGAACTATATGATTTGTAACCGTGCTTTTTTACTAGCAAAATTAGTCCACATCTTCTGACACAACATTGCGGTTGATAATACGCAGGAATGAAATGCGTTCCACCCATAAATGGACATTTGCTTTGGCTGCCAAAATATAATAGAGTGTTCCGCCGTCACCAAATCCATCAGCAGCTTTGTAACAAAACTTTTCTGTAAATTTCAGCCACGCACGCTGATCTGCAAGCAATAAATCAGCAAGTTCCGTATCCACTGCCTTGAGATTTTTCATAGTTTCCGTATAGGCTAAGTTCAGAAGTTTATCGACTTTTTTAAATGCGTCATTAATTACTTCCACCGCATCAGCAGTGGAAAGATTAAGAGATTTTTCAAAACTTTCTTCCATAATCGCCTGTGCCTGTTTTTCATACCTTGGCAAAGGATTATCCTCTGCTATTGCCGCTATTGGCAAAAGAAATGTCAAAAGAAGAGCAAAAATGATTTTCCGCATAACGACCTCTTTTTTCGTATTGTTGACTGTTACTATTGTGCCTTTTTGAGGATTTTTCCGGAATTTTCCACATAAAAATGGGTAATGGAACATTCAGCGGTATAGATATCCAAAGACTGATAGCTGCTATAAGACAGCGTAATGGTATCGCCCTTTCCTAAATCGGCAAATTCTTCAATATCGCCGTTTCCCATGACAATTTCCACTTTTTCGCCGTTTGCGGTTCGGATTAAATATCCGTAAGCATCGGCACTGCGGGGAGTGGTATACTCAAGGAACGTGCCGCTAATCTTTTTGGTTCCCTCTAAATCAAGCGTAGGACAAATCGGCAAAGGGGCAAAAGAAGGCTTCAGAACAGGCTGTCCCATTTTCTTTAGCTTCATCTTTGCACTTTCTCTTTCATGGTCTGCAGCCTTACGATACCAAAGAATAGCAGCTTCCTGCCGTTCCTTTGCAGTTTCCAGCAATAAATCCTCTGCAATTTCGGGAATAAGGATACTATCGCCCACATCTTCATAGCCTAAAGGCAAACCACCGGCGGCTGCCTGTAAATAATAATCAAGGGCAGTATAGTTGTCTTGTTCCACACCAATGCCGTCACGGTAGCAGTCGCCCAGATTATGTAAGGCAAGCCCATTACCTTTTTTGGCTGCAATACCATACCAATGCACTGCCATTTTTGGATCAACAGGCAAACCGTTTTTGCCTTTTTCATACCAAACCCCGAGTTTATTGGCAGCAACATCATCTCCTGCCTGAGCTTTTGCCTGAATTTCTGCCACGTTTGCAGAAACTGCCTGTGCAGGGCAGTAGTAAAATGCTGTCAGCAAGATAACAAGGCAAATTCTGATAACCATGTTTTTTCCTTTTCTTATTTTTTGTTTAAAAATTTTATTTTATTTTTGAATTAATGGAATTGCATCATGCAGAAAAAGTCCGCTGCCGGAGCTTCCGCCAGTTTCATATTCCAGATTTCCGATTGTCAGTAATAAAGGCTGATTCTTATAACTGTCCAGCCACTCCCAGCGAAAAGCCATAAGTGCCAGTTCTTCCCCAGTTTCTTCATTGTTTTCATTCAACAGTTTAAAATGGTAGCAAAAAGCGTCATAATCAGCAGATTTCTGCCCTGTATACACAGCTCTTACAGCCCGCATATCTGTCCATGTGAAGGATGACTCTCCATTCACATCTCGAATTGACAGGGAATTTTTTCCTACTTCACCTTTATGGCTATAGCCATTGCCCTGTTGGTCAAGCACATTAAAGGTTATTTTTTCATTGTCTTTTCCTATGTTCATTTGGAGAAGACCACCGCCATTAAAAACCTGTATGGAAAGACCGCTGGAAGAAAGCAAAGCAGCCGTCACTCCGCCGTCAAGCGGATTGCCTTTTGATGACCGCAGAAGATAAAAAGGCTCTCCCTCAATACTTTTAAGTCCAAGAGAACAATCATTTTCTGTAAAAATACGGGTCTGGGCAAAAATTTTACCATTCTGCAAAAAACTTAACCAACTGTCCGCAAAAATATCTTCTTCTGTTTGTCCATAACTTGCGCAAGGAACTCTATCTTTCCCTGTAAGCTCGGCTTCAATGCCTAAATCCTCAATTTTTTGTACTGTACCAATTTCCTGCCCATTAAAATTCAAAAAATACACGGCTGCTGTTTTATTTATTTCCTGTCCGGCAAAGGCATCAGCAGTAAAAAAGACAAAAGCAAATAAAGTACAAAAGGTCAATATATTCCATTTTATAAAGTATCGCATACGTCCTCCGTCAATTTATTCAATCAAACAGTTTATAATGACACGTCTTTACTTGTTTCACTGTCACTTTTTGTCACGTGTGACACAGGGAAATCCTGTCCGTACAAGCGTAAAATCTTTGGCGTTGAACCGTCTAAATTGGGGAAGAAAAATTCCACCTTGAGGGCTGCCCGTTCCGGAACCGTGACAATACGCTGGTCAGTTTCCTTTTGCTCATACACAAAATCGTCTTTATCCTGCAAAAGAACCTGCTGCTTTGCAGTCAGGTTGGCAAGACGTACAGGAAAGTCCTGCGTATTTTTCACCGCAAGCACAATACGCCATGAATTATCCGTTAATTGTTCAGCCTTGAGCACCTTGGTTTCTGTCAGTGCAAGGAGTTTTTCCTTATCCGCAATCACTTCCGCACCGCCGGCACTGTCAAGCTGGCTTTGCATATCCTTGGCTCCTTCCTGCATGCCTTGTGTCATGCCAGTGACAATTCCGCCCATGGCAGAAAACAAATCGCCAAATACGCTTTGCAGACCTTCCTGTATCTCCTTCATATCCTCTTTGGTGACAGTTACTGTTTCTTCTTTTGTTTCTTCAGCAAAGGAAGGGGAGGACAATGCCAATATCAGTAAACCTGCCCAAAATACACTACAATACCGTTCTCTTTTCATCATTACACCTCCCGAACGCCAAAGCGGTTTTCCTCTGGTTTGCCGGCTAAACAATAAAAAATACACAAAGGGATTATCCCAATTATGGTTATAGTCAGTACTATCCACCAGCCCCTAAAATTAATGTCATGCAAACGCCGAACGCCAACGGCAAGAGCAGGAAGAAAAAGGGCAAGCTGCACAAAACCAAGCATACTTTCTGCTGTTTCCATACCCATTCTGTCATAAAAAACAGCATAGACTACCGTACACAAAAGAGAATTAAAGAGCGCAAACCACCAGTATTCCGCACGCGTGGCACGCCCTTTGAACGTGGCATATTTTTTCAGGCAGCGGGCAACAGCTTCCAAAAAGCCTATTCTGGGTGTCTTAATAGGGATATTCTGCGCACTGTCCATACAATTTTCCTTTAACCTGTACTGAAAGAAACAGTATTTTATTTTTCACAACACACTAATTTTATTCAGCTTTCACTTGCATAATATGTAAAGAACGCACCACGAAGCCGTGACTTGCATTATCTTCTTCTGCCATGGAATAATTTGTTTTTTCAAAGGCAATCTCCATATCAGCAGTATGCACTTCTTTTTCTTGCTCAGAGAACGGGTCATCTATACAAAGCAAAGCACCTTTTATGGCAAACCCATTTTCAAGGGCAGAAAGATTATCAATTTTTCCCCTGCACAGAAGCGGACCGTCAGCCTGGTTACCCAAAAGATATTCGCTTTGCACATTTTTCAAAGGAGCTGGCTTGCCAAAATAATAAACAGCTATTTTTGCAGCGTCAGTACGGCGCAGGGCCAAATCATAATTTGCCTTGTCACCCTTGAAAAAGTTCGGATTATTTCCACGGGTTAAATATACACTCCCATCAAGAGGGGAATTGCCTGTATGATAAACAGCCATAACAGCCTGATCCAAAATTTCATCAGTCAGCACATCAAAACTCTGCACGGCACCGTGTTCCCATAATGCGACAAGATTATTAAACATAGTTTCCGCTGTATCTACATCAGCAAAATACGGCAATACAGCAAAATTTTTCACCTGCTGTTTTGTGGCGTCAATCTTCAATCCCAGTGTATCAAGATCTGACATTTTTCCGTCTTCATCATCACTCAAGAGTAAAATAAGATTTCTCATGCTTTCAATATATTCATTACTGCTTTTTTCAAGACGGGCAAGCGTTTCAGTACATTCTTCCTGTATGCCATTGCTTTCTTTGCCGGAACAAATAGACCGCAGTAATTTGTACCTGTTATGGAGTTTTTCTTCCCAGTATGCATAGGCATCATTGCCGCACTGCATCATAAAATACGCACTGGTTGCAGAATGCATGCAGAGATTAAAACCCGGCGCAAGTTCTTCCTCTTCTGCAAAGGAAAGTTTTGGCAGTGCCAGCAGCATAACCATAAAACAAAATAAAAACAATTTACGCATTGTTTTTCCTCCCCAGTGTGCCACAATATCACATGCCAATCATCTAAAATTATTGTTTATTCTTTATGCAGATATGAAAATCACTGTCTACACAAGAAAAACGAAACATAGTTAAAACTTCACTTCCGGAACAGCCCGTTCCTGTTCATCATCCAATTCAAAATATGTTATCTTGCCAAAGCCAAAACTTGGAGCAATGAGGTTGCCGGGAAATTGGAGCACACGGTTATTTTGGTCACGTGCCGTACCGTTGTAATAACGGCGTGCCATTTGGATTTCATCTTCCAAGGTTGCCAGCTGGTCTTGAAGCTGCAAAAAGTTTTCACTGGCATTCAGCTGCGGATAATTTTCCGCAACAGCAAATAAAGAGCGAAGTGCCTGCGTCAGCCCGTTTTCAGCCTTCATCACAGCTTCCACTCCGGCAGGAGCTGCCTGTATAGCCTGCGCTCTGGCTTCTGTAATTTTTGTCAGCACTTCCTTTTCATGGGTGGCATAGCCCTTTACGGTGTTCACAAGAGCAGGTATCAAATCATGCCTGCGCTTGAGCTGTACACTGATACCGCTCCACGCTTCTTCCACCATGTTTTTTCCGCGGACAAGTCCGTTATAGAACACAATAAGAAAAAGAGCGACGATGACAACAATACCAATTAATGTTCCAACTATCATACGTCCTCCAAAGCAGAAAAAATTTCCTGCAAGGGGGACTGCAAGGAAATACCCTGCAGTTCCCCTATTCTAAAAAATTAACGTTGTGTAATCTTTACCTTTGTATCAAAACCGGAAAGGTCAGCGTCAGAGAAAACGCCCTTGCTTACAGTCAAACTCTTCAGATTTGGCAGCTTCTTCAAAGCGTCAAGACTGGTTATACCGTCAACCTTGGTAAGAGAAACAGTCTTCAGTGCTTGACAGCCAGCAATGGCGTCAAAATCAGCCACTTTACATTCATTGAGGCTGATATAGCCAAGCGTTGGCATTTTAGCCAGGAACTTCATGCTGACAGGCTGATCACCTATAATCTTGGAGAACTTCAGAGATTCTACTGCTGCTGCAGAAGCTATGCCGTCAGTATTCACAAGAGCAGCACCTGTTACATCAATGTCCTTAACCTTTGCCCAGCCGGAAGCTGCTGCAAAGTCAAAGGGTTCGCCGCTTTTCTTGTTATAGTCTGTGACAATGGCAAACTTTTCAAGATTGGCAAGACCGCTGAGCGCCTTGGAATTGGTGGCACCGTCTACGCTCCAGAGCTTGAGTTCCTTCAAAGATTTTGTTTGTCCTACAGGAGCAAGGTCGCCGACAGGTTCTTTCATATTCCAAATTTGTACCATTTCAAGATTGGTCTTTGTCAGCGGAGTATAATCGGTGATATATTCAGCAAACATTTTGAACATCTTCAAATTAGGCAGGTTTTCAATCCAGGAAATATCAGCAAGTTTGGTTAATCCGCCGGTTAATTCTGTCAGTTGTGTCAGCTTGCCCAAGGTGCTGAAATCAGCGTCCTTTACAGCATAGTACATTAATTTCTTAAGCTTTGCACAGTCTGCTAACGGTGAAAAATCTTTTACGGTTGAGCCATACAAGCTCAAATCGTCCAAATTGGCAAGCTTGGTCAACGGTGTTAAATCTGCAATTTGGCAGCCGGTCAATTCCACAGAGGTTAAACCTGTCAGCACAAGAAGAGGGGAAAGGTCAGCAGGAGCAGCACCCACAAATTTAATTTCCTTCAAAGAAGGAATGGCAGGAAGACCTTCAAAGGAAGTCAAGGAGCTGCCGCCCATAATGTAGACATTTTTCAACTTGGTCATATTGGACATCCACTTGAGATCAGGTGCCATGTTGCTGGAACCAACGTCAATGCTTTCCAGACCGGTAAGAGCTGCAAGAGGTGTAAAGTCACTTACGCCCTCAGCTCTTAACTTTAATTTTTTCAAATTGGTCAGCTTGGCAAGAGGAGCAAGAGTGGATAATTCTTTTGTGCCTTCAACTTCCAGGGTTTTAATATTGGGAAAAGTTGCAACAATTTTTTCTAAATCTGCATCAACAATTTTTTTAGCAACAACTTTTTCTGCTGTCTGTGCAGCAGATTTAACCTGTGCAAAACCTTCATCAGTCATGCTTTCTGTTATAGTGACATCTTTACCTGAAACTTTAACAGAAGGCGCTGCATAGGCTGGTCCGGCAGCAAGCATAGCTACTGCAAGCAGGGATAATAAAACGGTTTTTATCTTCATAAATATCTCCTTTTCCGGTTTCATAAAGAAGCCGGTTTTTATGCTCTCAAATCCTTCCTGTTCTCATTCTGGTTTTCATCATGATGAGAACAGAAAGGAAAAATCTACCTTATTATGCGGCTTGCGCTGCACTCTTCCTGCGTCCCTTTAAGAAGAGCAGGACAACCAAAACAAAAGCAATAGCCAATAAACTTATGCCAAGCACAGGTCTGAAACGAATCCAGGCAAAAGCAATAACAACCAATGACCATGCCACGCCAAGAAGACCTGCAACAAGACCGGTTCCAGCGCCGACAATGCTTCCTAAGATAGGAATAACATCAGCTATCACACGAAGAGGAGCAAGAACAGTACGAATACCAGCTATACAAAGCAAAATACCCACAATGCGCAATATCCATGTCATGGTTGAGTTTGCACTGTGAGCCTGATCAAACATGACTGACATTTCCTGATTTCCCATGCTCAGCTTGGAAAAATTTTCACCGTTGGACGCTCTGAAAGGAGCAAAGGTATCCCCGCTGACCTTGGCAATAATGGAAATTTCCTGTGCCGGAACTTCAAAGAAAGAAATACGCATATCGCCAACCTTAGGCTGGTTAGGACGGCGTCCGATATACAGGAAATTGCCCTGGACATTAATCATGGTATTAGGACCGCGAACAGCCTGACTGCCTGAATTGTTAATATTTTCTTCCAAATTGCTGTTACCGGTATTATCAACAGTATCCAATGGATTTTGAGAGAAAAATACCCTTTGCAGTTCAGAACGTTCATCATCAGTAAGATTAATCGGCACAGCCTGTTCACCGCTGATGGATCGAATGAAGAAATCCGGCAGTCTGTATGCACCAAAGGTGACATTCTTTGCGTATTGTTCTTCACTCTTTGCTTGAATACGAACTGTATTTTCATGCCCTGCTGCCTGCTTAAAAGATTGAGAATTAACAGGATTAGATACCCAATCCATACGATAGGTATAGGTGGTTACTGTTTCCTGACCGCCGCCAAGCTTTGTGCGGGTTTCCTGCTTTGAGTCTTCAATCCATTGATAATATTCAACCTTACGGCGTAACTTAACAGCATTATTTACCTTAATCCCAAACATAGGGTCAGTCAGTTCATCTGTTGTTGCCGTACCACCCACTGCATGCACGAGCTTTCCGTTAAACGAAGCGTCCACGGAACTAATACTTGGGAGTTCTTCTGCTACAAGTTGTGCTTCAGTAATGGCATCACCGGTTCGCACGGAACGTCCTTCATTCCAGTACATCAAATAGGTAGCAGCGATAATCAAAAGTATACCGGTACCAATTCCGCCAAATGCATTCTTCATGCGTGATCCCCAGCTCTTATTTGTTACTTCAGTGTAAGAATCAGCCATATCGACCTCCCTTTTTTACTTTCCATGAAATTATTTTTCATCTTCTTTGCAGGAAGATAATTTTTCATTCATTACTTCCAGTTAATACGCCCTGTTATTGGCATAGTCAGCGGTGAATGTTTGCGGATATAGGCTTCCAGAACATCAACGTCCATAGGTTCCTGAGAAGAAATCACCTTACTGCCCGTAAACATGGCATACCCATCGCCGCCGCGTGCCAAATAGCTTGGCAGGACAACACGATAGGAAACCTTTGGATTAAGGGCTGTACTTTTTCCGCTCTCATCCACAACAAAAACATTGCTTATCCGCTTTCCGGCTGGCTTATTGGGGTCAACCGTATACTTCAGCCCCGATGTCTGGAGTAATCTTGGTCCCTTGGCATTTTCTTCTGAAACGCCGTGTTCAAGAGCCTGCCTTATGACATCACCAGTCAGTTCACGCAAAACAAAGGTTCCGCCAAAAGGCAGTATACTCAGTAAATCTCCTCTTGTTATCTTGCCTTGAGGCAGAGCCGCACGCACGCCGCCGCCATTATGCAAAGCCATAACGGCTCCGTATGGACGGGCATATTCAAGCATGGCATCAGCGATAACCATACCGCCTAAACATTCTCCTTCGCGGCAGGCGTCCATACCGTCAGCAAAGCAAAGCTCATGGCTTCCCACAACAATACTGCGATAGACGTCCAGAGACTTTGCATACTTTTCAATCAATGCACTGATATGCGGTTCAGACGGCATATCAGGGGTAAGTTCCTTTGCCTTGCCAGTCCAGCTGGCAGGAACGCCTGCTTCATTGAAAGCAATTTGCAGCTCACCAAGATAAACGGCTGCCCGCTTTGCTGTCACAACAAGAACAGGCTGTCCTGACGGAGAATGTTCCACTATTGGATAGGGACCTTCTTCAGAATTTTCGCCAAGATAACTATGGGTATGACCGCCTACTATCACGTCAATGCCGTCCACCTTACGGGCAAGTTCCCTATCATAGGGCAAACCTAAATGGGTAAGGGCAATAATATGCTGTACGCCTTGTGCTTCCAATTCCTTTACTGTACGGGTCAAAACGTTTGCAGCATTTTCAAATGTTGTAAATTTACAGGCTGCTGCCAAATCCACCACTTCATCATTGGCAAGTCCAATAATGCCGACAGGAACGCCGCGCACCTTCTTTATCATATAGGGCTTTGTCTTTGCTTCCTGCATGGGACAGCCCTTTTGAGGAGCCAAGTTAGCTGCTAAAACAGGAAAATTGAGTCGCTTTGTAAATTCAGCTGCGTCTGCACAGCCTTCATCAAATTCATGATTACCAAGGGTCATGGCGTCTAACGGCATATACTTGTCAATTTCCGCAAGCATAGGCCACCTGTTCACACTGTAAAATAATGTTCCTTGAAACTGATCCCCGGCATCAAGGGCTATGACATTATCATTTTGCTTCTTGGCAGCCTTAATGGCAGCGGCAATACGCCCCATGCCGCCCGTGCAGCCTTCTTCAGCAAAACAGGCATTTCCGTATTTATCAACACCGGCAATATGAGAGTGAATATCATTTGTATGCAAGACGACAAGTTCAAGCCCAGCCGCCTTTTCCTGACCTACCTTGACCTGCCCGGGCTGACATGCCGGCAGGAGCAGCAAGAAGCCCAGAATAAACCAAGACAAACTGCCTGCTCTTTTCCTTTGCTTTATCTTTTGCATAACAACCTCCTTTTTCATTTCCGGTCATACATAAAAATTGAACAACACAGACAAGCAAAACAATTTTGATTTTTATCAAAAATTAAAATAAAAGAGAAAATCTGTCCATTATCTCTTGGAGTAAAAAGCGATTACTTGTCATTAAAATCCAAAAATCAAACCCAGTTTGAATATCATTCCAAGGATGAAAAAAGGGGAAACTATTTATTTAATATATTGATTTTATTAAAA
>CAJTMS010000041.1 GCA_910577155.1 uncultured Mailhella sp.
TTATTCAGAGCCAAAGCAGTCTATTTAAAAAATGAAAAAACACTTTTTCTATTTTTTCTTACTCGTATTATTATGTAGCTTGATAGGTGGATGTAATAATCATCCTTTTAAATCAACAAAGCCCGTAACATTCACCATGTGGCATGTTTACGGAAGCCAAACCAATTCTCCCATGACCCGTTTTGTTGAAGAATTTAATAAAACGGTTGGGAAAGAACAAGGCATACTTGTCAATGTCACCTCTATTTCCAATTCAACAGCTATCCATTTTCCTCTTGTAGCAGCAGCCAAAGGCTTGCCGGGGGCAGGAAGTCTTCCCGAATTATTTGTTTCCTATCCTAAAACAGCATTGGAAATTGGTCCGGAAAATTTGGGAAATTGGGATGAATTTTTTACTAAGGCAGAATTGGATGAATATGTCCCCAGTTTCCTTGAAGAAGGAACGTTTGACGGCAAACTGATTATTTTTCCTATTTCAAAATCCACCAGTGCGTTATTCATTAACGCAACTATTTTTGATAAATTTGCAGAAGAAACAGACATTAGCTATGACGATTTAACAACATGGGAAGGCATGTTCAAGGCTGCCCATGAATATTATAAGTGGTCTGGCGGCAAGGCATTTTTTAAATACGATGACTGGCTTCATTACAGTATGATAAATACTGCTTCCTTTGGCGGAACATTTTTTATTGATGAAAAAGTAAATTTTGACGATATTCATTTCCAAAAACTATGGAAAATGCTTGCCAAATCTGCCATAGCCGGTGAAGTTTGCCTGCTGGACGGCTATTCCACAACAGCCCTTATGACGGGTGAAGCTGTGTGCGGCATTGAATCAACAGCCTCTATTCTTTATTTTAAAGATGAAGTCACTTTTGCCGACAACACAAAAATGCCCTTAGAACTCAATATCCTTCCTGTTCCTTATTTTGAAAACGCAACACCGTTAGCTATTCAGCGAGGCACAGGACTTATGATGACAAAAGGTGATGCTTCAAAAAGACAAGCTCGTGCAACATTTGCAAAATGGATTACCAAAGCTGAAAACAATGTTCCTTTTAGTATTGCAACAGGCTATTTACCAGTGAAAAAAGCTGCTTATCAAAAATTATTAGCAAATAAAAACGCTTCCTATGAAGATGAAAAAGCAGCAAAACTCTATAAAATCATTCCTGACATATACGAAAAATATCAATTTTATATTCCCCCTTATTTTGACGGATACGGCGAACTTGAAAAACGCTTTTGCGAAGAGCAAAACATTTTGTTCAAAAAATATAAACAAGTGCAATACAAGCATATCAATAGTGATGTGCTTGCGGACACCATGTTCAATGAATTTAGAAAAGCAATGGAAATGAATTAAGTATTAAAATGTCCAGAATAGGTTTTATCTTAAAGCATATAGGCAACAGATTGAATATGCTCAGTCTAAGCAATCGGCTCTCTGTTTTTTTATCCCTCTTAATTTCTATTATAATTTTTGGGGTCTTTTTTGCGCTGCTTTTTTCTAATATCCTTTCCCCTTCTCCTTCTGCATTGAAAAAAGGACTTCAAGTAAGCCTTGATGAGTATACAAATTCACTCTCTGAATATTATAATAACACAGCAGCACAGGGAATTTTGCTTTCACAGCACATTTCTCAATCCGTTGAAGAACTTTTAAGCGAACAACATGTTAGTTTTGATGCGCTTAATGATAATCCCAAGCTTATTGAAACAGTAGAAGAAAAGTCCTATACTATTTTAAGTACGGCTTTGCGTATTGCTGACTGCAGCGGTGCTTTTGTTGTCTTTGACGCCACAGTGAATACAAAACTCCAAGGTGCGGAGAGTTCCCGCTGCGGCGTCTATATCAGACTTGACAATATCAGCATATCAAAACCTGTTAATCCCGATTTTACGTGGCTTCGGGGTGTTTATGAGATTGGAGCAAAACACAGACATGTTTTTCACAACAAATGGGAACTTGAGTTTAATCTTGATAACTTCCCCTTTTATCATACGCTAAAACAGCATGCAGAGGCGAATTTAGCCAATTGTTTTTACTATTCTCCCAAAATGAAATTACCGGGAACATGGGAAAGCATGATGTGGCTTTGCGTTCCGCTGGTGGGCAGCCACAAGGAATTTTATGGTATCTGCGGTTTTGAAATAAGCTCACTCTATTTCAAATTAAAACACACAACGAACAAAAATGACGCCCAAAACATCACAGGGCTTATTGCCCAAAAACAAGATGATTTTCTTTTGCCTGCCACAGGTCTTGAAAGCGGCACAGCTTCCGGATATTTTGCTGATTTAGGCTCTTCTCCTCTCAAAACTGAAAAAATTTTACGAGGTCTGAATCGCTATAGTTCGCAAACAGGGACATTTGTAGGACTAGATAAGCCGTTACGGCTTTCTCCTCTTGATAATACAGAATGGTCTGTTGCTACTTTTATCCCAAAAGACGACTACAACTTTATTACTAATATCTATTATCTGGAAATAGTTATTATCTGTATCATCTTCTTTTGCCTTGCTCTTGTTTTGAGTCATTACTTGAGAAGGATGTATATTAAACCTGTTTTATCAGGTATCAATGCCATGAAAAAAGGCGAAAAGAAAACGTCTATTTTAGAAATTGATGACCTCATTTCCTTTTTACAGGAACAAGAAGCACAAAAACAACAAATCAGTTCTGACGCTGATATGACGGGCTTTGTCAATTTCCAAAATAATATTGAAAAACTCAGCAATGCAGAACGCAATGTTTTTAATCTGTATTTAGAAGGCTATTCTGCCCAGGAAATTGCCGATAAACTCTTTATTTCCATTAATACCGTAAAATCCCACAACAGGCGTATTTATACAAAACTGGAAATTTCCTCCCGAAAAGAGCTGCTTATTTACGCTAAAATGCTCAAAAAAGAACCGGAAAAAAATACGCACGACAAAAAGAAAACAATATAAGCACCAAATAAAAAATCTCCGATTACTTTTCTTTATCATACCAAATAATCGGAGATTTTTACAGTATTCACACAAGCTGAAAAGTTGTACAAAACAGGATAAAATTATTTATTTTTTTTCATTTCATCCAAATTACGTTTGCTGGTGCGCTGCGTCATGACGACCATATTCCACATATTTTCTAAGGCGTTATGTACTGCAAAGCTATAGGAAACACCTTTTCGTGGATACATCCATTTAATATCCTTTATTTTTCCTGACGCAAAAGCGCCCAGTCCGTCATTGCTTTCCAGTTCCTGCAAAATTTCTCCATAGACAAGTCCATGTGCAGCAAATACTTCCTGAGAATTTTTTACAATATCAAGAAGTTTCACCAAATATGCATTATATGGTGCAGCAATTTTCTCAATTTGCGGTTTCCACTTTGCAAAAAATGGATCAAATTTTGTGAGTTCTTTTGAAGCATACTCATACTGCTCTCCGTACTGCTTCATCTTCTCCTGCAATATTTTAAAATGCCCGTCCATATCAAAAATAAAACTGCCGCCACTGCCGGGAAACCACTGATTTCCAGAAGAAATCATATACCTGAAAAAGCCGAACTCATACAAAAAATCAGTTCGCGTCATGTCAACAAAATAAACCTTGTTTTTATTGGAAACAACTTCATTATCCAATCGTTTAATTGTTTCTGTTCCCTTTGCAATAAGGTTGTCTATTTCTTTCCAGTTTTTCAAATAGCTGTCATGGGTTTCATCATACCATTGTTTTTGCTTTTTCAATTCGTTATAACTTTTCGCAAACTCATAACTAATGGTATCTGCGAGCCACGCAATAAGCTGAACAGCATTGGGATATAATTCATCAAAGAGAGCAGCAGCACCCATCATGGCTGATTTTTCGGCATTGGTTGTATACTGAATCTGTCCTCCCCGCAAAGCCTGCAAATTAAAACGGAATGACTGCAGCTTATGCAAAGACGGTGTACATTTATCAGCAAACTCAAGGGGACTGTTGCTTTGATAACAGGCGGCAGCCTCCTGCAAAAGCCCGAGCTGTACCTTCATATCATTTTCTAAAGATGCCCGGGTAACAATACGTTTCTGCTGTTCTTCTTCATCTTTTTTATCCCCTTTCAGCTGTTCATCAATAACAGATTCATCATTAGTAAAGTCAAACCCCTCTCCTTCCGGCGGTCCGGCGGCAAAGCCTGCTGCTGCACCAAGCAAAAGAGCGAGTACAAAACAAGCAGAAAACAAAACGCTTTTTATTATAAAAACATGGCTGTTATTTTTCATAATTCCCTCACAAGACAAGCAACTTTAGAAACGGGGAGCATAGCTGTCCACATACCAGCGACCGCTGCCCTTACGCACCAGATAATGCGGAACAGGATTTTGCTGTCTGCCGTTTTCGTCATAGGCGCGGCTGTATACAGTCGCTCTTTCCTCTTTTTCACCTGCCATTTTTGTTAAGCGATCACGCTGTTTGTCATCTAAAAAGAAATCCTGCAAATTGTCATCCGTATCAAAGCCTTTGACCACCTGAATAACAGGATCATCAAAAACAACAGCAACATATTGTTCATTAAAGCGTCTTTGATGCAAATCCCAATGGTAAAGCACATTGCCGCGTACTGCCATTTCCCGCCATTCCGGGCGTATACAGTCCACATACAAATCATAGTTCTTTTCTTTAATGGCGGTTGCAAAAATTTCCATAAGCCGTTTCGGATCCACATCATCAGGCACGGATTTTACGGTATACCAGCCTTCCTTGATATCCTTGACCTTTTCTTCCTGTTCAAAATATCCGGAACTTTCTTTTTCAGCGTCATAATAGGCAATAATTTTATCGGGCAGATAAAGGAGTTCAGGAACGACAATCCAGCCCCAGACAAAAGGCGCTTTTTTATCCTGACTAGCGTCCGGAGATTCCATGACTATGCCTGTAATTTTTCCAAGCACTGCAAATGAAAAGACATCGCCAATGGAAGCATCTACAGTACGGCGGAAACGCTTAACTGCTTCATAGGGTCCAAGCCAGTTACGTCCGCCGATGTCAACAAAATAATAACCGGAACTAGGCTTGCCCACATGGATAAATTCCCCGGTTGCTCCGTAAAACTGGTTGTTGGGATATTTCACATCTTCCAAAACCACATATTTTCCAAAATACTCGGTAGGCGCAACATTCATAGGATCAGGAGTCGGGAAAACCTTTGTTTCAGGCGCAAGTTCCTCTATTTTCTTCTTCCATGCCTCACTGCTAATGGCAGAATATCTTTTGCGAAGTTCTTCTTCATTGCGCTTATAGGCAAGCATATCCGGCGTAATTTCCATATAATTGCCATAGCTTTTCATAAGGGCAGTACGGGCACGGGCATACATTTCCTTGACCTTGGGATTGTCAGGATAAGACTGCACCAATGTCTGCACTCTTTCCAGTGCATCTCTTTGGTAGCGATAGCGGTCTTTTTGCCCGCCTTTCTGCCTTTCCACTTCTTTTTCAAATTCTTTTAAATAGTGCTCGGCAAAGGAAATCTGCCGATCTGCTTCACTGTTCGCAGGTGCAGCAGAGCAAGGTACGGCAGATCCTAGAAATATTCCTATAAGAAAAGCTGTCATTATTCTTTTCATATGTACTCCATTTTGAGTTTATGCATTATGGTTAAACCCATGTTCCTTTAATTCACAAAAAATTTTCATTATTCTCTTTTCAAAAATAATTATCAGGAACTGCCAAAGCAGGACTTGCCTGCATGTACACCTAAAAGGGGTAACTGGTTATACATTTTTTCTAAGTTCCCGGCTGCTCCCAACACTGCCACAAATGTTGAAAACAACCGAGAACACAGGGGTATTACGCATATTAATTTAAAAATAAACATCTACATAATCTACCACATTATCGCAGGGATTGGTCATCTGCTGCAAACGCCAGTATTTGCGGCTGCCTTTGGCAAAAAATTCAAAAGTGCCGCTGCGGGGGCAAACATTGCCGTCTGCAATATGGGATACACGAGTGACAATATCGCCGGTCACGGTAAAGGTTTTGTCGTCAATCACGGTTAAATCACCCTGCAAAACAACATAATCGCCGTTATGTTCCTGCTTTGCTTCAATATATAAGCCGTCTGCTGTCTGTTTGACTACAGCTTCCCCCATTTTTCCGCCTTCAATCCATTGCAGGGAAAACATGTGCTTCTTGCCGGCTATTTTTTGTTCCAAGGCACTTAATTTTTTTGTCGCAGGGGCTTTTTTGGCTGCTCCTTTAAAATTTTTGTCCATTTGAGAAGCAAGGTTTTCTTTAAGTCCCTTGGGCTGCTTATCCTTGTTTTTCTCAACTGCCGTCAAAAATTCCTCAATAATCTTAGCGGTAAATGTGCCGGTGTTTGCCTGTACAAGTCCACGCAGGGTATCCTTATCTTCCTGGCTTATCTTATTGCCGTTATTCTTTGAAAACATAGGTGTATACGGCAAATCACAGAACAGAAGAAGGTTGACAATTTCTTTATAGCGGGCAGCTGCACCAGCCAGATAAGGACTATTGGGATTTTTAACCATGTAATCTTCCCATTCCAACGCAAATTTTGCCAAACTTTCAAGCCCATAAGTCAAGCCTTGGAGCACATATAATTTCTGTGGCTGGGAATTGAGTAAATTTATCATTGCCTGTGCGTCAGGGCTAACCTTAAAGCAGGAACGGAAAAAGACTGTATCCACCTGCAAAAAAGGCCAGCCTTCAACAGTATCCACGCCAAGACCATAACGGGCAAGCAAATCCCAAATCTTTTTGTCAGCTCCAGTCAACTTGCCGGCTTCATAGTCATACTCATACGCCCATGTATTGAGCACAGGTTCCGCAACAGCTTCAAGAGCATCTATTTTTTCTCCCTGCAATGTATCTAAAATTTTATCAGGATTGGAAACCAAGGACTGGACAAGTTTATCCTCCGGCTTTTTACTGATTGTGGCAAGCAGGTAGTTATAATCATTGACCCATTGCTGCAAAGCAGAAAGCAGTGCCTGTTCATCAACTCTGCCGTCACAGGCAATATCAGCAGCAGCGGCAGGCTTCAAATAATTAACCAGCGTGCCTTCAATAAAAGCAGGTGACTGTGCTGCGGCATTTACTACCGGACGCCCAATGCAGGCATCACATGGCTGCTCAATATCATCTCCATCCTTCGTCAATCCGCCGGCAAACTGGAAATTCCGGTAATAGGGATTTTTCACCTGTTCAGCAAGATCATTGAAATGAACTTCTATTTTGCCGTCATGATTGGTATAATAAAAATACGCAGTCAAAAATCCATGCAGAAAATACTCTTTGCTGTTATCCACCAAAGCAAGATAACCGCTGATAAAGCCGTTCTCCACCTCGCTGATGTCACTTCTGGCTGCTTCCCCGGTTTCCACATTTTTCATGTTTTCAATGTCATAATCAAAGACAGCAGCTTTTTGCAGGCTAAGAGTTCCGGTTAACTCCACAGGTTTTCCCTGCACAGTTACTGTTGCAGAAAGCACATATTTCCAAGGATTAGCCTTATCCTGCACCACAGAATTAATCTGAATTTCGAATGGTTCAGTAACGTTTATAAAGCCTTGTGCCTTGCCTGCTTGTGCAAACACAGAAGAAAAATCATATTTTCCAGCTTCCTGAAGCCAGTTTTTTCCCCAGCTGGGATTTAAGCCGGCTGTACCGACAGGCGTCAGCCCTTCAGAATTGGCAAGAGGAGAATAATCATCTTCACCAACCTCAACATAGTCATTTTGTTGAGATGCAACAGGCATTAAATCCTCTGCTGCTATGTATGCATAGCCGGCACAATCCTTAGCATAGGCTAAATGAATATAGAGGAAATCGTTATCCAATGGCTTGTACTCAGAAATTTCACACCAGTCAGGATTATTTTCCAGTTCTTTTCCTTTGACAAGCATGCCTTTTTTGAAAGTATCTATTTGTTTTGCCTCTGCTGACGCCTCATTTCGCAAAGGGGTATCTTTTATGACAAGAAAACATTCTGCAAAAGCCTGTCCGGCGCCAAGTGTCAGCGCCAGTAAACTGCATATTCCCAATAGAATTTTTTTCATCCCTTTCTCCTCAACAATATAACAGAAATGCCACACAGGAAAGTATGAGCTAGGGTATTTCCGTTTAATATCTCAAATAGATTGCTTCGCTGCGCTCGCAATGACGGAATATTGGGGCACACAATTTGATTTCCCCGTCATTGCGAGGAACGAAGTGACGCGGCAATCTTTTAACTATTTTATGATGTAGCTCAAAATCCTGAATATTTTCCGGAAATATTTACCCCATAGCCTCTTCTGTAATCACAAAGGAATTCAGCTTCCAGTCACCTTCATTACGAGAAAAACGAGCCATAAATGTTGCTTGACTCCAGAGTATCATTTCCCCGTCATCCATCATCTTGAAACGGCGTAAATTGCCGTTCAGAATAACAGCACCATTCTTGTCCACATGCTTGGAAGTTACTTCCACAAAAGAGGGCAAATCAATGAGTTCATAATTTAATACAGCACCATCGAGTATAGGCAAAAAGTCAAAATAATATCCCTGAGAACCTAAAAATACGTGCTGAGATAGATCATTTTTATCAATCCAGCCACCAAAAACATTTAAAGCCGTCTTTTCAACCAATTCTTTGCTGATAAAACTTGAATACGGTTCAGGAGTATTGGAAAAACGCTCCGGATTGGCAAAACGGCTTTCAGATTCATATTGTCCGCGGCTTAAAAAGAGCAGTGTTTGTTCACACAAAGCGATAGAATCTAACTTTTCGGGTGCCATATAGCCCATATCCCACAGGGTATGGATAGTATGTTTCATCACCAGCTCATCGCGCAGGGAAAGTTCTTCTGCTGCAAAAGAGGAAGAAAGGGCAAAAAATACGCTCAAAACGCCTGCAAATAAACCGCAAATAAATTTTCTCCATGTTTTCATCACACACCTCTCTTTTTACTTAGAACACAGGGACAGGATTATATTCAGCAAAAGTAATACGATAAGCGCCGTCATCCTTTTGGGCTTGCACTGTAAACAGTTCACGTTCTGCAATAACTTCTATTCCGTCAGATCTTTTGCCCATGCGATAAACAACTCCGCTCAAATTCCAAACACCTTTACTGTAATAAACTTCTGCAGCGTCAATAAAAACCTGAGGAGATGCAGCCGGAATGGTTTCCAAAGCTATTCCTGCACTTCCTTCTGTTTTTACTTGTTCCCGTTTTTCAGCATCATCCCATAATTGCCCTATGGCATTATAAATAAGAAGTCTGTCACCAATCAAAAGAGGTTCGGGCGGAATTTCATATTCAGGTGCACCTTCTTCCATCATTTCTTCTTCCGCATTTGCCACATGGGAGCTAAAAAGCAGCATAGCTCCCACTAACAACATAACCAGCCAATTTTGTTTGCATTTTTGCATAATCAGCCTCTCACTGCAAAGTTATAAGGTTAATATTTCTATCGCTACCGATAATTTTTTGCTCATTTTTTACTTTGTAAACGCCATGACCTGCCCAAAAAATTTTTAGAACATGGACGGAGGCAGATGGATTTGTGTAACAGGTTCACTCATCTCATCATTGGGTGAAAACTGTTCAAAGCCTGCACTCACTACCAATGACCCGTCCTCTCCGCTAAAGCCCGGTGTCCAGCAGACTTCGTCCGCACAAACCATGAGATTGGGTACACCTTCAGGAATTAATGCTTTAAACAAACAGCTTTCCCTTTCCTTCAAAGAAATTTTGCTCAAAATTTCGCCCGGAGCTAAAGAATAATCTTCTTCATTAAGCACAGCCTTGCGGAATGTCAGGGTCAAATTTTCATTTGCCCGCAGCTGAAAGGAATTACAGCCATGTTCGTCAACACCGTCTTCAACATTTACTGTAACCATATTCATGAGTATCCGGTCAAAAACATTGTTGCCGTCTGCATCAATTTTTCTAAAGGAATCAAATGCACCCTGGGCAAATTCAGCAAAGATATCCTGATCTTCTATAGGGTAATGCATGGAAAATTCACAAACTTCTTCCGGCGTATAATATCCTTTAATATGCAGGACATCATCACCCTTATAGCCGGACAGGGCAAACCAACCTTTTTCCTTATTGATACGCTTCATAGACAACATATCAAATTTACCACATTCTTCCTGAACGCCTGCGTCAAAGTCCTTGCCCATAACGTCCCAGCCATGCGTTCCAAAGGCACGGATTTCCATGCCCATTTTTGAATCAGCAATACGAATGCCGTCACCGTTGTCAGATTCTGTAATGGTAAAATTTCCCGGCATCCAACTCAGGGCAAAACCATAGCGTTCATTTATGTATTGCCCAATGCCGGTCTCCATATTATTTTCCAGACTGGCAAATGCCTGCCCAACAAGTCCGCATAAAAGAAAGATGAAAACAAAAATCCATGCTTTTTTCATACTTCTTCCCTCCTGTATTCTTTTCAAATCCAAAACAAAAAAATTATTTTCATCATGCATAAAAACTATGCCGAAACTTTTCTTTTTTTGTTGTTATAACCATAGACGAGCTAAAAAAAGATTGCTATCACCTCAAGAATGAAAAACAGGAAATTAGTCTTTTCCTCCTTTTTCAATAATCTTTTCCCTGCAAAACAGCTAAATTCACCCTGTGGATAATTGCCAAAAAATCCAGAATTTATCATAAGATAAAATAAGCAATAAAAACAAAACAGCTTTCGTTAACGAAAATAAACAAAAAAGGAAGCAGATATGAAAATTTTGAATTTTCTTCTCAGCCTTGGTTTATGCCTCAGTTTAATCCTTTTTGCAGGCGAAGGTCTTGCTTTGGCAAAGCTCCCCAAAAACTATTCAGAGTTTAAAACCCGTTATCAAACCGAGGGAAGAACCATTGAAGGGGCTTTCAAACTGCACATGGAAGCCATTTTCTGCTATATCGATCCAAAGACCCGTAAGGAAGCATCTAAAATGCTCCGCTATTCCATGCATCAGGCACAGCCCATTGAACAAAACAATAACCTTGCCATTTTCATCCGCCGTATGAAAGATCCGGAAACTAACTTTATTTTCAGAGGCGTTTGTGCCGGCACATCTGTCCAGAACAGCTATGCGATGGATCCTGATAACTTCAGCATTAATTTTGCCGGCTCCAAACAGCAGGAAGCAGATTACATCACCTTGTATGTACAGAACTCCGGAGCTGACAGCAGAACCCTTATCGGCATGCGAAATTATGACGGATTGTGGTACACTTTCAATAACTCTTCCCTCTATGTCATGGTACGGGAACCGCAAAGTATGAAAGACCAGAAAAGATTTTCCCATGATGCGGATTATGACGGAAAGCCTGTTCCTCCAAGGGAAAATAACAGCCCAAACGGATACGGACAGCCTGTGGACATCAATTCCCTGATGCCTGCTCCTCTTGGCAACACTTCTTCCGGGCAAAATTCTTCCCGTTCCAACAAGAATTATCATAACAATTATAACAACTATAATAACAATAATTACAACTATAATAACAACAAGTACAACAATAACTATAACAATACTAATGACATTGTTGAAAAGACTCTTAACAAGGTAATAAACAGTTTACCAAGAACAAACAATCAATATAACCGCTATTAACCAAATTTAATCAAGACCATAAAGGAGAGGCGTATGAAAAAACTCACAACACTGCTCATAAGCTGTTTACTGGGTATGCTTACCCTGAGTCCTGTAAGCGCAAATGCAGCAGAAACAAAGGAAAAAGTTATCCTTGATACAGACATGGTAGAAATGTTTGATGACGGTGTTGCCCTGCTCATGCTGGCAAATTCCCCAAAAGTCGACCTTCTGGGCGTTACCTGCGTAACAGGCAACAGCTGGGTACAGCAAGGCGTTGCTTACAGCATACGCCAGCTGGAACTGCTCGGCAAAAAAAATATTCCTGTGTATGAAGGCATGCGTTATCCTATCCGTCCTCAGCGTCATGAACTTTTTGCCATGGAACGCCAGCAATTTGGCATGGGACATGATTCATGGCTCGGTTCCCTTGACATTAAAGAACCTGTTTCATGGGGCGCTTTTTACCGCGAACAATATAAAACTGCCCCCACCTTGCAGCCCGAAAAACAGCATGCAGTAAACTTTATTATTGACACTATCCGTGCCAATCCCAATGAAGTGACTATTGCTGCCATTGGTCCCTGCACCAACCTTGCTGCGGCTATCCGTATTGCCCCTGATATTATCCCACTTATTAAGCGCGTTATCTATATGGGCGGTGCATTTTTCCAACAGGGCAACGTAACGCCCGCTGCGGAATTTAACTGGTGGATTGACCCTGAAGCTACCCAAATGCTGGTACGGGCTCCTTTGAAAGAACAAATTGTTTTTGGACTTGATGTTTGTGAAAAGGTTGTTTTCCGCAAGGATCACTATGACCGATTAATGAAGAGTATTGGCAAAAACAGCCTGACAGATATGCTCCAAGGCACCTTTGTAGGGCAAATGTTCCAAAAAGACGCAAAATTTACCCACTTTGTCTGGGACGTTCTTGTAGCGGCAGCTATTATTGACCCCACGATTATTACGGAAGAAAAGAATTGTGCTATTGATATCAATATTCAATACGGTCTTTCCTACGGACAATCCCTCGCCTATCCTAAAAATGCTCCTGCCGGCTGCCAGCAGGCACGTATTATTACCAATGTTGATCAGGAACGTTTCTGGAATATGGTCAACGAAAAAGGATACTGGGCAATTTCAAAATAAAGCAAACCCAAACTCGCTCGTTTAGACATGCGGCGAAAACAAAACCATAAATCCTTAAACCAAACAAGGCAGTGAGTTTCCCTTCACTGCCCTGTTTTTTTACTGACGTCATCTTTTCTGACGGCATCTTTTTTGGCGTGCCAGCCCTGAAAATTTTTCTTAAAACTGCTGCGCCTAGAGCGGTTCCGGTTAATATCAGGAACTATAAAGTTTTCCCCTGAAACCCCTTTCAAAACGTTTTAACTTTTATAACAAAAATTATGAATGTTATACGAAAATGCCCTAATCAATAACAATATTTCCCCAGTCAAAACTCTTGATTACTCCATTTTCCAAAACAAAGGAAAAACGCCGTACGGGTCTTTCTACTCCGTCTACCTTTTGATTTAAGTACCAACTATATTGATTTTTTTCTTCAAAGAAGCCCATTTCATCCCAGCCTGTGGCAATCATTTTTGCATTGAATTGCTTTAACCGGTTTTCATCCAATGTATCGCCTACTTTTAGACCGGCTATGGTATAATCCTTGTTTTCAACAGTAACGCCTATAATTGCGTCATCCATGAGATAAAGTGTAAAACCCTTGTCAAATATCATTTTGGTATCAGCATAATGGGGGTCACCATCTGCTATGGCAGCGTTTTTGACCTTGTCATTTTGAATGCCCGCTTTATGCATGAATACTTTTTGGTTGCTCATAGGGAAAAATACATCGTATTCAAACTTTGCCTTAAAGCGTCCGTTTTCTGTCAGCGCATCATCATTAAAAGCAATAAATTTTCCGTATACCCAGCCTTTATCACCCCATTCTGTTGAGACAAGCACCCATGGGTATTCTTCGCCTGTGTTTTTTTTATCTAAAAGGCAAACCTCTTCATTCTGATAAAGGGTTGTCAGCTTTTCTCCGTCAGAACCGGGCATATTGCGAACATTTACATCGCTGCCTGTGCTGTAGGCAGACAAGGGGTTGTCTGAGCTTACAGCGGGAAGTTCCTTTGTGCTTTGGGCAAAAGCGGTGGAAGAATAAAAAAACATTGCCAAAACAGGCAAAATAATAAAACAAATTTTTCGCATTATTTTCATAATGTTCTCTCCTTTTTGTTTTACAAAAATAGAGCTGTTTACAACTCTATGCATAATCTAAAACACAATTTAAAAAAATTTACTTCATTCTAAGGATTAATTTTCCTTTTTTTCTTTGATAATTCAGGGAAATCATTACAGGGATGATTATTTATTCTCTTTTTTGGGCTATTAAAAATTACTGACAACTATAAAATATGAATAAAAAGCCCCCAGGGAGGAAACATGAAACAATTGCAAAATACATTGTTATGGCTTTTGGCTTTTATTTTTTTCCTTTGCAGTGCGGATGCTGCGGAGGCTGAAGAACGTATTCTTGCCTATGCTGTTTCTGCCAGACTGGAGCAAGATGCCTCTCTTGTGGTGACAGAACGGATTACTGTCAATATTGAACTGGACGCTATCCAGCACGGTATTTACAGAATGTATCCTGTCAGGGAACGTGTGGGAGAAGACGGACTGCGTCATTATGACTTTAAGGTGCTTTCTGTAGCTCTGGACGGCAATCCTGTACTTTATACGGAAAGTGAGCAGGCTTTTACTGTTGGTATTGCCATTGGTGATCCCAAAAAAATGGCGCCGCTCGGCAGGCATACCTATGAACTTGTTTACAGAACCGCCGGTCATGTTCGCTTTTTGGAAGACCATGACGAAATTTATTATAATGTGACCGGCAATTTTTGGAAATTTCCCATTGACCATGCCACATTTACCTTGGAGCTTCCCGATAATGCAGCCCCCATTTTGACCAAGGCATATACGGGCGAACGGGGCATGAACGGCACAGATTATCAAATGACAGGCTCCTCTTCCTTTGAAACAACACGCCCGCTTAAAATTGGAGAAGGACTTACTGTTGTTGTGGGCTGGGAAAAAGGGCTTATCAGTCAGCCTTCGCAAACGTTTGCCAATTTTATGGGAGATAACAGACTTCTTGTCTTGTTTGGCATTGTGCTTGTGCAAATGTTTACGTTCCTGCTTCTGCGATTTGTCTGGACGTACCGCAGAAAGAATACGGTCATACCGCTTTTTTCTGCACCTGACGGTATGACACCCGGTGCCGCAGCCTGCCTCAAAAAACGTAATTTTCCGGGGCAGTTTCTCCAGGCAGATATCTTGTGGGCAGCGGTCAACGGCTATCTGCGTATGTCACTGCAGGATAAAAAAACTATTATCCTTACCAAAACAAATCCCGACCTTAAAAAGCGTTCCCGTCCTCTTGCGGATTGGATACAGCAGCGCATGAATGACATTATCTGTTCCCTGTTCACTGCTGATGCTCCTGCTGTTATTGATATGCGTAAAGACAAAAAAGAAAAATCATTCGTCCTCATTGACAGTTATTTTATGCTCAAAAAAAGTTATGAGGAAAAACTGAAAGGCATGTGGAAACGTTCGCGGCTGCCCGGCATACTGAGTGCCGCACTGGGACTGGGGCTGCTTTATCTTGCTATGGATAAAGGCATTTATCATCCCGGTTTAATTATGGATTATTATTATTCCGCAGATACAATGCTGTTTGTTCAGGGTGGTATTATCGGCTTGATACTTTTATTTGGCTACGGCATCAAAAAATCCCTTGCCTTGTTCAGCTGTTTGCGGCGTGCAGTGGGCATTGGGGGGGCTGTTATCATGATTTTTCTGCTCATGGTTGCCTTGATAGTCCTTGTTGTGGGTGATATGGGGTTCTGCGTAGGTTTTTCTGCTATTATTCTGGCTGCTGCATGGGCTGTCTGCCAATCCTGTGCAAGGCTTTCTGATAAGGGCAGCAAATTGGACGCCAAAATTCGCGGGCTTGAAATGTATATCCGCACTGCTGAAAAAGACAGACTTGCAAAAATCAATGCCCCTGAAGATACACTGGAAAAATATGAAGAAATACTCCCTTATGCCTGTGCGCTCGGCTGTGCTGACGCATGGCAGAAAAGGTTTGAGCCACTGCTGAGACATTTGGATTATATTCCTGATTGGATTGATGATGAAGAGCTAAATACCCTCAACATAGCCACCTATACCACGGTTATACGCACACTGAGCATGCCTTCAGAACTGAGCAAAACTCTAAACGCAGCCGCATCCGAATATACTCGCGCTACATCAGGATTTTTCAGCGGCAGCAGTTCAGGTACAAGTTCTGACTCCGGCTACTCTGGCGGTTCGTCAGGCGGAGGTTCCGGCGGAGGTGGAGGCGGCGGCTGGTAATCATTATCAGCAATGAGAGCGTGTTCGGAAAATATAAAGAATTATTTTTTCTTGGGGGAAATGATTTCCCCCATACCCCCTCATCGCTTGTTTTTATTTCATAAAAACAAGAAGTTATACTTTGTAAGTGAAAGAATAAAATTTATTTTTCTATTTTCTATAACAGAGCGGTAACATTTGTCTGGAGTATCACTCATTATTTTCACAATACAGCTATACGGAGATGAATATGTATTTTTTTAACGTACTGACATTGCTGGCTTTGTTTATTCCTGCTGCGGCATTTGCAGAGGAAACGTCCACTGTACCTCAAATACGCTATTTTCAATACTGGATGAAGATTGACCGTCCCGGTGAATATAAATCCCTTTCCTATAGCTTGATGAACAGCAGAATGGATGTCTATGGACCTCAGCAGAGTTTTGATTTTTCCGGACCTGTTGATAAATCCGTTTTAAAGGAATTTTCCTCTCTGCTGACTGAATTGGATTTACAGGGCTGGGACGGAACTGTTACTGAAGAAGAAAAAGCTAAGGGTATCAGGGACGCCTTTGATTTGTCCAGAATGGAGGACGGAAAAAAATGTGTCTGGTCAATGAAAATTGTTTTTGCAGACAATCCCCATGGAAATACCCCTGAACCGATTGAATTTTTTGGCATGGATGACGACAATAGCCCAAAACGTTTGCAGGCAGAAGAAGTGCTGACGAATTTTTTCAGAAAACAATGCGAAATTGCGCAGGCAGCTACGCCTCGCCATATAGAAATAATAAGCTATACAACGCTGCGGAAAGACAAGAAAGTTTACTATAGTCTTTCTGTTGAAGAGGATATGGTGAGACTGAGCCGCGATGATTGGCAGGGCGGCTATATGACGGAATATGTCAGTGCAGATTTGCTTCCCAAACTTGATGCCTTGCTGAAAGAGTATACGCTGGATACATGGCATGGCTTTAAAGGTGCAGAGTATGATTACAAAGCGCAGTCAGCTTTTGAGCTGCACGTGCAGTTTGATACGGTTCAAAAAATTATTGCTAAGGGCAACAGCGACAAATCCGGCGGAACACCGGCAAATTTTGCTGAAGTGGATACAAAACTGCGGGCACTTCTGGACAATGCCCTGGGCGGAGATAATCCTGTTATGCTAAGTGATGAAGAACTTGGCAATGTACGGGAATTTTCTTATTCCAGCAGCGGAATGTCCATGGATTCCTTTATTACGTATCGAATATACCATCGGCGGGATGCTGATGGTCCGCATGTGATTTTACGCCGTCAGCGTGGTCTGCGCCAAAAAGCAGCAGAAGTAATTCTGGATACAGCTGCTTTGCAGGGGATTGAAACTTGTATTCGTGACTTGAATTTGCTGGAATGGAATGGGTTTCGCGGCAATAATAAATATGTGCTGGACGGCGAAGGATTTGGTTTATCTGTCAAATTTGCAGACGGTACTGAAATAAACGCTTCCGGAAGCAATGCCTTTCCGAAGGAATACGGCAAACGCATGGACGGGCTTTTAGCATTTCTGGACGGATTGATTGAAAATTCTGCTGAAGCGGAATAACCGAAAAATAGATAGTATCATATTAAAGTAGGGACAAAACACCATGAAAAAATTAGCTTCTTTTTTAATGCCGTTGCTGATGCTGCCTGTGACTGGTACTTTTTCGCAGATTGCCTGTGCTGTGCCCAATTATGATATACACAGGTATGAGGATATCAGCTTTACAGGCTATATCAAATGTGATTTGAAAAAATTTGATGACAGAGATGAATTTTATCGTTTATCCTTGACTGATAATTCAGGGCAAATCACTGTGGTGGATATTGTTGCTGACAGTGATAACAATAAGGACAGTTACGAAAAAATCCTGCAAATCTGTCCGGCAGGTTCGCGCTGCACCATTACAGGAGATCTAGAAACACGAGAACAACAACAGTTTATAAACTTTATCAATATCAAAAATATTGTCAAAGAAACAGAATATCATATTCCGGCTGGTGCTGTTTCTGAAATTGACACCGGTATTAACTATAACCACGTTAAACTCTATGAAAATGTGGAGCTGACCGGCTATATTAAATGTACTATTGAGCATTTTGGAACCCCCAGCGATTATTATATTTTATCCTTGGAGGACAGCACCCATCAAATTAATATTGCAGACCTTGTTCAAAATGAATATGAATTTGAAAGGAATGAGAATTTGTATAAGCGGATACTTGGCATTTGCCCGGAAGGATCCCGCTGTACACTGATTGGTGATTTAGAAGTCCATAATGGTGATTATAGAGAATTTGTCAGGATTAAAAAAATTTTGAAAGATTAAGGAAAAAAATACTATTTTGCTGCTTTGGTATAGTATGCTGAGATACAAACAGTTACAAGACTGAATGTTGACAAACAAGCTTTGCTGCCTATTGGCTAGATTGCCCAAATTGGAACAGAAGTAACCTGTCTGTTTATGGAGAGGACTTCTGGTTTCAGGCACAGCACGGCGCCATGACCAACAGGCTTATTCAGCTTTTCCAAGACATTAAAATTTTTGATAGAGCTTTCATTGGGCATGAGAGTTTTTTTGACTTCAATGGGATAGAGCGTTGAATTTTGTTCAATAACAAAATCAATTTCCTTTTGATCTTTATCCCTGTAAAAATAGATAGGGGCTTCTTTGCAGTTATGCCAATAGCTTTTGAGAATTTCTGCAAAGACATACGTTTCCAAGACAGCTCCACTCATTGCTCCTGCTTCCAAAGTTTTGGGACTGTCCCAGCCAGTCAGGTATGCACACAAGCCAGTATCCAAAAAATAAACCTTTGGGGTTTTGATAATTCGCTGTGTTATATTGTTGTAATATGGATAAACAAGCTGAATAAGCCCAGACCGTTCCAAAACAGACAGCCAAACTTTAGCGGTTTTAGGATCCACAGCTACATCACGAGCTAACTCAGCATAATTCAAAAGTTGTCCTGTTCTTGCAGCGACAGCTCTGATGAAATCATAAAACGTAATGGAATCAGAGATGTTATGGGAATCTTTGATATCTCTTTCAATGTAGGTTTGGAGATAGGATTTGTAAAAAATCTCTCTGGCATTGTTCTTTTGGCAAACTAAACGAGGAAAGGAGCCATTCCAGATTATTTCATAAATGTCTTGAACTGTCAGTGGGTTGAGGTTTTTCTCTCTTATAGAAGTACGAGTATTTTCTATCCATTCTTCTGTAGGCAAAAATGGAGAAGTGTGGGCTTGATTGATAATTTCTTTATACGAAAAACCCAATAAATCAAGAACAGCAACTCGACCTGCCAAACTTTCCTGAATACCTTTTATGAGCTGAAATTTTTGTGAGCCAGTTAAAAAGAAAAGTCCATTTTGGTTCTTGTGGGTATCAACATATATTTTGATATAAGTAAATAATTCAGGGGCATATTGGATTTCATCAATGATTAAAGGCGTAGTATGGTTTTGAATGAATAATGCCGGGTCTTTTTGAGCAAGTTCCCGCTGGCTTATATCATCCAATGAAACATAGCTGTATTGCCCATGGGAGATTTCCTCCAAAAGAGTTGTTTTTCCAACTTGCCTTGGTCCAGTCAATAAAACGACAGGGAAAAATTGAGCTATTTCTTTTATTTTATTTGATAACGTTCTTTCTATCATGTTTATTCGTCCAATATGGAATACAATTCCACATTAGCCGAAATCTTAATTTTTAGCAATAAGAAAAAAGGACAGAAAAATACCAAATAAAGCTTAACCATGTATTATATTCTATTTTCATTCAACACTCATATTTCTTTTAAAATTTTTTTATACAGCTATATCAATAGATTATTAAAAATCATAGTATGCAATATAGGTTCATCCATTTCAAATCTCCATTCAAATAATTGTTTCTACAAAAAGTCCCATTTTTATGAAAACACGCAAATTTTGTAGGAAAGCTTTTAAGTC
>CAJTMS010000042.1:0-7917 GCA_910577155.1 uncultured Mailhella sp.
TAAATAATTTCAATAAGATAAAAAATGCTTTGCCTTTCTTTATTCTATGAGTATACTAACGGTACTCGAGGTCATTATGGAAGAAAAAGAATTGAAACCATTTACAGAGTCAACGCTCACCGTTATTTTGCAGCCGGAGGAAGAAACACGTATTATTCCCCGTCACAAAGCAAAAAATGTCAAACGGCTCATAGAATTTTTGGGCTTGCGCCCGTACACGGCTCTTGTCATACGGAACAATATACCCCTGACTCCCGATGTTCCCCTTTACCCCGAGCAGACCGTTATTGTCCGCAAAGTCATGTCTTCCGGCTAAACGAGAACCCTATGCATTATACCATTATTAACTTGACTCGCTTTGGCGATCTCCTGCAAACGGCATGCACCATATCTGCGTTAAAAAAAAGCGGTAATCACAAAATCTCGCTTATTTGCCTCCATCAATTTAAAGAAGTGGCAAAATTTATACCGTATCTTGACCATGTCTATGATTTTTCCGGTGCGAGCCTCTTAACTAATCTCCATATCGGTGATTTTTCCCATTGGGTTGAAAGTTATCAGGAAGTCAAAGAATGGGTAAAAAACTATCATCGGGAATTTCAGCCGGACTGCATTATTAACCTTACCCCTACGATTAAAACACGGCTTTTAACCAAACTCCTCAGTCAGAAAAAAAATACTATCCGAGAAATTGGCTTTTGCGTCAATGATTACGGCTTTATTTACAACACCAATGTTTGGACAAGCTATACTCAGGCTGTCACACAGTTTCGCGGAGGAAGCCCGTATAATTTGATTGATGAATTCCGCTCCATGCTGGGGCTTGCACCTGAACAATATCAATTAAATAAGCCAAACAAAAAAGCTTGTGCAAATGCAAAACAGCTCCTTAATATTTTTTCTGCAACGCTTCCTGCCGTCCGCGGTTTTATCGGCTTTCAACTGGGTGCAAGCAATGCTGTCCGGCAGTGGGATATTGAAAATTTTGCAAGACTTGCCGAACGTATTTGGGAAAAGAAAAACTATGTCGCCATTCTTTTCGGCACAAAACAGGAACAAGCCCTTGTGGAAAAATTTTCCCAAAAAATCGCCCCTTATACGCCCTATTATGATTATTGCGGGAAAAGCACCTTGGAGGAATTGGGAGCAATGCTTTGTCAGGTTCGGGCACTTGTCAGCAATGATACGGGCACACTCCATTTAGCCACCGGACTTCATGTTCCTGTTATCGGCATTTACCTTGCCACGGCACAGGTTTGGGATACCGGTCCCTATGGCGATAAACAAGTATGCCTTGAACCAAACATAGATTGCCACCCGTGCAATTTCAATACTTCCTGTAAAAATAATTACAGATGCCAAAAACAAATTTCAGCAGATACTGTTTTTTCAGCTCTTTGTTATCGCCTTGGAGAAGATACCCCGGACTTTTCAACGGAAACAGCAGCACGGATTTGGGAAGGCTATTTTCAAAAAGACGGTTTTATCAATTATAAGCCTCTTCATCAGGAGGACAATATTCGTTCCGTATGGATGCAATGCCAACGGGTTTTTTATAAAAATCTTTTAAATACTCTGCAAAAAAATACCCAAAGTTCCTATACCGAGCTTAGCATAAAAACTGAAGCTCTGCTCCCGGCAAAGCAAGAAATAGAAAAACTGCAAGCCTTTGTTTTGCTGGCTCGGGAACAGGCTGTGCTTTTTTCCAAATTTCCTGAACAAAAAAATCAGGAAAAATTCCTTGCTTCAACACAAAGAGTAAAAATTTTCCTTAGGCAGTCACAATTTTTTATTCCTCTTTCCCTGCTTTATGAGCAGCTGCTTCAGGATAATGCTCAAAGCATGGAAGAGATTATTCACTTTTTTGACATCTTAAAAAATGAATTAATGCAATTTGCCCGTTTTCTCAACGATTAAAAGCATAATGCAAATATTGGCACGGTTCTTGCTGATATAATTTCAAAATATGAACACGGAAAAATTTTCCGTCATATCAAAAATCGCATTCATGACTTTTGGAGGGAAAAATGATTTACATTAATGGTCAAAAAAGCGAATTTGAACTGAGTCAATTTGCCAACTTTGAAGAACTTATCACTGCAACCAACAGATATTGCAATGATGCAAAAGAAATTATTACGGAAGTACATTTAAACAATGAACTTTTCCAAGAACTTTATCCGCATCAGGCAGAAGATATCGATATCAATGAAGTTGAAAAAGTTGAAATCACTTCTGTAAAATATGTGGAAATGGCTTCTCAAATTGTTTCAGAACTTTTTAAAGTAACAGCTTCCATGCGCCTTGCTGCATCACAGGCAGCAGAATCTCTGCGCCGAGGCGATGATGCGGATGCTTTTAGCACCATCAATAATATGGCAGATGTTATCCGCAACTTTTTAAATATGGTTTTCTGTTTCCAATCTGATTTTCATGCTCCTATTACCAATGAATATGTAGCACTTGCTGAAAAATACAACCAAATTTTAATGGAAGTAAATGAAGCAATGGAAAATGAAGACTGGATTTTGGTTGCTGACCTTCTGGAATTTGAAGTTGCTCCGCTTTGTTCCGAATGGGATGAATATCTTACTTCACTGAGCTTCTTCTTTAATAATGAAGTACATGCTATTTCTCAATAATATACCTCATTATTAAACAAAGACAGGTGTATTATGAGCAGTTTAACGCTACTTGATAGAATGCTTATCATTGCACAATATGAACTTGAGGCAATGCAAAGGGGTGATGTTGACGGTGCAATCTCTTTCTTTGAAGAACGTGTTGCGTTGCTTGATCAGCTTCAAATCAATCAAGATGAAATAAATTCCGAAGACTGCAAAATGAAATTGCTTGCCCTCCAAGGGTTTCACCAAATTATTTATGAAGAAGGCGTAAAACTCAAAGAACAAATACGAGAGAACCTTCTGAACTCCCGGGCACAGCGTTCTGTAAGTAAACGTTATGCAAATGCAAGAGGACAAAATTTCTATAGATAAAAAAACTCCTAAAAATGATACAGTATAAAAAAAGACTTCCGATTTGGAAGTCTTTTTTTATATAACAACAGGCAAGAACATAATCATAAATGTTACTTTTTTTGTAACTTACCATAGTTAATTCTATTAATAGTTATGTTCCATAATCCATACATTCTTATTTGCAGGGGTAAGCTGACGGGGCAAACCACGTTAGTTTACCCTACGAAAATTTTATTTGGCGGAAGTGTATAGGAATCGAACCTACCCCAGACATTTCTGCCTGACAACAATTTTGAAGACTGCGCGCCACACCAGTGACAAAACACTTCCGAAGATTTCATAATACCCCTATTTTTCCCAAAGTTCAACAGGAATTTTTATAATAGCTTTTTTTATTTTTTTAGGGCTGTCGCTGTTTCTGTCGTCAACCAATAATGTTTTATGGGCTTCATAGGGGAAAAAAACAGCACAGTTTCCTGTTTCAACATAAAACGTACAGTTTTTTTCGGGAACATTATGAAAAAAACCTGCATCTTTTTCTTCTGAAAAATTGCCTGTTCCTATAAACAAAGAAAAAAATGCCCCGTCAATTTTTTCGGCACCGCTCAATGTACAATGCACATCAATATATTTTTTATGGTATTCATAGGCGTTATCAGTTTTTAATTCTGCGCACATGATATTATAAAAAGCACCATGACAAAGAGGATAGGAAGCCTCCTCTTTTTCATACGCCTGAGGATATTCACTGATAAACCGTGAAATGACTTCATGCCATTTTGTCCCTTTGCCATAATTTCCAATACATTCCAATCTGTCAAAAAACATTTTTCCTCCAGCTGTCCGTCCCCGTTTTTCCGGACAATCAGGCATAATCACCCACACCGCGGACAACTTCATAAATATTGGGCAGTTTCCTTATCCTATCCATAAGCTGATACAAATGAACAGCGTCTGTTACTTCAACGGTAAAATCAACTTCTGCTTTGGAATCAATAGTCGTAGTTAAAATCAAACCTTGGATATTGACATCAAAATTAGCAATTTCCATGGCAATGGCGGCAAGCATGCCTTTTTCATTCTTCGCTGTTACTTTAATCGTTGCGGGGAATGGTCTTGGTTCTTCATTCTGCCAAGTCACAGAAATAAGCCGTTCTGATTCCAAGTCAAGCAAATGGGGGCAATTGGACAAATGCACAATAACGCCGCGTCCACGGCTGATAAAGCCAATCACCTGATCCCCGGGAACAGGCTTACAGCATTTAGCAAAATGAACAAGCGTATCGTCAATGCCTTTGACAACAATACCGCCGGTATGATCTTTATTATCGGCAGTGGAAGCTTTCGCTGTATTTTCATGCGGGAGAGGCTCCACCGTCTTGGGATCAATCAAAGACTGCAGCTTCGTCAGAATTTTTTTCGGTGTAAACTTTGCATAGCCAACGTTCGCAAATAAATCCTCAATACTGGAAGCTGAAAATTCGGAAATTAAATCACTCAGCGTTCCGTCCTTGACAGCACGCATAACGTTAATTCCCATTTTCCGTCCTTCCTTTTCCAGCATATCACGCCCAAGAGCTATAGCCTTATCCCGCTCTTCCGTGCGTAAATAATTTTGAATTTTTGAACGGGCTTTGGACGTTTTGACAAGCTTGAGCCAGTCACGGCTCGGATAGCGGTTTTTATCCGTAATAATTTCTATGGTATCACCGCTTTTTAATTGCGTAGAGAGAGGAACGAGCTTTCCATTAACCTTTGCCCCCACACAATGGAAACCCACATCCGTATGGATGAGAAACGCAAAATCGAGCGGAGTTGCCCCGTCAGGCAATTGTTTGACAAGCCCTTTCGGCGTAAAAACGTAAATCTCATTGCTGAAGAGGTCTAAGCGCAGGGTGCTCATAAATTCACGGGAATCTGCCTCATCACGCTGACGCTCTAAAATATCCCGTATCCATTGCAGCTGTGGCATATCCCCTGCTTTAATGGCATGATTTTTATTATTTTCCTTATAAAGCCAGTGGGAAGCAACCCCGTGTTCCGCAAAATCGTTCATTTCTTCCGTACGGATTTGGATTTCAATACGTTCCCCTTCCGGTCCAATCACCGTACTGTGCAAACTTTGATAACCGTTTGCTTTTGGCAGGGAAATATAATCTTTAAAACGACCTGCCACAGGACGCCACAAAGCATGTACCAAACCAAGTACTGCGTAACAATCACGCAATTCTTTGACAATAACACGGAAGGCAATAATATCATGCATTTCATCAAGAGGAGTACCCTGCGCCTTCATTTTCAAATAAATGCTGTAAACCTGTTTAATACGCCCGAAAACACGCCCTTCAATATTATTTTCCCGCATGATTTCTTCAAGTTTTGTAATGACTTTATTAATAATCTGCCGTTCAACGACTTGATTTGTTTCAAGCCAGTTGGCAATATGGGTATATTGGTCAGGCTGCAAATAACGGAAACTTAAATCTTCCAGTTCCTGTTTTATTTTATGCAAGCCCAAACGGTTGGCAAGGGGAGCATAAATATCCATAGTTTCCTGCGAAATAGAAATTTTTTTATGGGGCTTTTGGAACTGCAGGGTACACATATTATGTGTTCTGTCAGCAAGCTTTACAATGGGAACACGAATATCATGGCTCATTGCCAAAATCATTTTACGGATATTTTCAGCCTGTGCTTCTTCTTTTGTATCAAAGGTCATCATGTTGATTTTGGTAACACCGTCAACAATATCCGCAACCTGTTCGCCAAATTCGTCTTCCAGTTCATCAATGGACGCACTTGTATCTTCAACTGTATCATGCAAAAGCCCTGCGGCAATGGCATGTTCATCAAAACCCATTTCTGCAATATTTTTTGCCACACTGGCAGGGTGCATAAAATAGGGTTCACCGGACATACGCAATTGTCCTGCGTGGGCTACTGATGCAAAATCGTACGCTTTTTCAATGAGTTTTGTATCAACTTGAGGATTAAATTTTAATGCAGCCGCAACAATTTCTTCCACAGGAACAATAACATTTGATACTTCCTGTTCTTTATTAGCAGCAGGCTTTCCAATAATCACAATAGAAGAGGTATCTGTGCTCTTATCATTTGCACGCTTTTCATCTTCGCTTTTTTTTGGCACAGCCACAGAAACATCGTGCTTTTGTTCATCAATCTGTAGATTTTGTTCTGCCATAATACTATCCTTCTCAAGTTACATAGCTTATTTTTACCGCACAAATCCTTGTTTGTCAAAATAATCTCTATTGCAAAAAGCTCGGTATCCACCATTTTTCCATATTATGCGTAATACCGGAAACAGCAGGTTCTATACCCTGAAAACGCTTTTGCACCATGGGCAGGGCATAGGGGACATATAAAAATAAATAGGGCTGCTCTTCATGTAAAATTTCCTGAAACCTGTCATAATATCTTTTGCGCTCTTCCCTCGCTGCGGTAGAACGGGCTTTTTCAAGGAGCATATCCGCTTCCTCATTTTTGAAGCCCACAAAATTCAAGCCATTCTGTTTTATTGCAGAAGAGTGCCAAACACTGGAAATATCGGGATCTTCCAAAATATTCCACGCTAAAATAACGGCGTCATACTGCCCTTTCATCACAAATTCATTGATAAAAGTTGCCCATTCCACGGTACGAATTTTCATTTCTATGCCAAGTTTTTTCCATTCGTCCTGCAAAATAAGCAGCGTGTTTTCCCGCTCTTTATTGCCTTGATTGAGCAAAACCGTGAAGGAAAAACGCTGTCCGTCCTTTTGCAGATATCCGTCTTTATCCTGTGTCCAGCCTGCCTCCGCAAAAAGTTCCAGAGCTTTTTCCTTATCATAGGGATAAGGGGATAAGGTATCATTATATACCCATGTGGCGGGTTTAAAAGGACCCACGGTTTTTTCTCCAAGCCCAAGCAGCGCTCCTTTTATGACGGTATCTCTGTCGGTTGCATAGGATAGGGCTTGCCGAACACGTTTGTCCCTGAAAAAAGGATGGTTCAAATTAAAGCCGATATAGGTATAGCCATTGGAAAGATATTTATATTTCTGCCAATTCTCTTCCCATTCCTTTTCCTTTGTCTGCAGGAGATATTGCTGGGTTGTCAGTCCCAAGTAGTCAATTTTTTTTGCTTTTGCCTCTAAAAAAATTGTCGTCACATCGGGAATAATCCTGTAAATAAATTGATCAATATAAGGACGTCCGTCAAAATAGGTGTCGCTCGCTTCCAGCACAAGACGCGTGCCTGTTTGCCATTCTTTTAATTTAAAAGGTCCTGCACCTACGGGATTGCGGGCAAATGATGTTTTAGTAATATCCTCATGCTCTAAAATATGCCGGGGCAAAATTGCCATCATCCATGTTATGACGGCGCGGGCATAGGGCTCATCATAACGCACCTCAAAAGAAAATTTACCTGTCTGCTTAAATTCCTTAACCAGCAGGCAATCCGCGGCATAAGGCGTTGGCGTATGCGGGTCAATAGTCAATTTATACGTAAAATACACATCATCAGCCGTAAGCTGCACGCCGTCATGCCAATAAATATCTTCACGCAGTTCAAAGCGGAATAGTCTGCCGTCCTCCAAAATTTCAAACTTCTTAGCCGCCAAAGGGATAATATTATACTCTTTGTCGTATTTTAAAAGAGATGTATAAATAAAATCAGCCACTTCATGGGAAGCAGAATCTGCTGCTAAAATAGGGATTAAATTGGAAGGCTCGCCAATACTGGCTAAAACGAGCTTGCCCCCATAATCCGGAGCTTCAGGAATAATAAGCTTATCTGTGCCTAAAACACTCTGCACCGTTTCTTGTTCCTTCTTTTCTTCCTGCAAATTACACGCACAAATAAGCAGGAAAAAACAAGGAATTAAAAAAAATTTAAAAAAATTTTTCAGCATTCTACACCATAATAATTTTT
>CAJTMS010000042.1:7954-19449 GCA_910577155.1 uncultured Mailhella sp.
AAAACAAATTATTTCAATAAGATAGTATACCATATTTTTTGATTCACACGGATACTTTTGTTAAAAGTTCTTATAACAGAGTTAATTCTACTTGAAAAGAAAAAGATTATACAGTAATAATAAAATATCAGCTTAGTTATGCATCTATTTTTTTCTTTGTGTAACTTTTATTTTTAAATACATTTTTAACCTGTTTTGCTTATTTCAACATATTCAAATAAATGGAAAAAAGGTTTGCAATATGAACAGACGCAATGAAACTGCCATATGCACAGCTCTGGAACATTTTATCCAACAAACTATTCCGGAATATATTACTGATTCCGGGAAAATGATTATTGCCGAAAATGGCATCAGCAATTTACTTTGGCGAATGGAAGATACCTACAGTCAGGCAAGCTGTACTGTCCATGGTGAAGATTTCCAAGCCTATAGTCCTACGCTGACCATACGATTTAATGACAAGCATGTTGATTATGAATGTAACTGCATGGAATCCTTTGGAAGTCCCTGCCGTCATGTGGCTGCTCTTGCTCTTGAATCCCTGTCTTCCCTTGCTGTTTCTCATAATACCCCTACGGAAACAACCACTATCCGCCCTGAATGGCGGCAAAGCTTTAGAAATTTCTTTACCGCCAATTCCGAACCGGAAACAGGCAGGCATTATTTTCTTTTCAGATTTTTCCCGGAACCGGGACGCCTTTCTGTTGAATTTTACCGCGCACGGCAAAATAAAACAGGACTTTCTACAGTACGGCAGGCTGTTACGCTGGAGGAAATTTTAAAAAATCCTGACTGGTGTGAATATTCTCCTGAACTGCCTAAAATTTTAAAACAAATTGCCCAATATCTTGACTATTACGGACACCGGGTTGAAATCCCTGACGGGCTTTTATCATGGTTTTTTTGGGCATTACGCAATGAAGAATATATTTTCTGGGAAGATACTGAAAAACCCTGCACCATTGAAAGTTCCACCATGGATTTGAAACTTCATCCGTCCCTTGATGAAGACGGTCTGCGTTTTGATATTATGCTGCAAAAAGAAGAGAAAAAGCCTTTTTCCATTCAGCGCGATGAAGACAGACCTGACCAGACTGTTGCTACATTTCATGGGCAAATTCCTCTTTGGGTGTGTTGGAATCAATGCTTTTATCCTGTCCAAACCTGCCTTAACCATGATGTTATCCAATCATTGGTACAGGCAAGCCCCATTATTCCACAGGAGGATATTTCTGAATTTTTAGACCGTGTTTGGACGCGCTTGCCTTCCTCCGAACTGTATGAGCAGGAAGAGTTCCTCAAAATCATGGAACCTGTTTTCCAACCGGGCAGTTATAATCCCAAACTTTTCCTCGATGAGGAAGGCAGCCTGCTTACTCTTGAAATCCAAAACGTCTACGAGAGCATACACGGCGAATTTACCCTTCCCGGACCTAATCCTGATTTTCAAACGGGAAGTTATGTTTTTGAAGGACAAACTTTCCTCCTGCGCCGTGCTCAGGAAGAAGAAGCAGCCCTTTTATCCCAACTTTCCGAAATGCACTTCCAGCCCCGGAACAATAAACTTTGGTTTATGGAACCGGAAGAAGCCATTTCTTTCCTTTTGGATTCCTATCCGACTCTGGTGCAAAACTGGCGGGTATACGGTGAAACTACGCTCTCCCGCTATAAAGTCCGTACCACAACGCCTGCCATTAATGCCAGTGTTCAAAGCAATGAACAGGAAAAATGGTTCTCTCTTGATGTTAATGTTGAGTATGAAGGACAAAGCCTGCCCCTTGAAAAAATTTGGAAAGCATGGCTTAAGGGTAAGCGCTATGTGCAATTAAAAGATGGTTCCTATGCCAGCCTTCCGGAATCTTGGCTTGAAAAACTTGCTCATAAGCTGAAAGTTCTGGGACTTGACCCCAATAAACCTCCTAAACACCATTTCAAACAATTTGAAGCTCCTGTTCTTGACAGTATTTTAGATGATTTGCCCAATGCCGTTGAAGATTCATTCTGGAGCAAATTACGGGATAATATCCGCCATTTCAAAGAAGTTAAGCAAATTGAAACACCTGCAGGACTGAATGCTTCCTTGCGCCCGTACCAAATTCAGGGGATTTCCTATCTCAATTTCCTTGATGAATACGGCTTTGGCGGTATTTTGGCAGACGAAATGGGGCTTGGCAAAACAATACAGACCCTTGCCTTTATCCAGCATATGAAGAATAAAGGCGCAGCAGGACCTAATCTTATTGTTGTGCCTACCTCTGTTTTACCAAACTGGGACAGAGAAGCTGAAAAATTTGTTCCGGATCTTAACCGCGTCATCGTGTACGGCACACGCCGTGAAAATATTTTCCGCAAAATCGCTGATGCTGACATAGTGATTACAACCTATGCCCTTTTGCGCCGAGATCTTGAAGAATTGGAACAGTATGAATTTAACGCCATCATCCTTGACGAAGCACAAAATATCAAAAATCCCAATACCATCACCACTAAGAGTGTGCGCAATATTAATGCCCGCATGCGGCTTTGCCTTTCCGGAACGCCTATTGAAAATAATCTCTTTGAATTATGGAGCTTATTTGAATTTCTTATGCCGGGCTTCCTTGGCTCACAGCATGCATTCCAACGGGGTATCATTAAACCCATAAAAGAAGGTGATACGGAAACATTGGAATACCTCCGCACACGGGTAAAACCCTTTATTTTACGCCGTACAAAAGCGGAAGTTGTCAAGGATCTTCCTCCAAAAGTGGAAAGTGTCACCTACTGCGCCATGGCAGAAGAACAGGCAGAACTCTATGCCTCTCTTGCGCGTAAACTCCGCGAACAGGTACTTGCCGATGTTGATGAAAAAGGTATGGCAAAAAGCCAAATGTCTATTTTGGACGCCTTGCTCAAACTTCGCCAAATCTGCTGTCACCCGAAACTCCTCAAAATGGAAATGCCCGGTTTTAGCGCCAATATTCCGTCAGGAAAATTTGAAACCTTTAAAGACATGGTGATTAACCTTGTGGAAGAAGGACATAAAATTCTGGTATTCTCCCAATTTGTACAAATGCTTCAGCAAATCAGTGCTTGGCTGCAAATGACGGATATTCCTTTCTGTTACCTTGACGGTTCCAGTAAGGACCGTTTGGAACAAGTGGATAAATTTAACAATAACCCGGATATCCCCATTTTCCTGATTTCTTTAAAAGCCGGCGGTACCGGGCTCAACCTGACCAGCGCAGATTATGTTATCCACTATGATCCATGGTGGAACCCCGCTGTAGAAAGTCAGGCAACAGACCGTGCCCACCGCATTGGACAGGCAAAACAAGTTTTCTCTTATAAACTGATTTGCCAAAATACGGTTGAAGAAAAAATCCTCAAACTGCAGGAAATGAAACGTGGTGTTGCCGAAGCCGTTATTCCCGGACAAGATTCTTGGAAATCCCTCACCCGCGATGACCTTGAAATGCTCTTTGAAGTATAACAAGGTGTAACCTCTCATCATGCAGAAGAAGATTTTTATCTTCCTTTTTAACACCTTATCATGATTCAAAAACAAATCCGTTATGGATAATTATAACGGGTTTGCGTTAAGGGGATTGGGAGCTGAGTTCATTCTTTGCCGGAATATTCAGTCAGGATATCAAGCGGAATAAGCGTAATAAATGTATTCAAAACAGATCTTGTCCAGTCAAGTGCCTGATAATAGTTATTATCCAGCAAATACATGGAACTTGACAAGAAATAAATTTGCCCCTCTGCCAAAAAAGGATAATGGGATAAAAACGAAACAACACTGTGATTATCACTCAGGGCAAGGGTCAGCATAATACTGTATTTATGATCAACTCTGCCTCGTTCCTTTTTGTATTGAATATAAACATTTTTCCCCGCAAGCAGATACTCATACATTTTCTCTTCCCATGCTTTTTTTTCATTAAAAGAGGGAGGAGCAATCTTTTCAAAACTTTGATATACTGCTTCCAGCGATTCCCGTACAAAGGATATCTGCAATTTTTGCAAAGGAATATTCTTATGCATAATTTGCGGCATACGATAAAAATACACCATATTGATAATGGCATTATAATGCCCGCGTTCTAATTCCTGTCTGGAAGAATTGGGCAGGTACACTTCCAAAAGCTCTGCACTTTGCGGAATTTGTTTTTGGACTTCTGCAAAAAAATCAGGAAAATTCTCTTTGACAGGGAAAAAATCCAATATTTTCGCTTTATAAACTGCGGTCAATTCCTCTGCAATATCCCGCGTAATTTCATGGATTTTAAGCTTATTTGTTTCCTCTGCAGCATAACAATGGGGAAATACAGAAAAATTGAACAATAAAAATAAAATCAATATATATTTCATATAGTTATTTATCTCTTCAAAATTATTTTAAAATACTGTAAAATAAAACAGCGCGAAGAGCAAGACAAGAAAAAAGGAAAAATCATGCTAGCCCACAGCGACGAATGGTTAAATCATCTTCTTATCCAGCAGGGATTATCAGAACACACGGTTTTGGCATATACGCAAGACTTGGAAACCCTTGAAGCATTTATGCAGACAAGCACGCTCAAACTTGCAGACATTGACGAGGACAGGCTGCTCCTTTTTTCCATTTTTCTAAGCCAAAAAGGTGACAGCAAACGAACCATCGCAAGACGACTTTCCTGTCTGCGAAAATTTTTTGCATGGCTCTATGAGGAAAAACACATCACCCAAAATCCTGCCGAACTTTTGGATACCCCTAAGCTCCCCTTGTATTTGCCGGAAGTTTTGAGCATTGAAGAAATACAAAGGCTGCTTTCAGCTCCCGATACATCGACAAAACTGGGGCAGCGTGACCTTGCCATGCTGCATTTGCTCTATGCATCCGGTCTGCGTGTCAGTGAGCTTGTCCATGTCAAAGCGACAGATATTGATTTTGAGCGGGGCATTATCCGTGTTTTTGGCAAAGGAAAAAAAGAACGGCTTATTCCTCTTCACACAATTGCCCTTTCTGTTTTGACAGCGTATTTGCAAAATACAAGAAACCAATTTACCAATGGCAAAAACGCAGATGATGAACTATTTTTAAACCGTTCCGGAAAAAAACTCACCCGTCAGGGAATTTGGAAGCTGATTAAACGCTATGCCGTGCTTGCCGATATACAGAGCATTATTTCCCCGCATACCCTCCGGCATAGTTTTGCCACACACCTTCTCGAGGGGGGAGCTGACCTTCGGACTGTACAAATTTTATTGGGACACAGCGATCTTGCGGCGACAGAACTCTATACGCATATTTGCCAAAGCAAAATTCAGGAAATTTACGCCCATGCCCACCCAAGGTGCTATGAAAAGTAAAGGCTTGCTTTTTTATTTTCTTGGGAGAACTACATCTTTGCTGCCGCACAACGTAAAACCGTTATGGACAATATCCATAACGATTTTGTTTTTTATGCAGTTTTAGAGCGTTT
Organism: uncultured Mailhella sp.; assembly: GCA_910577155.1. GTDB lineage: Bacteria > Desulfobacterota > Desulfovibrionia > Desulfovibrionales > Desulfovibrionaceae > Taurinivorans. The sequence continues at coordinate 13,408 of CAJTMS010000042.1, forward strand.
CCGCATAATATTCGTAATTTTTATTTTCTTTGGGGAAATGATTATCGCTGCTGTCGCTATCCGTAGAGCTCGTTCACTCGCTAACAGCTGCCGCTCCCCCAATCCCCCTCAAAGCCCTGTTATGGACGTTGTCCATAACAGGGAATTAATATTCTTGATGTTAACAGGAATTGCTCTAAACAGTTACGTAAATAATTACAAGTAAGTTTTATAAAGCTTACAACGTTTTAAAAAAAGCAAAGGAGAAAACTTTTGGAAAAGCTTTCTCCCTTGAAAATTATAATTTTTAGTATAATTCTAAACAGTTAAATTAAATTTGTTCAGATTTCCGTTCCCGATTAATAAGATAGGCTAAACCGTCCTGCGGGGTAAATTCACCGTCCAGAATTTTCTTCATAGTATAAGCAATAGGCATTTCAACCCCAAGGTTATGGGCAACAGCACACACGGCATGGGTTGTGGCAACCCCTTCAGCAACACTGTTCATGCTGGCTATGATATCCTCAAGTTTTTCTCCCCTTCCAAGACGCAGACCAACCTGCCTGTTGCGGGACAAATCCCCGCTGCAGGTTAACATTAAATCCCCAATCCCGGAAAGTCCCATAAAAGTCTGGAAACTTGCCCCCATAGCCAAACCAAGACGGCACATTTCCGCCAAACCTCTGGTTACCAGCGACGCTCTTGCATTATCACCGAACTTTAGACCGTCACTGACCCCTGCCGCAATAGCATAAATATTTTTTATTGCTCCGCCAAGTTCCACCCCTAAAACATCTGTGGACGAATAGCAGCGAAAATAAGGAGTTGTAAAAATATCACGCAAATGCACAGCCCGACTTTCATCAGCACAGGCAAGGGTACAAGCTGTTGGCATATCAAGAGCCACTTCTTTGGCAAAAGACGGTCCGGATAAAACCGCATAACGGGCAGATTCATCTTCCAAACTAAAAATTTGCGGCACGACCATGGATAAAGGCAAAAGCCGTTTTAAATCAATACCCTTTGCAACATTAATTAAGGTTGTCATTTCTCCAAAATACGGTACAAACCGAGGCAGCAATTCTGCCTGCTTTTGGCACGGCAAGGCAATAACCCAATACTCACATTCCGATAAAATATCAAATTTTGTTGTTGCCACAATTTTGTCACAAAGCCGTATTCCGGACAAATACTTACAATTTTCATGCACAGTATTGATGGAGTGAGCAACATTTTCATCACGCAGGACAAGATAAGTATCATGCCCTGATTTTGCCAAAACATGGGCTAAACAGGTTCCAAAATTTCCCCCTCCAAGAACAGCTATCTGCATAAAAAACCCCAATTCGATTAATTATTAAAATACGTATTAGCCTCGGCATAAACAAAAGAATGTTTTAAAATTCTTTCTGTTTCACCTTTTTTCAATTCTTGAGCCATGGCAATGACGTGATTATATGTACTTCTTGCCGGACCGGAACCAATGCTCAGCCTCCGTACCCCGGCATCCGCAAGAGCTTTTAAATCACAGGTCGCAGGCGTCAATAAAATATTGACAGGCGCTTCCGTTTCTTTTACCAACGTTTTTACACTTTCAAGAGGCACAGCCCCCGGATAAAAAATACAATCAGCCCCTGCTTCTTTAAAGGCTTTTCCCCGTTCAAGGGCAATCTTCAGCTTATATTCCTCATCACCAATATTATGCCAATAGGTGCACGTTCTGGCATTGATAACAAAATCAAGATTACATTCTTTTTTCAGGGAAGCAAGCGCCTTGATTTTTTCCAGAAAAAACGGCAGTTCATCAAGGGTTTTATCCTGCCTGCCGTCTTCAATATTAAACCCGACAGCCCCAACTTCCAATAAACGCAGCGCATTTTCTTTAACTTTTTCAGCATCATCTGCAAAACCGCGCTCTATATCCGCACTGACGGGGACAGCAACACGTTTTGTCATACTCTCAACACAATAGACAAGATCGTCAAAGGGCATATTTTGCCCGTCAGCATACCCATAGGACAGTGCCGTTCCCTGACTTGTTGTGCCAAGCGCTGCAAAGCCTTCCTTTTGGAAAATATACGCAGAACCTGCATCCCATGCATTTGCCAATATAAACATTTTTTGTGCATGGTGCATATCCATAAATTTTTTTGCAAGTTCACGCTGTGTGTCTGTAATCATTGCCAATCCTCATTGTTTTTCTAAATTTAATAAAGCCTGCTTCAGCGCAAGCCCATACGCATATCCCTGTAAAGAGCCATTTTTAGCAATAACCCTGTGGCAGGGAACACAAAAAGGTATACAATTATCATGACAAGCCCTTGCGGCGCCGCGGCATGCCCTCGGTCTTCCCGCACGTTCGGCAAGTTCTGTATAACTTATTGTTTCTCCGTAAGGAATTTTGGCTATTTCCTGCCAAACACGGTTTTGAAACTCTGTTCCGCCCTTAAAAGCATACGAAAATGTAAAATCCTTCCGCTGACCTGCAAAATATTCCGCAAGCTCCTGAAAAACCTTTTGCGCAAAATCGTCTAAGGACGCACTTTCTTTCTTTGCTTTTACAACATCTATCTTATACACTATTTCTTTTTGGCAGGCAATTTCTATCCAGATTTCCCGCTCAGAAAGTTCCTTGTATACTTCGCCGTCCAGTAAAAATTTTTTTCGAGCCGTAATCATTTGCCCTCCCGGCGTTTTGTGTTTGCAATCTCCCATAAATACAGCGACGCAACACTGGCATAAGGAGAATATTGTTCCTTGAACGCCGCAAAGGTACGTTTATCTATTTTTTCTAAGCCATGCAAAAGACATAAACCTTTTTTTATGCCATAATCACCATAACTTAAAATATTTTTTCGCTGCAAAGAAAATAAAAGGAGCATTTCCGCTGTCCACACGCCCACACCCGGTAATTGCGTGAGTTCCTTCATAACTTCCTCATCGCTTTTTTCTGCAAAATAAAGCCCGGTAATGTTTTTTTCCGCAAAAAAAGCTGCAGCAGCCTGAATATTTCGTGCTTTTTTCGCACTCATACCGCACGCTTGCAATTGCTCCTGTGCGAGAGAAGCTATTGCCTGCTCTGTCATCACGTTGCTGCAAAGTGAACACACACGCAGAAAAATTTTTTCGGCTGTCTTTCCGGTAATTTGCTGCGAAATAATATGCCGGATTAACGCCGCAAAGGTATGAGGCTCAATTTCCCGCTCAATAAACCCACGTTCTGCAATAAACCTGCCCAGTGCTTTGTCCCTTTTTTTTAAATAGCTCAGTTCTCTTTTCCCGTATGCAAAAAACATTATTCCCTCTTTTTTTATCCTATACCATATTCTTTTTAAAGAATAAATCTTGCATATACAAAAAAAAAAGAATAATTTTATTAAAATTTTTGAGAGGATACTATGCTTGCCTATTTAACTCTGTATAGTTTGTTTGGTATTATTGCAGGCTTATTGGCCGGTTTGCTCGGCATTGGAGGGGGGCTCATTATTGTTCCCATTCTTGTCTATATGTTTAATCTTCAGGGCTTTCCCGCAGAACATATTATGCACATTGCCTTGGGAACATCCCTAGCCAGCATTATTTTTACTTCTTTTTCCAGTGCCATGAGTCACCATAAACATGGTGCGGTTAAATGGGATATTGTCAAAAAGGTCACTGTGGGCATTATTGTGGGTACATGGGTAGGCTCTTTCTTTGCGGCAAAAATTCCCACTTATATTTTACAGCTTATTTTTTCCTTCTTTATTTTTTACGTGGCTTCCAAAATGATATTGAGTTCTAAAAAAACACTGGGCAATAAGCCACTTCCTAAAACATTGGGCATGAATATCGCCGGACTCGGGATCGGACTGATTTCCAGCCTTGTTGGCATTGGCGGCGGCACCATTTCCGTGCCGTTTATGCTTTACCATAGCGTAGAAATGCGCAATGCCATTGCCACATCGGCTGCCATTGGCATGCCCATAGCCATTTCCGGCTGTATCGGTTATTTCTTGAGCGGCAGTACAGCAAGCAATCTGCCTGAATACTGTTATGGCTTTATTTACCTGCCCGCTCTTGTTGCTATTGTTATTTGCAGCAGCCTTGTCGCTCCCTACGGCGCACACCTTGCCCATACCCTGCCTGTATCCAAAATCAAAAAATGCTTTGCCTTTCTGCTTCTCTTTGTCGGAGTCCGTATGCTGATTACCGCAATATGGTAAGATGTGCACATAATGATAAACGGTATCAACATCTGTTCAAAAAAAGCAGGGGAAAATTCTCCTGCTTTTTCTTAAGATAAGAACGAAAAAACTCGAGTGAATAGGGTTCCTTCGTTTACATTTATACTGCACATAAAAGGATTAATGGCAATGATTGCCCGCACAGCCGTGCTTATCTTCGCCGCATTTATGCTCACCGCAGGAATGCCCTTCGCTGTGCTCATGGTCATGGTGTGAGCAGTGAACATCGGTATTAAACTTCAAATTGCCTGCTAAATAGGCATGCACGGCATCATCCGCCATACCTGATACGCCGCCAAATACCTGTATACCTGCTTGAGCCAAAGCATTTTGCGCTCCGGCCCCAATACCGCCGCAAATCAAAACCTGTACGCCTTGTTTGCTCAAAAATTCAGACAAAGCCCCATGACCTTGTCCATTGGTATCAACAACTTGGCTGTCCACTATTTTGCCATTGTCCGTATTATAGACTTTAAATTGTTCAGAATGACCAAAATGTTGAAAAATCGTACCGTTATGATAGGTAACTGCAACTTTCATTTTTTACCCTCTTTCTCTTGTCTGTTATAGTATGGAACAGATTGCTTTATTATAACGTCAAGTAAAAGCAAATCATTTCATTAAATAATAATACCTATGACAAAATAGACAAGGCATAACCAATAAATACTTCTTGTTTTTTTCCTAACACTTTGATTTATTGATTGTTATTCCTTAAATTTTTTAATTTACAAATATCTTGGGTCATTGTTCCCATGGGACAAAACACACACCATGAACGGGGTTTATAAAGTGCCATGACAATTAAACCCACTATCAGCGACAGCAGCATAATACTGTATAAACCAAAGCTGAACTGCGCCACCCAAGAGGGAACTTGCCCGTCTGTATATGCCCAATTCCATGGTAATTTTATTGCCCACGCAAGGCTGACAACTTGTTTTAATGAACTTGCCCCTGAAAAAACCAAATAGGTCTGCAATAAAACATTCCCAAACATTGTCAAAAAGAAAGCAAGAAAACCGTAACGAAACCATTTTGAAAGCATCCATCTCGGTGTTGCTTTTCCGGATGACCAGCCCAATTTTCCTCCTAAAAGAGAAAATAACTGTCCCCGCCCGCAAAGATTATTGCAAAACCATTTATTGCCGCCTATTATTGCAATAAAGAGAGGCAAAAGAAAATCAATCATGCCAAACCAAGCAAACAAGATATTAAATAATCCTAAAGTAAAATAGAGTATTGCCCATACCCATAAATAATCATACCAATGCTTTTTCATTGATTTCCTGCCTTTCTTTTATTTCAATACAACCTGAGGGACAAATTTTCGCACATTTTCCGCAGCCTACACATAATTCAGCTTTCCCTTCCGCATAACAGCCTTTATAAATGAAAATTGCAGAGCGAGGACATTCTTTAACACAAGCTCCGCACGCAACGCAGACCGAAGGATTGAATTTTGCAACTCTTTTTGACAGCATATAGTTTTACCTTTTCTGTTTTGTCTAATGAGCAATAATACATTTTTATCTAATGGCTAAAAGATTTGTTTTTAAAAACATTACAATTTAATATCTCAATTTTTTTATTATAACTATGACTTAGTCACAAAATTTTTCAACATAGGCATGATATAGGTTGATTTTATATCAGTCAATACCGGTTATAACAGGAGAGACATCTTTTTTACTCTTGTTATCAATAACTACTTGAAAACATTTTCGGTACGTGTAAAGAAAAATCTTAAATCTAAAAATTCTCAAGTATTCTATAACAAAACCGTAACTAGAGCGTTTCCGCATAATATTCATAATTTTTATTTTCTTTGGGGGAAATG
>CAJTMS010000043.1:0-16543 GCA_910577155.1 uncultured Mailhella sp.
ATTTTTTCATAACATATTATTTTTATTATTAAAATATCTTTATCCGGAAAAATATAAAAAAAAATTAATTTTTGCCCTAATATAAAAAATTGTCCTGTCGTTAAGTTTGGTAACAGAGGCGAATATCGCAGGATGCGATGTTCTTTTTCAGAAACATAACTGACAATATCATGGAGGATATTATGTCTTTAGTTATCAATCACAACTTAATGGCTGACAACACAGCTCGCTACTTAAACATCCACTACAACAACCTTGCAGATTCTACCCGTAAATTGTCATCCGGTTTACGTATTGAAACAGCTGCAGACGACGCAGCAGGTCTTGCAATTCGTGAGCTTATGCGTTCTGATATTGCAGCATTGCAACAAGGCGTTCGTAACGCCAACGACGCTATCAGCCTTATCCAAACCGCTGACGGCGCATTGCAAACCATTGACGAAAAGCTCGTTCGTATGAAAGAACTTGCTGAACAAGCTGCAACCGGTACCTATGACTCCGTTCAACGTGGTATCATTGACTCAGAATACCAACAAATGGCATCAGAAATCACCCGTATTTCCATGGCTACCGACTTCAACAACATTAAGTTGCTTGACGGTTCTTTGAGCAGCGGCGATCCATTAAATCCGCCCTATGGACATGATGGCACACAAATGAAGTCAACCGGTCCATTAAAGGTTCACTTCGGTTCCGGCAACGACTCTGACGAAGACTACTACTACATTGCTATCGGCTGTACGACAGCTTCTGCTCTTGGTGTCGGCAACAGTGCCGATACGGACATGAAGGCACATAACATTTCTACACAAGCAAATGCCCAAAAGGCACTTGAAGGTATCAGAGATGCTATTGTTTCAAAGGATAATATCCGTGCTCACCTTGGCGCACTGCAAAACCGTTTGGAAAATACGGTAGCAAACCTGAGTATTCAGGCAGAAAATTTACAGGCTTCCGAGTCACGTATTTCCGACATTGACGTTGCAACCGAAATGACCAATTTCGTACGTAACCAAACCTTGGCAAATACTGCAAACAGTATGCTTAGCCAAGCTAACTCATTACCGCAAATGGCGCTTAGCCTTGTAAGATAATAAGCGAGTTGGTATAAATAAAAAAAAGTCCCTCATTCGTGAGGGCTTTTTTTTGTGCTTGACAGATTTTGCTTTTCTCTTCATTGTGGCGGTAAGGTTTCAAAAAGAGGTTAGTATGAAACAAAGCGTAAAAAATATAAAAACGCCCATTCCGCGCATTGCGGCGGTACATGATTTATCCGGCTACGGACGTGCTTCTCTGACTGTCGCCATTCCTATCCTCTCTTCCATGGGCATGCAGGTTTGCCCCTTGCCCACGGCTGTTTTATCGTCACAAACAGCAAGCATTGAGGATTTTTCTTTTTTTGATTTAACGGCGCAGATGCAGGAAATACTGGAGAACTGGGAAAATCTTGACTTATTTTTTGACGCTGTGTATTCGGGCTTTTTGGGCAGTCCTCTGCAGGTGGATATTGTAGAGCGGCTTATGGACAGGCTCGGGAAAAAGGAACATATTTTCCTTGTTGATCCGGTGCTTGGCGATGACGGTAAACTTTATCCTACCCAGACCATGGAACTTGTGCAAAGTATGCGCAGATTAGTGGGAAAAGCGGATATTATTACCCCTAATTTTACCGAAGTATGCTTTTTGCTGGATATGCCCTATGAAGAAACCATTACAGCTAAACAGGCAAAAGAATATTTAAAAGCGCTTTCCCATTTAGGGGAAAAGGAAAGCAAAAAAAAGAAATCCGTGCTTATTACTTCCGCTCCCTGTGAGGAAGAAAACAGCCTCCGCGTGCTTGCCTATGATGCGGAAAACAAACGCTTTTGGCAAACAAAATCTCCCAAAATTCCCAGTGCCTATCCAGGAACCGGGGATTCTTTTGCCTCAGTTTTTTTGGGAGCATTGCTCCAAAAAGATTCTCTGCCCATGGCTATGGCACGCGCTGCCCGCTTTATTTATGATGTCATGCTGATGACCTATGGCTATGGCACGCCCTATATTGACGGGATTATGCTGGAGAAAGCTTTGCCCGGACTTTCTCGGAAAGATATTTTTCTCTTTGAGGATTTTTAACGGTAAATTTTTAAAAGAATAAATTAAATTCTTGACGTTATTTGTTTTTCCCGCTATGTATTTTTGTTCAAACCTTTAAGGAGATTACTATGAAAAGAACATATCAACCAAGTAAGATTAGCAGAAAACGCGCTCATGGTTTCCGTGCTCGTATGGCAACTGCAAGTGGTCGTGCTCTTATCAATCGCCGCCGTGCAAAAGGTCGCAAAACACTTTCTGCATAAAAACGGTTAGTTATTTATGGGCAGGGCTGAGGTATCTCCGCCCTTTGCTTATAAAAAAGTTCCTCTTTTGTAGGTTCTTTCTATATTTAAAAATCCAATAGGTTTTACATCAGGCTCACTATGCCGAATAATTGGCAAAAAAATCAACGCTTATTAAAACGATCAGAATTCCAAGCCTGTTATCATCAAGGGGAAAAATTTTTTACAAAACTGTTTATTATTTTTGTAAAAAAAATACCGCTTGCCTGTGCCCATGCCCGTCCCTGTGCCCGTATCGGACTTGCAGTGAGCAAAAAAAATGGAAATGCCGTTCACAGGAATAGAATAAAACGTCTTTTGCGTGAGTTTTTTCGGCTTCATTTTGCCTGTATTCTTCCCTATGAATTTGTGCTTGTTCCCAAAAAACATGTTGATGCAAAAACCTTACAATTTATGCATGTAGAAAAAGATTTGCTTTCTTTTTTGGACTCTTTCGGAAAGCTTCAAACCGTAAAATCTCAATGACATAGAAAACGAAAAATACTTTTCGTTTCTTGAAATAACGATGAAAATGAAAAAGGGGGCATTAGTCAGGAAAATTTTTATTTTTCCTATCAGGGTTTATCAAATTTGTATTTCACCTTTCTATCCTGCACGCTGCCGTTTTTATCCCTCCTGTTCGGAATATACAGCTCTTGCCATTGAAAAACACGGTGTAATCCGCGGTATTTGGCTTGGCATAAAAAGAATTTGCAGATGCAACCCTTGGTGTCAGGGGGGATTTGATCCTGTTCCAGAAAATATTGAGCCGTGCAAAGTTATTTTAAAAAAAATAGTACAGACTATACTGTCAAAAATTACTGTTAAGTAGGAAAACAATGGAAAACAAACGGATTATTATTGCTACTGTTATTTGTTTCGTTATTTTAGTGGCTTGGCAATATCTTGCCGACTATATGGGCTGGGTGCCTCAGCAGCAAAATGCTGAAAATACCCAAGTGGAAACACAGGCTGCAGAAAACGCAGCGGCAGAACCTGCCCGGACAGATTTAAATCTCAATGCTGCACCGTTTTTTGCCCCCGGTGAAGGCAAAAACATTGTCGTAAGGACTCCATTATATACAGCCATTTTCCATAGTGCCGGCGGTATATTGGAGTCTTTTGTTTTAAATGACATTTCCGAAACAAGCTCCCCTCATTCTCCTTTTTTAGATATGATAGGAAAGGTGGCAAAGTCAGCTTCTCCCATGGGGCTTTTAGTTAATGGACAGCCTTCTTGGAATACTGGCGTATGGAAAATCAGCGCTGACAATCTCATTTTGGAAAAAGGGGAAACGCAGGCTCTTGTTTTTGAAGGAAATGTGAATGGTCTTTTCATCAGAAGGGAACTGAGCTTTGATGCTGTAACCTACCTTATCAAAGAAAAAATTACCTATGACGCAGAGGCAGGCAAAGCCTTTATTGCCCGCATTGGCTATACCTTGGCAGGCACGGAATATTCCAGCTCCTCAACCTATAACCCCATGCAGGTTGTTTGGAATAAGGAAAGTAGTTACGAAAATGACAGCGATGTCGGCAAGCTTCGGGAAGAAGGCATGGTAGAAAGCGGTCAGCTTCTTTTTGCAGGGCTGAGCAACAACTACTTCCTCTCCGCCGTTGCTCCCCAAAGCAAAAATGGTCTGGTAAAAGCCCGTATCCAAAGCGATGTATGGCGCGTTGCCTATGAAGAACAGCCTCTGACCATTAATGCCGGCAGCCCTGTTGTGAGTGAACTTGCATGGTGGTTTGGACCAAAAGATGCAAAACTTTTGGAAACCGCACCGAATGAACTTATCAAAACAATTCATTATGGTTTCTTCGGTATTTTGGCAAAACCTCTTTTGTGGCTTTTGAGCTTTTTTCAATCCTTTGTGGGTAACTGGGGTGTTGCCATTATCCTGCTGACTGTCTTCATTAAAATTATTTTCTGGCCGCTGACGAAGAAAAGCTATAAGTCCATGGAACAAATGAAGAAAATAGCTCCTCTCATGGAAGATGTTAAGAAGAAATACGGCAATGACAGAGAAAAGCTTTCAAAGGAAATGATGCAGTTATACCGTACCTATAATATCAATCCTATGAGCGGCTGTCTGCCAATTTTTGTTCAGCTTCCTGTTTTTATAGCGCTTTATAATGCACTGCTCAATTCTGAAAATTTGCGGCACGCTGAATTTATTACCTATTTGCCTTTTACAGATATTTTGTGGCTTGCTGACCTTTCTGTAAAAGACCCCCTCTATATTACCCCTCTTGTCATGGGGGCGACAATGTTCTTGCAGCAATGGCTTTCTCCTGCTGTGGGTGACCCAACCCAACGTAAGGTTATGATGTTGATGCCAGTAATTTTCACCTTTATGTTCTTGAACTTCCCCTCCGGTTTAGTTGTTTATTGGCTTTGTAACAACGTTATTTCCATTGCGCAGCAATGGTGGACTTTACGTAAAGTGAGGTAAAAATGAGTACTTTTAAAGAATTCCAAGCGAAAAATCTTGATCAGGCAATACAAGATGCCTGTACTTTTTTTGGGACTGAAAGAGAAAAACTTGAAATAGAAATCATTGAAGATGCAAAAATGGGTGTTTTTGGGCTTATTGGCGCAAGAAAAGCAAAAATCCGTGCAAAAGTTGTTTCTTTATCAGATTTCAATATGCCCGTTGAGGAAGGAAAAAAACAAAAGTTCACCCCCCGCGGTGCAAAGCCTAAAAACAGACCTGTGCAGGAAAAAGCGGAGTATAAAAAAGCCCGCTTTGAAAAAACGGCAGAAAAGCCCTTTGGCAATGACAAGCCCTTTACGCCCGAAGAGGAAGAAGAAGGCGAAAGCCAAAAACGTTTCCTTGCAAAAATGCAAACGGAGCATAATCCTCATACGGAAGAAGAACTGGACGATTATGAGCTTGAGGCAATGGACAGAGAAGCCATGCATCGGGCAAATCTGCTGGGCAATATGACCGAAGCGGAAATTATTGCCAGCGGTGAATATGAGCAAGACAGAAACGGACGCTATCACAGAGCAAATACCCGTCAAACCCGCTATCAAAATTCACGCGGACGCTATGAACACCGCGACAATTTTGAACGCGGCAATAAATACGGCAAGTTTGACCGCCAAGACAGACCTGCCCGCTATGAAAAATCAGATCGTCCGCGTTCTGATCGCTTTGATAAATTTGACAAATATGAAAAAACCGAACGCAAACCCCGTTATCAGCAAGCTCCAAGACGTCCTTATGTGAAAGCAGAACATGCTGTGGAATATGAAGGCGTACAATTACCGCGTGTCAATTTGCTGGAACTTGATCAGGAAAAGCTTATCAGTATTGTAAAAGAGGCTATTACCAACCTCATTACGCCTATTGTGGGTGAACTTGGCGGACTGGATATTAAAGTTGAAGAAAACCGCGTTTTGGTAAAAGTGGAAAGTGAAGATTCCGGACTTTTGATTGGTCGTGAAGGACAGCACCTTGCTGCAATCCAATATTTGCTTGCACGTATTATTACGACAAAAATGCAGGTGCAGGTGCGTATCCAGTTAGATACGGGTGATTATCACCAGCGGCAGGACGAGCGTATGCAGTCCCTGGCGTTTATGCTTGCGGACAGACTGCGCAAAACAGGACGTTCCCAGTCAACACGTCCTATGAGTGCGTATCAGCGCCGTGTTATTCACCTTGCTTTGCAGGATGAACCGGATGTGCAGACAAGAAGCGTTGGCGATGGTGTTTTAAAACGTGTCATTATTATGAAAAAACGTAATGATTACACTGAAGTGCCGGAAGAATTAACCGCCGATCAAGATCAATTTGAAGATGATGTCTTCATGGCTGATGAACAGGATTTAAGTCAGGAAGATTTGCAGGAAGAAAATAAAGACGAATAATAAGGGGCTGTGGAGTATGAAAAAACAATATGCTGTTATTGGTAATCCCGTACTTCACAGCCTTAGTCCGTTAATCCATCAGCGTGCCTTTGATTATTATCAAATCGAGGCACGCTATTTTGCGTATGAGGTTACGGATTTTTCTGCATTTATGCTCTATTTTCATACGGGCGGAGCGGAACATATTTCTTTTCTTCCCCACTCCTATATAGGCAGTCAAAGGAATTTATATCAAAAAAATCAGTCCCTCATTCCTTATTTGGAAAAGGATTTTTCGTTCCCGCTGCAGGGGCTTTCCATCACAATTCCCCATAAAAAAAATGTACTGGAAATTGCCGACAGCGTAAGCTATAAAGCACAACTTTGCGGAGCGGGCAATACGCTTTATTGGCAAGAGGGAAAACTTATTGCGGAAAATACCGATATCGCCGGTTTTTATGCCCCCCTTGAAGCATATTTGCATGATAATCCTGCTGCTTTTTACTCAGCTTTAATTTATGGAGCCGGCGGGGCAGCCTGTGCTGTGCTGGCGGCACTTTTGCATGTACAGGATTTGCAGACTATTTACCTTTGTGCACGGCGGGAAGAGCAGGCACAGGAGCTGATGAGCCATATCAAAAATAATTTTTCCCTGCTTGCGCAGCACGGGCTGAATACAAAGGTTGAAATACGGTATCTCCCTCTTATCCATGATGAATTTGCCTGTGATTTGGTGGTGAATACTATTCCGCAGTGGGGTGCAGATGCTCAAAGCCCGCGGGAAAATTTTGCAGGTGTGCGTTTTGCCTATGATTTAACCTATAAACAAACTCCTTTTCTGAGACAAGCCCGGACGTTTGCAAACTGCCATTGTCAGGACGGAAAAACCATGTTTACAGAACAGGCGAAAGCCCAGTTCAAACTCTGGACAGGGCTTGAAATCCCTGCCCTTTGTTATCAGGATATTTTTAATTGAGCTGCCGAAGCAAAGTATTGAAAAATTCTTTTTTTATTTTCTCATTATTTTTGCTTTGTTCCATTATAAAATTTTTCCATAATTAATGGATATAATAACAAATATTTTTTATTCTTGGCGTTTGCCATTCTTTTTATAACTCAATTGCATAAACATTATCCGTTCATAAACCTCTTCATAGAACAAAGCAAAAAATATCTTTATATATTAATTTTCCGTAAAACAGCAAAATACAAAATATCATGTCCCTTGAGCATAGGATTTAATGCTGACGGAATAATGTATTCTTGGTGCAGACACTCCATGCCGGGAGCTGATACAAGGAATTTTTTGATTTGTCCTTTGTTTTCGCAGTCAAAAACAGAGCAGGTACAATAAAACAGACAGCCGTTTTCCTGCAAATGCTCATGGGCAAGAGCGAGGAGTTTTTCCTGTGTATTCAGGATTTCTGAAAGTCTTTCCTCTGTAATGCGGTATTTTACTTCCGGATTGCGGGCAATGGTTCCGGACGTGGAGCAGGGGCTGTCCAGCAAAATAAATTGAAATTTCCGGATGTTGCTTTTTAAAATGCCTTCTTCAGCAAGTCCTTGAACAGCGGCAGGTTCCGGCAAGCCCAAGCGGGAACATTCTTTTAAAAATTCTGTCAGCCGTGTTTCATTGGGTTCAGTTACCAAGGCAACATGAATATTTTTTTCCAGCAGAGCAAGGCTTTTTCCCCCGCGCCCGCAGCACATATCCCAAAGCGGTGCATTACTCGCTGCACTCCTTTTTTCTTGGATAAAATCGGCAATTTTTTCAGCGGCAAGGGCAGAGGCAACGCCTTGGCGGGAATAAAAATTTTGTGTCTTGTCAAAATTTATTTGAGGATTTTCAATAAAAAAAATACCGGGCGTTAATGGTATGGCATGGAGGGGAAGTGCCACAGGAGGATTTTGCAGGTTAATCCTAAAACTCGGTACAGGGGCATAAAAACTTTCTTCTGCCAAAAGCTGTGAAAAAGCAGGGTTGAGTTCTCGAGTAAAAAGCTCCGGCAAATCGGCAAGCAGGTGGAGTTTGCGCCGTTCTTTTTTAGCGGGGATTCGGTTGCTTGCAAATTTTGTTCGAATAAGTTTTTGCCATTCTTCAAGCTGTGCTTTGATTGTTTCTTTTTGGACCAGAACAGCATGCAATACCGCATTGACGGCATGGGCTTTCTGCTGTCCTGCAAGTTTTTTGCAAAGCGCTACATATTCATTGACGGCGGCATGTTCTTCTTTCTCAAGAAAAAAAAGCTCATAGAGGGCAAGCAACAGGCAATTCTCCATTTTAGGGTCGGGCTTTTTTTTGCAAAAAGGCAAAAGTATTTGCTTAAGCAAGCCTCCCTTTCTCAGTACGCCATAGCAAAGAGCCATGAGGAAGGTTTTTTCCTGACTAAAATGCGCAGATTGAGGAATTTTGGCATAGGCTTGTTCCAAAAGCACAGGAAAAGGAACAGTACCTGCTTTTTGTAAAAGGCATTGTACTGCAAGTTCTCGTATTGCTGCCATAAAATTTCCTTTATTACCCGTTATTCTGCCTGCAAAAGAGCAAAATGCGCATGGCTGTTTGCACGCAGGTAGCCGTTTTGGAAAGATTTTGCGTCCATGCTCGGTTTGCCTGCAAGACGGATTTGCCGTATGCCGTAAAAACCGCTGCCGCATTTGACGGCAATATACTGTTTATAAATGCCGGCTATTTCGCCGCACGCCGCATTTTTTTGTTCTTCTGTCGGGCAAAAATCCGTGCGTTCCAGAGGAAAACCGGCTTCAATCCGCACGGGAACAGGATCTCTGCTGTCTACAATCAAACTTGCTGTTGCTCCGGGATTTGGGGAAAATCCGCGGACATGATTATGAATAACAAGGCTGCTTCGGGTAAAATCAATTTGTGCTTCCTGTTTTGTAAGCTTTGCGGCATGGGTGGCTAAGGCTTCATTTTGTTTAATCAGGGTCACGTCATGATGACGGATGAGTTCGAGAGCTTCCAAAAGCAGCGTTGCGCCTGAATGAGCAATATCCGCCAGCAGTGTGCCTGCATTGTGGCAGTTTTCTTCTGTATCGTGAATAGAAAGAGCCTGCTGCAAAAGGGTCGGTCCTGTATCAAGCCCTGCTTCCATACGCATAATAGTGACGCCTGTCAGCGTATCCCCATTGATAAGACAGCGCTGCACAGGGGCGGCGCCGCGGTATTTGGGAAGCAGCGAGCCGTGCACATTATAGGCTCCATATTTTGGGATATCGAGAACTTCTTGGGGCAGCAGCATGCCATAGGCTGCCACAACAAGAATATCGGGGGCAAGGGCTTTGAGTTCGGCAACAGCTTCAGGATTATTTTTTAATTTTTCGGGCTGATAAACGGGAATATTCAATTCTTTGGCGAGGATTTTCGTTTCCGGTTCGACAAGCTTATTTTTTCCTCTTCCGCCCATTCTGTCAGGCTGCGTGTAGACAGCTGCGATTTCTCCGTGCTCGTATCCGTGCAGCCGTTTGAGAATTTCAGCCGCAAAAAAAGGTGTGCCCATATAAATAATACGCATATTGTATCCTTATTCTTTTCCCAGTAATAAAAACGTATCCAGCCATGCAATGAGTTCGCCGCAGCGTCCGCCTCCATACATAAGCATGCCAAATAATTCTTGCCGCTGCGATTCCATAATTTCAGGAGAAATACTCTCGTCTTCGGCTAAACTGTCGCAAAGGCGGCGTGCAAGAATCCAGTTTTCCGTACCATGGATAAAAAGGAGCATATTTTCTGCAAAATGAAGCCCCTGAGATAATAAAAATTCTTCCCGTTTGTCCGTTCCGGGCAAAACCAAAGAACGGGCAAGGGCAAGGCGCAGAGCATTTAACTGCGAGCCATGAACGCTTGTATTCCAGCCATAAAGCCAGTCTGCCCGTTTAAAAAGCAAATGCAAATCTTCACCCAACTGAAAAACCTTTTGCAATTGTCCGTGAAGTTCCCGCAAAAGCGGCCATGTGGTTTGAAAATCAGTATTAATCCATACAGGAGCAAAGCTTTCCCTATTAAAAATATTTTTGCAAAGCCCTTTTCCTTTGACTTCAAAGGCTGCCGATGTGGCTGTAAGCCGACTTATGTCCGCGTCTTTCAATATGGTTTTGAGCATATGGGCAAGAATGGTATTGGCGTCCTTTGAGTCTGCTGTTTCTAAATGGCTATAGCTTAAAATATATTGCCCTTTGTGATATTCCCCTGCAATAATGGCAGGCTGTCCTTCCAAAAGTTTGGGTTTGAGACGTATACCGTAAAGGTTTTCCCAGTCCTCAAGCGTGTTTTGGGGTAAGGTGTTAATAGGCAGATCATGGCTGTAAAAATCTTCACCCATTTCTCTGTAACGGGCTAAAATGCGGACGTTTCCTTTTTCAGGGCATGCTTTTATTTCTTCCGGGCTTGGCTCTTGGAAACGTCCCGGCCACCAGACGGGCAGGCTTGCTTTTGCCATGCCTTGCGGAATAAGCGTATCTTCGTAAATATCGCAGTAAATATGCCCGGAAATCCTGTGTTCTGTTCTGCCGCTGTAAAAATCGCGTCCCCAAGGACAAAGGGCTAAGCCGTCCTCAAGGGCAAGTCCCGCACCTCCGCAAAAACCGAGATAGGCACCGCCTTCTGCCACAAAAACTCGGATAGCGTCTATCCCTTTTGGGGTAAGCCGCTTCGCTTTTTGCCTGCCGGAACCGCCGGGAACAATCAGAATTTTAAAATCTTTTTTGCGTAAGATATCTTCCTGACACTCTTGAGCGGTAATGACTTCATAGGGAAGACCCGTTTGAATAACGGTATTCAACACCAAATGCCCCCAAAGCGGCGAAGCGTCCCATAAAACAGCAATCATAGCATTTTTCCGTTAATTGTTGAGAAAATCTGGATCTTGTGCAGCCGTAATCCCGTATCGGGCAAGGACTTCCTCAAAAACTTTACATGCTTTTGCGTGTTTGTCTTTACATTTGATAAAATTGGGTTTTTCACCGTTTAAAAGTTCAAGGCAATTCACTGCCCCAAATTCTTGTTTAAACGCAGCATGCAATGCACGGATTTTTTCATAAGTTTGCAATTTGCTTTGTCCTTTTTCAAGGTTGCCGTCACTGAATAAAAAACCCATCACTATATACAAGCCCGTCAAAAGCCCGCATGTTTCCTGCAGCTGCCCCATGCCGCCGCCAAAACCTTCGGCTGCCCGATAAAGGTGTTGAGGTTCAATGGGAACAAGATCCTGATAGGCAAGAGCTATAGCCTGCGCACAGTTTGCCCCTTTGGAATGTTGTTGTTCTGCAAATTCAGCTCGAGTTTTCATAGTGTATCCTTCTCGTTATAATGTTTGTTTGGAAAGTTCGTATTCAGCCCGCAGCTGCCCGCAGGCAGCTTCAATATCCTGTCCTTTGCTTTTGCGGATAATTGCTGTCACATTTTTTGCCCATAACGCTTTTTCAAAACGTAAAAGATTTTCAAAGCTTGGTGCTTTATAGGGGGATCCGGGTGTATCGTTATAGGGAATAAGATTGAGTTTTGCTTTGAGCCGTGAGCATATTTTTATCAGTTCTTTCGCATCCTGCGGCGTGTCGTTCACTCCGCCCAGCACAAGATATTCCAATGTCATGCGTTCCCGTGTATGCAGCGTATAGCTTTCCAGTGCAGAAAGCAAATCTTCCAAATGCCACGCTGCAGCCTTTGGCATGAGCATGGCGCGCTTTTCCTGCGTGGGGGCATGGAGGGAAACCGCCAAATAGGCAAGGTTGCTTTCACCCAATTCTTTTAACCCCTTTTGGATACCGCACGTGGAAACGGTAATGCGTCTGGTGGAAAACGCCAGCCCTTTTTTATGGTGCAGGGTTTCCAGACTTTTCATCAAATTTTCAAAATTCAGCAAAGGTTCGCCCATTCCCATAAAAACAAGGTTGCGGATAATGGGGTGCTCGGGATGGTAGTCTTCCAAAAATGCACGGGCTGCCTGCACTTGCCCCAAAATTTCTCCCATGCTCATATTGCGCTTGAAGCCAAGTTTGCCTGTACTGCAAAAGCTGCATGCCATGGCACAGCCTACCTGCGTGGAAAGGCATTGGGTTATCCGTACTTTGCCGTCTTTGGAAATACTGGGGATAAGTACGGTTTCTATGAGTTCTCCGTCTTCAAGTTTGAGCAGAAACTTTGTTGTGCCGTCCTTGCTTTTGCTGACTTTTTCAATGGTTGGACGGAATAAATAGGCTTTTTCCCGTAACAGCCGATGTGTTTCTTTGGAAACATCACTCATTTCTTCAAAATCAAGACAGTTTTTAGCCCAAATCCAGTTCCAGAGTTGACCTGCCCGATATTTAGATAATTGTAATTCATTTGTTACAAAATTCTCAAGTTCGTGATAGCTCAGAGAATTGAGCTGGAGTTTCGTATCCATATCAGCCCTTTGCGGAAAATGTCTTTAGGAGATAAATTGCAGTAACATATTACAGTATTTCATGAAAAAAATAAAGTTAAACTTTTAGCGTCTCTATTTGCGCTTCTTTTATCCTTAAATGAGTATCAGGCAGTGTTAGATACACAAAAAAGCGCATTGCAGAGAAGAAAAGATCATGGAAGAAATTGATTGACACAAAAAGAACAATTAGCTAAATTTAACGACGAAAAAAAAGAATAATATGCTTTGTTGTTTTTCTGCAAGAGGAAAAGGAACACATAGTATTCTGAAAATTGTTTTTTGATGAGAAACAGATACAACACATCTCAAAAATTTCATTCGGAAATTTTGGGAGTGTAATGAAGAGGAGGTTTCATGCTGAAAAACGCAATAAAAGCATTTTTTGACCATTTTGAAAGCTACTTATGTCAAATTTTGCTTGTTTTCTTTGTTTGCGTCATATTTTTGCAAATTGTTCTCAGACAAATCAATATGTCTTTGAGCTGGACAGAGGAAATAGCCCGTTTTGCCTTTATTTGGTTTATTTTGTTCGGTGCCTGCTATGCAACCCGTCTTTGTGCGCTGAACCGTGTAACGGTACAATTTATGAAAGCCCCTCAATGGGTGACGAATTTGTTTCTGTTTGTCGGCGACATTATTTGGATCGGGTTTTCATTGGTCATGGCATATTATGGTTACCTTGCCGTTTTGGATTTGCGGGAATTTCCGTATTATACGCCTGCGCTGGACTGGGATTTAGGCTATGTGTATCTGGTCTTCCCCCTGAGCTTTACGCTTATGGCAATCCGCATTATCCAAGTCAATGTCATGAAATACATTTTACATATCGATATTGCCGACCCTGACCAAGAAGCAATGGAAGAAAGTAAAAAAGCGCTTGCACAAGAGGTAGAAGAAGAATGCTAGAAATGACCCCAGGAATGATTGGAGCAGTACTCTTTTGTGTGTTCTTTGCTCTTTTACTTATCGGCAGCCCCATCATGGTGGCGCTTGGTATCGCAACAATGTCATGCTTCTTTATGCTTGGCATCGATATCAGTATTATGATTGAAAAAGCTTTTGCAAACCTGACGGCATTCCCGCTCATGGCACTGCCCTGCTTTGTTCTTGCCGGGGCGCTTATGGAAGCGGCGGGAATCTCGAAACGGCTCGTGCATATAGCAGAAAATATTGTAGGGCCTATTCCCGGCGGTCTTGCTATTTCAACGGCGCTCGCCTGCGTATTCTTCGGGGCGATTTCCGGCTCAGGTCCTGCTACCACAGCCGCTGTCGGTATGCTCATGATCCCCGCCATGGCATGCCGCGGTTATAATAAAGCCTATGCAGCCGCAACAACGGCTACAGCCGGCGGTATCGGCATTATTATTCCTCCCAGTATCCCGATGGTTATTTACGGCGTAACAGGTCAGCAAAGTATTGCAAAAATGTTTATGGCAGGTATTATCCCCGGTTTTTGCATTGCTCTTTCTTTGAGTATTGCACACTATTTCCTCTGCCGTAACCTGAAAACCGAAGGTCTTGCTTGGTCTCGGGCAGCGTTAAGACAGGCGACCAGAGAAGGTATCTGGTCAATTATGGCTCCTGTTATCATCTTGGGCGGTATTTACGCCGGCGTCTTTACACCGACGGAAGCAGCCGTTGTTGCTATCGTGTATACTGTTATTGTCGGCGTCTTTATCCATAAGGAACTGACTTTCAGAGCTTTTATGAACTCTTTGAAAACCACCTCATGGCTGACCGGTCGTGTTCTTGTTCTTGTTTTCACGGCAACGGCGTTCGGGTATCTTTTGACCTCCTACCGTCTGCCTATTTACATTGCGGAATGGATGCTCAACTTTACGGATAACGTTTACCTTGTTTGGTTAATGGTAGCAGTCTTCCTGTTATTCCTCGGCATGTTCATGGAAACCCTTGCAATTATCATGCTGGTAACCCCTGTTCTTCTGCCGCTGATGACAGCCTTTGGGGTTGACCCCATTCACTTTGGTATCGTGCTGATTTGCTGCTGTGCAGTAGGCTTTGCAACACCGCCTCTGGGTGAAAATATGTTCGTAGCCTCCGGTATTTCCAACGAAAGTTTGGAAGCCATTTCTATCAAGGCATTGCCGCTGGTAGCAATTAACCTTATTGCCATCGCAGTGATTATTCTCTTCCCGCAGCTTTCTCTGTTCATCCCGAGCTTGGTAGAATAATGAAAACATTATCGGATTAACAATGCAAAAAGCACCTGTTTGCACAGGTGCTTTTTTTGTATTTTTCATTTATGCAAAAATTCACAAAATATTTTTTAATTAACTGTTATTTCAATAAGAAAACACGGACTGTGTGAAAAAAAATACTTGTTTTATGAGTTAACAGTTGCCAAATGCATTTGAATGGTGTATGTATAAGTTACTTCTTAGAGAAGTTCGCCTGTCATTGGGACAGGGAGCCAAATATATGGTTTTTTAAAACCTTAATTTAAACGTAGGAGAATTTTTTATGAAATTCAAAAGTCTTCTTTCTTTGGCTGTTGCAGCTATGCTTGCAATGCCAGTAATGGCTAACGCCGCAACCTATAACATGGCAGTTGGTGACCCGGAAGATTCCGAACAAGGTTACGCTGCTAACGCTTTCAAAAAATATGTTGAAGAAAAAAGCAATGGCAATATTAAAATTGAAGTATTCTTCGGTTCTGCTTTAGGCGACGAATCAGAATGTTTCCGTAACGTACAAAAAGGTACTCTTCCTTTTGCAGTCGGCGGTATTGCTAACCTCGTACCTTTTGAGAAAAGACTTGGTCTTATGACTCTTCCATACCTCTGGAAAAACCTTGACGAAGTTGTTGCCGGTACAACAGGCGCTCCTGCAGAACTCTTGAACAGCTATGCTACAAGCGCAGGCTTCAGACTTCTTTGCTTCACCTATACTGACTTCCGTTACATTTCCAACAGCCGCAAACCAATCACCAAAATGTCCGATATGCAGGGCTTGAAATTCCGTGTTCCTCAATCTGCTGTTCTTATCGCTTCTTATAAAGCATTCGGCGGCAGCCCAACCCCTATTTCATGGTCTGAAACTTTCACCGCTTTGCAACAAGGCGTTGTTGACGGTCAATGCTATGGTTACATCGGCTTCCAAGCTATGAAATTCAACGAAGCTAACCAAAAATATTTGACAGAAGTTCACTATACATACCAAATCCAACCACTCGTTATCAGCGAACGCGTATTCCGCAAAATGAGCGCTGAAGACCAAGCTCTTATGGTTGAAGCAGGTAAATATGCTCAAGATCAAGTATTGCAATACCAAAAGAGCGACGGCGAAAAGGCTAAACAAGCTCTTATCGCAGAAGGTCTTGTAGTATCTCAGCTTGAAGATGAAGATCAATGGCAAAAAGCTGCTTATGAAAAAGTATGGCCTGAAATGGCTGAATTCGTAGGCGGTAAGGATGCTATCAACGCATACTTGAAGGCTATGGGCAAACCTGAATGGAATAACTAATCCGTAAGGATTGTTGCGTATATTGGGGCAGAGTAATCTGCCCCTTTTTTTATTAATGCTTTGCCTTAAAATATGAGAGAAGAAGCTGCTCCTTTTTATTTTAGAATATTTCCGACTAACATGAGAAATAAAAATTCATTCCCATAGTGTTTATTCAGAGGTTAAAAATATTGTTATTTACAGCAGATACGGGAACAGTTTTGTGGTGTTGTTCTTTTAAAGAATTTAAAGAAGAGTTTTAAGTAGCTATTCTTAGAAAACTATGTTACAAATTTAACAAGTCATAAAGGTTTTCTCCTCAGAAAGTTTTTCCGAATAGAAACCCTGATGTCTATTTGTACTATATGAAGATATGAAATGGTGTCTTCAAATGAGGAGGTTTCATGCTGAAAAACGCAATAAAAGCATTTTTTGACCATTTTGAAAGC
>CAJTMS010000043.1:18323-19445 GCA_910577155.1 uncultured Mailhella sp.
CTTGGTAGAATAATGAAAACATTATCGGATTAACAATGCAAAAAGCACCTGTTTGCGCAGGTGCTTTTTTTTGTACAGGAATAAAAAATTTGCTAAAAAAAAGGCTTATGATGTTTCATAAGCCCTTTTCATAAAGAAATATATGGCGCGCCTGGAGCGATTCGAACGCCCGACCTACAGGTTCGTAGCCTGTTGCTCTATCCAGCTGAGCCACAAGCGCACTTGAGGAATTTTTTATACATAGATACAGGCAGCCTGTCAAGCATTTTTTTAAAAATAAAATTTTTATTTTGCAGAAATAAAAAAATTTTCTTTGCTTGTTCTTCCAATCTGTTGGCAATATATCAGGCAAATGCATTCAATCAAGAAAGATGATTGGGCACAAGCAGGTGGAAACGTCAGTATTTCAAAGCTATCAGCCTTGAAAATATCAGTAACACACTAAAAAAACATGCAATCATTAAATAAACATAAATAAAGGGTACAATCTCTGGACAAAACACTTTTCTTAAGCTAGCATCTGACCTGTGTTTCTTGGTAGTTATCGTATTTTATATACATAAATACCCCAAAAAAAATCAAGAGGAGTTTTCCTATGCACAAGAAATTAGAAGAAATTGTATTGCCAAACGACCGTCACTACACTGACGAACACATTTGGATCAAAAAAGACGGCGATTCATACCTTAGCGGCATCAGCGACTTTGCCCAAGACCAATTGGGTGAAGTTATGTTTGTTGATGTTCCTTCTGTTGGTGATAAATTTAAAGCAGGCGTTCCTTACGGTGAAGTTGAATCCATCAAAAGTGTTAACAAACTTTTCACTCCTGTGGACGCTGAAATTCTTGCTGTTAACGATGTATTGGGTGACGCTCCGGCTACTTTGAACGAATCTCCTTACGAAAAAGGCTGGATTGTTCGCATGAAAGTTAATAATGAAGCTGACATTGAAAAACTTTTAACCGCAGATGCATACCGTGCTTTCTTGAATAAATAAGTTCAGCGCAACATGAATATTTCTTACCCCACCCTGTGTGGGGTTTTCTTTTTTAATTTTTTGCTTTGTTTTTGTGTCAGGTTGATTTTATAATTACAAAAGATAATTATAAAATTTTCTTTTTA
>CAJTMS010000044.1 GCA_910577155.1 uncultured Mailhella sp.
CTAAAAAGTTGCCCATACAGGATATATGTTATTGGGCTTTTTTATGCTTGAACTGTCACCTTTTTTATATATTTTCATCGGGATTGCGGTTATTTTTGGCGGAATACTGCGGGGAATTTGCGGTTTTGGTTTTTCCCTGACCCTTGTTGTTGCCCTGACATTTTTCCTGCCTCCTCTGCTTACAACCAGCCTTATTTTTATCTGGGAAATTCTTGCCAGTATTCTCCATTTGCCTTTTGTTCGGAAACATGTTGACTGGAAAGCAATTAAATGGCTTTGCCTTGGCTGTTTAATCGGAACTCCCTTTGGGGTTTACTCTCTTCTTCTTATTCCGCCGGCTCCCATGACCATGATCATTAACCTGACAGTTATTGTTCTCAGCCTGATTATGCTCAGAGGCTATACCTTAAAACGCAGTCTCAACGCCTGTGAAATTGTGGGAACAGGCGCTATTTCCGGCATCATTAACGGAGCGTCTGCCAATGGGGGACCGCCTGTCATTCTGCTTTTCTTTTCAAGCCCTGCAGGAGCCGGTGTCGGGCGAGCTTCGCTCATAGCCTATTTTCTTTTTACAGACAGTTTCGCCTCCTCAATCCTCATTCTCAAAGGGGCAATGAATATGCAGATTTTTGCAACAGCCCTTTGCTATATTCCCTGCCTTGCCCTGGGAATTTGGATAGGTTCGAAATTTTATCACCGCATTGACGAGCAAAAATTCAAACGTTTTGTTATCATCCTGCTTATTATTATTTCCAGTTTTGGCTGTATCAAAGCCCTCTTGGCATAAAAAAAGCCCCATTTATTGAAAAACAGCAATAAATGGGGCTTTTTTAAGATTTCAGTTTTTTCTTATGGACGAATGACTTTATCTGCCAAATCAAGAGTAGTCACAATATCGAGCATATTGGTTGTTTCGCCGATTTTCTTTTCCTCAAGCAAACCAAAATGATTTAAACACGTACCGCAAACATTAATTTTTACCCCTTGTTCAGCTAATTTTTTCAAACTTTCAAGAGGCTTTCCTTCTTTTACTGCTAAATGGACACCGCCATTAACCATAATAATTTGCCAAATATCCATTTCTGTCAGCGTGGCAAGGAAATTTTCCATCAACTTGGCTCCCAGCTCGTCATCACCATGTCCAAGCTTATCCGTGGCAAGAAGAATCACTGTTTTTCTTTTTTTACTGCATGATCCCGCATGTACGGAATTTTCTCCGTCTTTCAAAAACATGGGATTTTTATTAAAAATTTCCGTATCAGTGAAAAAATGTGTTTTTTCAAAGCTGAGTGTTTCCTTATGCTGGTCCATGGTGCTTTCAACCTGCTGAATACTGAGCTCAAAACAGGCGTCATCCGTTTTATTGACATGTTTCACCATATAACCGTTATTATTCACATAACGTGTAATATTTTCCACCGCAGGAGAATTATCAACAATAACCAAAAATTCAAAAGGATTTTGTTTTTCAATAAAGCCCCGTGTGCGCAGTACCGGTTCCGGACAGGCAAGTCCTTTGCAATCAAGTATTTTCATATCATAACCTCATTAAGAAGATTTTTTCTTTTTCAATGCTTTTTTCAGTGAACGGCTTTGCGGAGAATTAGGGTTTCGCAAAGCAGCTTTGACCGTTGTTCGTGAACCGGGCTTTGCTTTCGCCTTGCCCGCAGTTGCCTTTTTCACTGCTTTTTCCGCCTTTTCAGGCTTTTCTGGTTTTTCCTCTATCCTTTCTTCAAGATATTGGGATTGTTCTTTTATTTCAGGCAGTTCACCCTTCTTTACAGACGCACGTTTGTCATTTTTCTTGGTGTGAGAAGAACGCAGGTGTACGCGCATGGGGGCATGCTCTATGGAAAATAAACGCCGCAGGGATTTTTCCAAATACCGCAGATAAGAATCCCCAACCCGTTCGGCATCATTGACAAAAAAAACAAAAGTAGGCGGTTCGTTTTCAGCTTGGGTCAAATAATAAAATTTCGGACGGACACGGCGCACCACAGGCGGCTGGTGCTTGGTCAAAACCAAGTCCATGGCACGGTTTAATTGTCCGGTGCTGACGCGCACGCCGCATTCTTGCTTAATTTGCTCAGCCATGGGCAGCAGCATTTTTAATCCATAGCCATTTTTTGCAGACGCAGGCATGACAGGCACATGCTGACAAAAAGCCAAGGTTTCGGTAAATTGTTTTTGCAGATTTTTGCGCGCGGAAGCAGGAACCAAATCCATTTTATTCAGCACAATGAGAAAGGGTGTTTTGCGCTCATCCAAGAGCTCCACCAGCCGCTTATCCTGCGCGGTTAAACCCTGCACAGCGTCAATAACCAAGAAAATAACATCAGCTTTCGTGGTACTTTTCAGGGAAGAATTAACGGAAAAACGTTCCACAGTGTCCGTAATTTTAGAACGGCGCCGCACACCTGCAGTATCTACAAAAATATAGGTTTTATCCTTCCACACAAGAGGAACATCCACACTGTCCCTTGTTGTGCCTGCCACATCACTGACAATCATGCGCTCTTTGCCGATAAACGCATTTAAAATTGAAGACTTGCCCGCATTTGGTCTGCCCAAAAGACAAATTTTTAATTGTCCCGTTTTTTTCTCTTTTTCTGCAGGTATTGCACTGTCATGACGGACAGTATCTTCATTTTGCGGCTCTGTTTGCAAAAGTTCAGCCTCATCAAAATCAACAAGAAAATCCTCTTGGTTTATATTTTCAAAATCCAGAGAAAACTCCTGTTCATCGTCATTGCTTTGCTCTTTAGCCGCCAGTGTCTCTTCTTTGAGCCTGCGGGCTTTTTTATCTGCTTTTTTCGCTTTTTTTTCTGCAATGGCTTCTTCATCTTCTTCCAGCCCATGCATAATTTCATCTTCATCATAGTCAGGCAGTTCCGGCAATAAATCCACTATCAAATTTTCTAAATATCTGATTTGATTGCCATGTTCAGCGGAAACAGCCACAAGCGGAAAACCGAGCACATGAAAATCCGCACAGAGAAGTTCCTCTTTTTCCATACCGTCCACTTTGTTTACCACCAGTAAAACAGGCTTACCCAGCTTGCGAAGATAGGCGGCAATATGTTCGTCAAAAGGCATGAGCCCTTCCCTGCCGTCAACAACCAGACAAATAGCACTTGCTTCCTGCATGGCTTCTTCCGCCTGACGCAAAATTTCTTTTTCAAAGCCGCGTATTCCGTCGGGACCTTCTGCCACCTGAAAATGCCTGTCAAGGGTGACGCCGCCTGTATCCACAAGGATAAAAGGGCGATGAAACTTGCTCTTTACCGTGCCTTCCATTCTGTCACGGGTAATCCCTGCCCTGTCATGGGTTATGGCACGGTTACTGCGGATAAGTCTATTAAAAAGGGTTGATTTTCCCACATTGGGACGCCCCATAAGAACTATTTTATACATATATACCTCAAGCCCAAACAAATTTAGGGTGAACGTTCTTTTGCAACAATAGCGCGTTTTATCTATATCTTTTTTTTGACGCTTTGTCTATTCTTGAAAAAAGGCAATAAAAAAAGGGGAACTCTCCCCTTTCTATTCAACATGCCGGTAGCGGCTTTTTTGATTATGCAGGATTAAATATTTGCATGTATAATAATAATCATCGGAAATTTGCCGAAATTCCTTTGCCAGCTCAGGAAATTCCCCGATTAAATTTGTATCATTATCCTGTGAAATATCATACAAAA
This sequence comes from uncultured Mailhella sp., assembly GCA_910577155.1. Taxonomy (GTDB): domain Bacteria; phylum Desulfobacterota; class Desulfovibrionia; order Desulfovibrionales; family Desulfovibrionaceae; genus Taurinivorans. Next base: position 3,702 of record CAJTMS010000044.1, read on the forward strand.
TATCATTTTTACGCTCAGTATCGCTGACAGTTGAAATATACGCATACGTATCTTTCAATAAAAGACTTTGCCCTTCTATTTTTGCTATGTATACATAATTATTATATAACTCATCAAGATTTTGATTATATACATATTGCTCCCGTCCGTTTTCTTCCTTCACTTCAAATTCACGGGGAATAAATACCGTATCGGATATTTTCTGCAGCATGGAAGAACCCAAGGTCGTATTTAAATATGATACGCCTGCAAGTTCTGCCACTGTAGGGAAAATATCCACCTGTGAATGAAGAGCCGGATTTATCCCTGCGGGGATATATTTGGGACAATGAATGAAAAACGGCGTATGCCACCATTGTGCGGTTGCAGCTAAATACGATTTATTCATCAGCGCATCGTATTCAATTGTTCCATGGTCGCCAAACAAAATAAAGACAGTATCTTCATACCATGCTGTTTGCTCTGCCTTTTCAAAAAACTTTTGGAGAGCATGGTCCAAGAAACGCAGGGCATGAAATTCCGCTTCGGAACTAAAGCCCCATGCATCCAAAACTTCCTTGCTCGGGCTCTTGGCATAGGTAAAGCCCTCATTATCCTGAGGAATGGTAAACGGTCTATGATAGCCCGCTGTCTGGATAAAAGTTATAAACGGTTTTTTGCTTGCACTCAAAACGTCAATACTTTCATTAAATAACGCTAAATCGGAGATTCCCCAGACATCAGTATTGGGAGACTTCCAAAAGTTTTCTTCCAATACCTGCAAGTCTTGAATATTATTCTGGAAAAGACCGCGGATATTTGCCCAGTTTGCACTTCCACCAATCATATAATAGCGTTCGTAGCCTGCAAACGCATTAAAAATGATATGCTGGTCGACCATTTTGGAATTACGCGAACTGGAAGAACCCAAAAAATTTGTATCTGCTATACCTGTTAACGTGGAAAGAATACCGCGTGCAGTGGTTCGTGAGTTGGCATAAAAATTGGGATAATAAAGAGAATTTTCCAGTAATTTTCGGGCAAAGGGCGTTGGGTCAATACCATAACGCGCAAAAAGTTTCTGATAAGTATCCGCATCTTTTTTTGCCCCTGTTCCATGAGGAAGGCTTGTCTTGGGGTTTGTCCACGATTCCATCATAATAATGACAATATTGAGGGGCTTTTCCGGTTTTTCCAAGGCGGAGTACCGTGAAAAATCAACAGGTTTATTTTTCTCGGGAACATTGAGCAATTTCTTCATACGCAAAAATGCCTCAAAGGCATATTCCTCGGGAGGAATAATAAAATCAACAGCATTGCGCGTATCATATAAATTTTGTATAGGATTTAAAGCAATAAGCGCTATATTTTTATCCACGCTAAAATAGGCGTTGCTCCAGCGCAGGGGAAAGAAATTGGAACTCACCTGCCCATAGCCGAAAACAAAAAGCAAAACGAGTGCGCAAAAACGCAGGGCAAGGGCGGAGCGCAAAGAAATCTCCTCTTCTCTGCGTTCGGAAAAAACAAATTTTTTCCGATAAATACGTACAGGGCTGTGTTTTTTATAAATTTTGTTCCAAAAGAAAAAATAACTAAGAGAAATAATAAAAAATGCCAGACTTATCCAAACAACAGGATAGGATTGCCAAACCATGGTAAAACCGATATCCGTTTCCTTAAGCAAATCCAGCAAAGTCATATCAACACGCTGATTTAAATAAAAATAGACATAGATATCAATAAGATAAATAAACAGCATGCACATAAAAAGCGCAGTCTGCATAAAACAAAGCACAGACCTGAACAACCTGCTCGTTACCAGTAAACGTTCAAAAAAAGGAATAAGCAGACATATACTTGGTATAAGGATGAGAAAAACCACATAACGCATATCAAATTTCAGCCCGATATAAAGCCCTTCAAAAATTGCGTCATGATCAGTTATTTGCGGATAAACAAAAGAAAAAAGAATTAAACGAAAAAAGAAAAAGAGTGCGGCATGACCGCATAATAAAAAGGCAATTAAAGGCAAGGGAGAAAATTTTCTCATGTTATATCTAATCCTTTCATAACATGTTATAATTCTTGACGATATTGCAATGATTGACGCAAGGTTTCCTTATCCATGAACTTTACTTCTGCTCCCAGCGGAATACCTTGGGCTAATCGGGTTACTTTTATCGAAGGAAAACGTGCCGTTACTTTTTCACGGACATAAACAGCCGTTGCTTCAGCTTCAGCCGTTGCACCCAAGGCAAGCACAAGCTCTTTTATTTCCCCTTTTGCAAGCCTGTTCATGAGCCTGTCCATTTCCAAATATTCATAGGAATGGCTGTCCAAAGGAGAAAGCAAGCCCCCTAAAATAAAATATTTTCCTTTATAAAAACCGCCTTCCTCCAAGATCAGCATGCTGTCCCATTCGGAAACAAGGCATAACATATCATCGGAGCGCATGGGATCAGAACAAATATTGCAGGGATCAACATCGGACAATGCCCCGCATTCCTGACATAAATGAAGATTGCCCCGTAAATCATAAATATTTTTTCCAAGACGCATGGTTTCTGCTTCCGGCCATTTTAATAAGGTCATCGCCACACGCATTGCGGATTTTGGACCAAGCCCCGGCAAGCGGGCAATTTGTTCCACAAGGATTTTTAACGGTTCCGGTATTTTTTCCATATCTACCCTTTTATCTGCAGCACCTTAACTTGAAAAGGCTTTTAATTTCAAACAGTTTCAATTTCAAAAAGCTTTAATCAAGCGGAGAAAACACAGGATGTTCCGGCACATTTTTGCAATACTGCAAAATAAATGTTCCTGCGTATTTTCCGCCCTTATATATTTCCAAACGATATTGATTTCCTGATTTATCAAGGGAAAAGCGCTCTTGAAACGCTTTTTTATAAATTTTTATTCCGCTTTCATCACCGCGGGGTCCATTTCCCACAACAGCCCCGATAGCATTCAAACGGTATCCTCTTTGCGGCAATACATTGACATAATTTTTTGCATATAAAATATCACCGAACTTTGCCGTATACACGTTTCCGTCCAGTTCAACCTGCATGGTTTTCAGCTCTGTGTCCCGCTCCAGCCATTCTACTTTAAAATTCGTTACCCTGTTATTTCCATAATGCACCTGCATGGTATTTTTTTCTGCGAGTGCTGTTAAAATAGGGCTGTTTCCCTCAGCTGCATAGTTTTTTTCCATGGGAAAAACCCCAAGCTGCGGGCGCCTGATGTCATCTAAGGGCAAAATCAGGCTGCTGTCCATAAAACCAAGATAAATATCTTTATTCAAAGCCTCATGAATACCCTTTGTCGTCAAGGGAAAATCACGGGCAAACTCAATGCCGGCTTCCTCAAAAAATGCCTCAATCGCGTGCAAATGGTAATACACCCGCCCTGCGACATTGATATTTTTTGTTGCTTCAATTCCAAAGGCCGGCTTTCCCTGTCCTAAAGCAAACCATGTCAGGGATTTTTCCATTTCCTTATCGCCTTTGCCAGTTTCCGTATTTTTTAAATGGTAGGAATGATCCTTTTCCAGCAAATTTTCATTAACTTTGGCAACAACTTTTCGTCCTATCTCTCCTAAATTTCCAAAAGGAACAGCACCACATTCCTCTTGGTCAATAATCACGGAATTTCCCCAGCGTTTGGGATTTTGCATATCATTGATATAGGTAGGGCTGTAAAATCCGCTGCCGTCATGCAAATTTAAAATCAAATCCACTTCCGGGGAACGGATAAGTTCCTGCACCCGTTTCACGGCATGAAAATCAGGGTCTTTTTCACTGAGTTTTGCAAATTTTCTGTTCATATCTCCGGAAGTGCCGCGGTTTCTATTAATAATGGAAAGAAAATTTAAATTGGGGATAATCGTCACATATCCATTTTTAAAGGTATAATGCGTGCCAAGAAGCGATGCAGCAGAAAAGCCGCCGGGTTCATCTCCCTGTATTCCGCCAATAACAAGAATATGCGAAACACTGTCCATAGTAACGGTATCAGGATGAGAACCGTGCTGCAAAACAGTAAAATCCAAAGGGTGAGCAGAAAGATTTTTCACAAAAAGAGAAAAACAACAAAGCAAAACCACATAAGCAAGCAAAATTCTTTTCACACAACATCCCATATTAAAAATTCTTTTTTCATCTTATCCTTTAAAATAACAAGGTGCAAGAGGAAGATAACCGGCAAAATAAATACCGTCTTTTTGGACATCTGCGACAGCAGCATACACTTCAACACCCATGCCATACGCTTTTTTTAACTTTTCTGCATAGACATTGTCAATAAAATCAGCAGGCATAAAACACGCGGCGTCCGTTCTTTGCACGACATAGAACATAATTGTCCTGTCCCCTTGCTTTTTCAGACGCATAAGAGTTTCCAAATGTTTTTGTCCCCGCTCACTCACTGCATCAGGAAATGCAGCCGCATCATATTCCACCATGGAAACATTTTTACATTCAACCCATGCTTTTTTGCCGCTGTCTGAAAAAAGACAGGCGTCAAGGCGGCTTTCGCCATTTTTTGCTTCCATTTTTATCTGCTGAAAATCTTTGGCAAAAGGAAGCAGCGTATATTCAAATGCAGGGTTAAGTAAAAAAAGCTGCTGCAGAAAGCGGTTGGGAACAGAGGTATTTACGCCAAGCCACAGTTTTTTTTCCCCGTCCTTATTTAAATTAACTGCTTCCAGCGTATAGGCAAGTTTTCGGGCAGGATTCTCGGCTTTGGACAATAAAATGGAGCGGCCTTTTTTAATCAGCCCAAGCATGGAGCCGGTATTATTGGTATGGGCAAATTCACTTTTATACTCTCCTGCCGCAAGAGCCGCATCACTGACATTTTTGTGGACAAATTCAATAAAAAAACGCCGTTCTCTTTGAATAAGTTTTGCTTCAAAAAGTTCCTTTTCAAATGAAAGGACTTTAATATGCATCATTTTCTCCCTACCTCATTTTGCCGGACAATGACGGAGAAGTGTTTGAAAAACACCGTCAATATCCAAATCTGAAGTATCTACAATAATTGCCGTTTCATGGGGCTTCAGCGGATCAACAGCCCTGTTTCTGTCCTGTTCGTCACGGGCAATAATATTTTGCAAAATGTCCTCATACTTTTCCGTCTGTCCTTTTTGCAAAAGTTCGTCATAACGGCGTTTTGCCCTTACTTCAGGGCGGGCGTCAAGGAAAAATTTAACAGACGCATGGGGAAAAACAACAGTGCCCATATCTCTTCCCTCTGCAACAAGCGAAATATTTTTCCCTATTTCCCGCTGAAATTTCTGCAAAGCTTTGCGGGCTTCCGGTAATTTTCCCATAATAGAAGCTAAACGGCTTGCCTTTTCCGTACGGATTTCATCGCCAATTTTTTCATCATTGCAGTACAGGACATACTGATCGGCTTCTTTTTTCAGAGAAAATGCATACTTGGAAAATTCTTCCTGCATTTTACCGTCACTTAAATCTGCTATTCCTGCGCCAACGCGTAAGCCCAAACTCCTGTACATGGCGCCTGTATCCAAATAGGCAATACCTAAATGCTTTGCCAGTTTTTTTGCCAGCGTACTTTTTCCCACTCCTGCAGGTCCGTCCACTGTGACGATGAAATGTCCTTTGCCCAGAATATCCTTGAGTTGGACTAAAAATTCATCATTTTCTTCTGACGTGCCAATGGAAACCCGCACAAGATGGGCTAGCCCGTAACTGGAAAGAGCACGGACAATTATTCCCCGTTCCAAAAGTTTTTGGCATACTTCTTTTGCCGGAAGAGAAGCAGGTTTAAACATGATAAAATTGGAATGGGAGGGATAAACCGTACAGCCCAGTTCCTGTAATGCTTTACTCATCTTTTTGCGCGCTGTTATGGTATGAGTAATGGTTTTTTGTTTAAATTCCTCATCTGCCAAAGCACAGACAGCCGCTTCCTGCGCCAAAATATTAATGGAAAATGGCAAACGGATACGCCACAAATAATCAGCCACAATTTCCGGTACAAAAATATAGCCGATACGCATGCCTGCAAGCCCATACACCTTTGAAAATGTCCGCATCACGGCAACATTTTCAAAAGCGGCAAGTTCCCCTATAACGGAACACTCCTCTTCCCTGCCTGCAAACTCGATATAGGCTTCATCAACCACAAGCAGGCAGGTTTTAGGCAAAGACCGTGCAAAAGCAAGCAATTCCTGCCTGTCCGCAAGCCGTCCGCTGGGATTATCAGGACTGGTCACAAAAACAAGGGCGGTATTTTCATCCACCAAGGCTCGCAGTCCTTGAAAATCAAAAGAAAAATCTTCTTTCAGCGGCACAGTGCGGATTTCGCAATTCTGCACTTTTGCCTGTGTGGAATAAAGTCCAAAACAAGGTTTGAACATAACGGCATTATGCTTATGCGGAATAGTCAGAACACGAAATAAGAGGTCAATGATTTCATCTGAACCATTGCCCGCAAAAATTTGTTTTTCTTTAAGAAAAGGATATTTTTTTTGATAGTATTTGGCTATGGCTTTTACAAGCTTTGGGTTTCCGGCCTGAGGGTAGCGAAAAGCATTGCAGGCATTTTGCATCATGCTTTCCTTCGCAAGAGAAGAAGAACCAAAAGGGTTTTCATTACTTGCCATTTTAATAACATGGTCTAATTGGTATTTTTCTTTAATTTCATCAATGGATAAGCCTGCAACATAGGGCTCAAACAATTGTATATGCTCGCAAATTGGTAAAACGCTTTTCTCATCAGCCATAAAAAACCCCGTAAAAGCCAAAAAAAATACAGAAAAGAAGAGCTTTGACAATGCCAAAGCTCCTCACTTTTCTATGATAAAATTACTCTGTCGGACGAATGGTCAAAACAGGAACAGTTGAATTTTTAACAACCTTTTCAGCAACAGAACCAAAAAGCATGCGGTCAATACCTGTTCTTCCGTGTGTTCCCATAATAATAAGGTCAGCTTTTTCTCTTTCCGCACAAGCTAAAATTTCTTCAGCAGCATAGCCAATGACAACATCAGAGCTTACTGCCACACCGGAAAAGTTTTCTTTTACGAATTGTTCCATGGTTGCCTTGGCTCCATCAACGATTTCGCTCACAAACGTATCAATGGAATTAGGCGGAACGTGAAAACCGGTATACTGTGTCATGGTAGGAGCAACATAAAGTGCCACTATGCTTCCACCGGAAAGTTGTGCAAGCATGCTTGCATAAGAAGCAACTTGCTTGCTATGCTCTGCTAAATCTAAAGCACAAACAATTTTCTTAAAAGATGCCATAAAAAACCCCTTTCCAAAAATTTAAGGTTATAAAAACTTCTTCACACCATAATAGGTATTTTTTTCCGTCTGCACAAGTTATTAATGAGAATTTGCAAAAATATTTTTTTCAGAGGAAAAATTTACAGGCTTACTCCCCTCAAAAAAAGCGGATAAAAAATCTTAAAATAAGTAAAATCAATATACTAGAAAAAGTCTAGACTTTTTGGCAAGGCTTTTGCATAAGGAAAAGCAACCAGATTTAAAACTATACTTTTTGCCCGGTTCGGCATATAGTTTTTTTATGGATTGCGTGAGGGCAAATTCTTTCAAAAGAAAAAGCCCTAAGGAGTGACGTATGAAGATTAACTCAGAACTGGAAAGAATTCTTCTCGCTCAACAACAAGCCCAACAGGCAAAGACAAAGAGCGCAGACAGCTCCACTGCTTTTGAAGACATTTTACAAAGTGCCATGCAAAAGCCCGACGCAACGAATGCAAATGAGGAAATTTCTTTATCAACCCTGGCGCTTTCAGCCCAAAATATGGGTATTGAAAATGAAACCATTGCTTCCACACAAAGTGCAAGCGAAGCAGATTCTGAAACTGCTTATACCCGGAGAGCTCTTATGGCTGATATTGAAAATTCCCTTTCAAGCCTTGATATGTATACCCAAAGTGTACAAAGTCAAAATGCTGCTTTCGATTTGAAGCAGGCATGGCAAGGGCTTACAGCGTTTAACCGAAGTGTAAACGATCTGCGTCAAAACTATGCAAGTCTTTCTGAACAAGATTCTTCTCTTGACGCCATGATTAACGATTTGGAAATTATGGCAGTAACAGAAACTTACAAATTTAATCGTGGCGATTATAGTCTGTAATTTTTCTTGAAAACAGAAAAAAAAAAGGAAGCCTTTTCCGGGCTTCCTTTTTTCATTTAAAGGCAAAAGTTTTTCTTTTCAAGTGCCAAGCTTTATTATACTATCGGCACAGAAAAAAAATACGAGATAAGAATGGACAGAACGCAAATTGGAAATTTTACCGTGCTTGCCGCAGATGGAAATGCCCGAGCAGGACTTTTACAGACAGCCCATGGCAGTATCGAAACGCCTATTTTCATGCCGGTTGGCACCGTTGGCAGTGTAAAAGCTATTGCTCCCGATGATTTAAATGCCCTTGGCGCACAAATTATTTTAGGCAATACCTATCACCTTTATCTTCGCCCCAATGACGAGCTCATTGCCCGCCGCGGCGGTCTGCATAAATTTATAGCATGGAATAAGCCTATTTTAACAGACAGCGGGGGCTTTCAGGTTTTTAGCTTAAGTTCGCTTCGGAAAATGACCGATGAATACGTGGAATTCCGTTCCCATCTTGACGGCTCCAAACATATCTTTTCCCCTGAAAAAGTTATTGCTATCCAGCGTAATCTCAATTCCGATATTATGATGCAGCTGGACGAATGTATTGGCTATGGAGCAACAGAAAAAGAAGCATTAAAAGCCGTAGAGCGGAGCACCGCATGGGCAAAGCGCTGCCGTGAAGCCTATCCTCCTCATTTTGTCAGCAAAATGCCCTGTGATAAAATGGCAGTAGGTGAAAAATCACGAGGCAATCTTTTGTTCGGCATTGTTCAGGGCGAAACCTATTCCCATTTACGGGAAATGAGTGCAAAATCCCTCATGGAAATCGGCATGGAGGGTTATGCCATCGGCGGGCTTGCGGTTGGAGAACCAAAACATAAAATGGTAAAAATTATCAAAGAGCTGAATCCCATTCTTCCGCAGACAAAGCCTCGTTACCTCATGGGTGTGGGTACTCCCCTTGATATCCTGTATGGAATTGAAAACGGCGTGGATATGTTCGACTGCGTTTTACCTACGCGAAATGCCAGAAACGGAACCCTTTATACGTATAATGGCAAAATCAACATCAAACGCAAAGAATTTGCTGAAGACGACAGCCCGCTTGATGAGCATTGCAGCTGCTATACCTGCCGTACTTTCAGCAAAGCCTATTTGCGGCATTTGTACACAAGTCAGGAAATTTTATCCTTCAGACTTAATTCCCTGCATAATCTGACTTTTTTCCTTGATCTTGTCCGCGGAGCGAGAAAAGCCATTCTTGAGGGAAGGTATCAGGAATACAAAGCCCATTTTGAACAGGCTTATGCTGATGAAAATGAAAAATTTTTAATGGAAGATGAATAACAATATAAGAGAAGAGAAATGAGTACAATTACAAAAGAAGAATTACAAGACCTTATCGGCAATAAAGATTTGGTCGGCAAATATTTCCAAATTGAAGTTGTCAGTTTTTCAGACACATCCGCCGAGTGCATGATGCCTCTTACTGACAAGCATAAAAATCCCCTTGGCATTGCCCACGGCGGAGCAATTTTTTCTCTCGCAGACATGTGCTTTGAAACAGCCTGCCATGCAGCAGGGCGCTTTTGCGTTAACACGCAAAGTTCCATTTCCTTTTTAAATAAAGGCATTGGCGGCAAACTTTTTGCCAAAGCAAGCCTGCTCAAGAACGGTTCGAAACTGGTTGTTTATCAGGTCGACATCACAGATATCCGAAACACCCTTGTTGCACAGGGGCAAATCACAGGCTACTGCCTTGGCAATGTTGCAGAATTAATCGAAAAAACAAAAACCAGTTCATATGATGGATAAAAAAGATACCATTGCTGCCATTGCTACCGGCGCTTCCGCAGGCGGGCTTGGAGTTATCAGAATTTCCGGACAGCGGGCAAAAGAAATTTTATTGGCTGTTTTTCGTCCGAAAAAAAGGGCAAATTTTAGGCTTATGCCCCGCTATATGCATTATGGTTCCTTTTGTATGCAGCAAAGTGGGCAGGAGCAAATTTTAGACGAAATTCTGGCTGTTTATTTCCCTGCTCCCCATTCCTACACAGGGGAAGATGTTGCAGAAATCCATGCCCACGGCAGTACTATTTTACTGCATACCATGCTTGACTATATTTTTTCCCTCGGTTTACGGCAGGCTGAAGCGGGAGAATTTACCAAACGGGCTTTTTTAAACGGGCGTATTGACTTATCTCAGGCAGAAGCCGTTGCCGAAATTATTTCTGCTCCCAGCGTGGAGGGTTTACGCCTAGCCTCTGCGAAACTCCACGGGCAATTAGGAAAGCGTATAGAGGAACTGCGCACACAAATTGAATATATACGCCGCCGTCTTTGCCTTGCCATTGATTTTCCTGAGGAAGAGGGCGAGTGCCTGCCCCATGAGGAATTTCACAGTCTTGTCAGTGCATTGCAGCAAGATATCCAAGCCTTGATTAATGCCTATGAACGGGCAAAACCGTGGCAGGAAGGAGCTTTGGTTGTCCTTGCAGGACAAGTCAATGCAGGAAAATCCAGTCTCATGAATGCCCTTTTAGGCAGAGAACGTGCCATAGTCACCGATGAAGCGGGCACAACCCGTGATTATTTAGAAGAAGCAAGCTCTTTCAAAGGCTTGCCCATTCGCTTGACTGACACGGCGGGACTTCGTGAAATTGCTTGGATTATGGAGCATTATCCAAACTCAAGCGTTTATTTTGACGAAAAACGGGCAAAAGAAATAAAGGAAATTCTTGCCGGTATAAAAACACATACGCTTTTCGGGCAAAATACCCCTATCAATCCCATAGAAGCAGAGGGAATTTGCCGAAGCCTCGCACTCATTGAACAGGCGGATATTGTTTTGCTTGTTTTCGACGGCAATGCCATTTTAAAAAAATGCGGCAAAAATACGAACGCCATTTTTGAACACATGCAGGCAGAACTTTCTTTGCTTCCTGAACATGTCAAAAAACTTTGTATTTGGAATAAAGCGGATATAGCCCCCCTTGCCAAAGAACAGGCAGCAGCCCTTGAAGACAAAACACAATGCCCTGTGCTTTGTCTTTCCGCCCGCCAAAAACAGCAAGGCGAATATTTCCACCACAGTATTGATGCGTTAGCCCAAAAAGCATACTCCATGCTTATAGTCAGCAGCGGCGGACAAAATGAAATTGCCCCTAACCGCAGACAGGCAAAACTTCTCCGGCAGGCCTATGATGAACTTGCCGTTCTGCAGACGGAAATTAACATACTGCCTCCTGATATTACGGCTATCCGTCTTGAAAGTGCTGCCCGTTTTCTTGCCGATATTACCGGCTTATGTAATGTTGACGAAACATTTAATGCCATTTTTGAGGAATTTTGCATTGGCAAATAAATTACAGCAAATGCTTTCGGCTAAGAAAAAAATTTTTTCTGCAAAATAACTAATGCATTAATAAAAAAAATACGGTATACACATTTTGATATTGCCAAAATATCATTCATGATTATTTTTTTAATACCGTTTGGTAAATTCTTTTTTGGAGGCTTCAATGCTTACCTCTATTGCGTATGCTGCAGCCGGAAATCCGGGTGCTGCCGGTGACACTGGCGGAATTTTTGCGTCCTTTGTGCCACTTATTCTTATGTTTGTTGTGTTCTATTTCTTATTAATCCGTCCACAACAAAAAAGAGCAAAACAACACAGAGAAATGTTAAACGCACTGAAAAAAGGTGATTATATTATTACCTCCGGTGGGTTACTTGGTCGTATTGTTGACATTGACGGCGATATTTTCACCATTGACCTTGGTGACACAAAAGTCCGTACTCCCCGTTCCTATGTAAGCGGAACATACGACCCTAAAAATTTGGATACAGTCGCTAACGAAAATCCAGAAAAATAATACAAATGTACCTCTCCTTATACAGGGGAGGTTTCTTTGTAGCAAAAACCAAAATTCTATTTGGGAAATTTCATGAAATCAATAACCTTTCGTCTTATCCTGTCCATTCTTGTTTTATTGGCAGGCTTATATTATGCTTTACCCAATATTCCTGCTATTGGAAACAGTATTTTTAGTGATATACTCCCTACACAGCGAATTAATTTAGGACTTGATCTCAAAGGGGGAATGAACCTGACCCTTGGTGTTGATGTGGAAAAAGCGCTTGAAAGCACACTTTCCATCACAGGACAAGGAGTTCGTGAACGTGTGATTTCTGACGGGTTAAATATTTTGCGTCCGCGTATTACTGAAGGACAGCTGGAAATCATTGTTCCAAAAGCTGATTCAGCAACAGCCGTCAAACAGACTATCCAAAAATGGTACCCCAATTTACAGCTTGAATCCGAAACAGTGTATAATGCCGGTTCCTCTGAGGGGCTGAGCTTAAAATATGTTCTGAACGACATGGCAAGAAAAGAAGCCGAAAACCTTACCCTTGACCAGGTTGTCCGCACCGTTCGCAACCGTATTGACCAATTTGGAGTGGCAGAACCTGATATCCGCAAACAATCCAATAATCAGGTACAAGTACAGTTACCGGGACTTACGGACACAAGCCGCGCTATCCAAATTGTCGGTCAAACTGCACACCTTGAATTTCGGCTTGTTCGTGACGATGTGAACGCCAACAGCATGGTACTGCCTGCGGGCACAAGCCGTTTTCCCATGCTGGACAGAAAAACAGGACATTCTACCATTATCCTTGATAACGAAGTCTTGTTAACCGGTGCAGATATTGCCAATGCCCGTCCTGCTTTTGATCAGTACGGCTCTTCCTATGTTTCTTTGAAATTCAGCCCTCAGGGCGCAATTGCCTTTGAAAAAATAACCGGCGAAAATATCAAAAAACGCCTTGCTATTGTGCTTGACGGCGAAGTTTATTCCGCCCCTGTTATCCAAGACAGAATTGCCGGCGGTGAAGCAAGTATCAGCGGTGATTTTACCACGGAAGAAGCCAATGACTTAGCCGTTGTTTTACGAGCCGGTTCCCTTCCTGCTCCGGTCAATATTTTGGAAGAAAGAACAGTGGGTCCTTCTCTTGGACAAGAATCCATTACGAGCGGTATCACGGCTTCCTTAGTCGGTGCCTTGCTGGTGCTTGGCATGATGCCCTTATTCTATGGTTTTTCAGGGCTTGTTGCGGACGTTCTTCTTTGCGGAACACTGACCCTTTTATTTGCAGGGCTTTCCATGTTTGGTGCAACACTGACCCTGCCCGGTATTGCGGGGGTTGTTCTGACTATTGGTATGGCTGTTGACGCAAACGTGCTGATTTTTGAACGCATACGCGAAGAATTACGGCTCGGCATGAGTTCAGCCGAAGCTATTTATGCCGGCTTTAACCGTGCAAGTATTTCCATCATTGACTCAAACCTGACAACCATTATTGCCGCCATTATCCTCTATCAATTTGGTACGGGACCAATCCGCGGCTTTGCGATTACTCTGAGCCTCGGTATTGTTGCTTCCATGTTTACTTCTGTTTTTGTCTGCCGTGCCTTCTATGAATGGTGGTCAAGCAAAAATCCTGACAAAACCTTGAGCGTTTAGGAGAAGTATATGCCTATTCAACTTATTAAAGATTCTGTGAATATTGACTTTGTCGGCTATCGAAAAATTGCCTATACGCTTACCTCTCTGCTTATCATCATTGGCTTTCTTGCCATTATTATGAATAAAGGCTTGAACTACGGCGTTGACTTCGCCGGCGGCGTTATGGTGCAAATCGAATTCAAAAACGAAGTCAGCGATGAAGAAGTAAAGGGGGCACTCAAAGATATTGAAATGCCCGGGCTTATCGTCCAAAAAATTGGTGAAGACAACCATCATTATCTCCTGCGTTTCAGCGCCTCTGAAAGCGGACATAAAAACCTCAGACAGGATTTAAATAAAGCCCTGCAGGAAAGTTTCCAAGGTAATGAGGTAGAAATTACCCGTCTTGAAATGGTTGGTCCGAAGGTTGGCTCCGAACTGCGGGACATGGCAGTGGAAGCAGTTTTCTATTCTATCTTGCTGATTACCGTTTACATTTCCGGTCGTTTTGAGCACAACTGGTTTACAGCAGCAGGAATTGCCGTGCTTTTATGGGGAATTATCTTTATTTTAGATTTTCTCTCCTCCCAGTTTGGCATTGTGCTTTTCAACAAAATATACGCCATTTGTTTTGCTCTGGTCGTCACGCTTATTTTGGCTTGGAAAGTAAAGCTCAATTATTCTCTGGGGACGCTGCTTTCCCTTATCCATGACGTTTTTATCACTCTTGGTTTGCTGACTTTGTTCGGCAAAGAAATTGACCTCAATGTTATTGCTGCCCTGCTGACCCTTGTGGGCTACTCTTTGAACGATACCATTGTTATTTACGATCGTATCCGCGAAAATATTGCCAAAGTTGCAAAACAAAGTGTAAAACCGACTATTGGCGAGGTTATCAATATGAGTGCTAACCAAACCCTATCTCGTACGTTAATGACCTCTTTTACCACCCTTGCAGCTTGTTTAAGCCTGTATATTTTAGGCGGCAGTGTTATCAATGACTTTGCTCTGACCATGCTTATCGGCATTATTGTCGGTTCCTATTCTTCTATCTTTGTTGCCAGCCCCATTCTTATGGCTTTTGGTGATATCGATCTCTATATCAATCAGCAAAAGAAAGAAGAAGATTTTGAAAAGCCCGGTGCCCACGGCGTTGTCTAACAAAACAAAAATATCCTTATAGAAGAAAAGCCTTGGCAAATGCCAAGGCTTTTATATTTTAACGCGTTGTTGCAAAAAGCGGTGGATAAATAAATTTTGTTTTGTTTTAGAGCATTTCCTTGTAACATTAAGAATAATACCCACAAGATTTAAACCAGTTT